>DASWNZ010000194.1:0-34991 GCA_036398975.1 Longimicrobium sp.
GTCGTCGCGCCAAGATCATCCGCCCTTCACGCCGAATGAAGACATGCGCACCCACGATCCGCGACGAAGACATTGTCCCCCTGCCGCCAGACCTGCCCCTGGAGCGAACACCCCGACATTCACACAGAAAATGTGGGCCACGGACGAATTAGTTGGAACAGATGACACGTGGGTCTGCCCCTACGGGTATCGGTGCCGATGGCAGGCGGCGGAGCGGCGGCGGGCACGGGCGGCCACACGGGGCCGCCCCTACGGATAACGGTGTGCGCAGCGGGCGGCGGAGCAGGCGTCAGGCACGGGCGCGATGAATCGCGCCCCTACCAGGTCGTTTGTGCGGCGGCGAAGGAGCGCCCAACAAAAACCCCCTCCCCCAGGCAGTTTTGGGGGAGGGGGAAGCGTCGCGGAGCGACGCTGGGGGTGAGGGCCCCCTCACCACCGCGGATCGCTCGCCAGCAGCGCCCGCATCTCCACCTCGGTGAGCGGCGGCGAGAGGAGGAAGCCCTGCGCGAAGTCGCAGCCGATGTCGCGGACCTGGGCGAGCTGCGCGGGCGTCTCCACACCCTCGGCGGTGACGGCGAGATCGAGGCCCTTGGCCATCCCGGCGATGGTGCGGACCAGCTGCGCAGTGGCGTTCTCCGGGTGCATGCGGCTCACGAAGGAGCGGTCGATCTTCAGCGCGCCTATGGGGAAGCGGTGCAGGTACGCCAGCGACGAGTAGCCCGTGCCGAAGTCGTCCAGCTGCAGGTCGATCCCCAGCGCCTGCAGCTGCTGCAGCATCGCCGCGGCCGTGCCCCCGCCCTCCATCAGCACGCTCTCGGTGAGCTCCAGCTTCAGGTGGCGCGCGTCCAGCCCCGTGTCGGCCAGAGTGCGGCGGATGTGGCCGACGAGCCCCGGGTGCGCGAACTGGCGGGCGCTCAGGTTGACGCTCATGGCGATGCGCGCGTGCTCGAACTCCAGCCGCCACTCCGCCAGCCGCTGGCACGCCTCCTCCAGCACCCACTCCCCCAGCGGCACGATGATCCCCGTCTCCTCTGCCGTGCCGATGAAGTCGCTCGGCGGGATCATTCCCTGCTCGGGGTGCCTCCATCGGCAGAGCGCCTCCACGCCGACCATCCGCCCCGTCGCCAGCGCCACGATGGGCTGGTAGTGGAGGACGAACTCGCCGCGGGCCAGGGCGCGGCGCAGGTCCGTCTCCATCTGCAGGCGGGCGAGGGCGCGGGCGTGCATGGCGCGGTCGAACACCTCGCAGCGCGCCCCGCCGGCTCCCTTGGCGCGGTACATCGCCATGTCCGCGTTGCGCAGCAGGTACTCCGGCCGGTCGTGCCCCGCCTCGCCCAGCGCGATCCCGATGCTGGCGGCGGTGAACACCTCGTAGCCGCTCAGGTTGACGGGAGCCGCCACCGCCGCCGCGATCCGCTCCGCCACCATCACGGCGTGCGCGGAGTCCTCCAGCTCCTCCAGCAGCACCGCGAACTCGTCGCCGCCGAAGCGGGCCACGGTGTCGGTCTCGCGCAGGCACCCCTTCAGCCGCCCCGAGACGGCCACCAGCAGCTCGTCGCCCACGTGGTGGCCGAGCGAGTCGTTGACCACCTTGAAGCGGTCCAGGTCCAGGAAGAGGACGGCGGGTGGCGGCGTCTCGCCGCGGCGGTGGCGCACCAGGGCGGCGGCCAGGCGCTGCATGAAGAAGGGTCGGTTGGGGAGCCCCGTCAGCGCGTCGTGCATGGCGTCGTGCAGGAGGCGCGCGTCGCTCTGCTTGCGCTCCGTCACGTCCTCGCCAAAGAGGTGCACCGTGCCCAGCGCCGGCTGCGGGTTGTAGAGCCACGCCAGCACGCGCCCGCCCACCCCCACCTCCACGTCGCGCACCCCCACCCCCGTCTCCAGAGCGCGGCGCACGATGGCCACGTGGTCTTCGGGCAAGATGAGGTGCGGGCTCTCCACCCCCAGCTCGAGTAGGGTGCGCTCGACGGCGGGGTTGGCGTAGCGCACCTCCCCCATCGCGTCGCACTCCAGGATCGGCGAGGGGGTGGCGCGCGGAAAGGCGGCCAGGCGCGCGCTCTCCTCCTCCGCCCGCTTGCGCCCCGTTACGTCGCGCGAGTTGACGATGACGCCGCGCACGGTGGGGTCGTCCAGCAGGTTGGTGCCCACCCCCTCGAAGATCCGCCAGCTCCCGTCGCGGTGCCCCACGCGGAACTCCAGCCCTCGTCCCGAGCCCGGGGCGTAGCGGTCCAGCCGCAGCGCGGCCATGGCGCTCTCGCGGTCGTCGGGGTGCACCAGGTCCAGCGCCATCCGCCCGATCAGCTCCTCCGGCGAGAATCCCAGCAGCCGCTTCACCGAGGGGGTGATGTAGCGCGTGGTGCCGTCCTCGTTGATCACGTGGATGACGTCGCGCGCGTTCTCCACCAGCGAGCGGAAGTACGCGTCGCTCTCCCGCAGCGTGCGCACCCCTTCGGCGGGGGAGAGAAAGGTGTACCCGTGGAGCGGTGGCGGGGAGGCGGACAAAGGGGCGAGCGGCTCGGGGAGATGCGGGCCGATTGCGCCAGCATGGAAACGAGGGATTTCCTGTAAGCGGTTGTGTGCATGAAGAATAGCACGCCCGGCCCGCTTCGCAAACACTTTCGAGCCCCCGCCCTCCAAAACTGCGGGGCACTATCGTTGCGGCAGGAGCAGGACAACTCTTGACCGGAACGCCGTGCCCTCCGAGCCCAACCGCCCGACCGCCGCTTCGGCCGCGCGCCGCGCCACCGACGATCCCAACCTCTTCCTGATCCCGGAGGCGAGCCTGCCCCCGGGCTTCGCGGAGCGCGTGGACGACGAATCGCTGATCCCCGCCCCCCCGCGCCCCGCCGCCACGGTGGCGCTGCTGCGCGATGGCAGCACGGGGCCGCAGGTGCTCCTGCTGCGCCGCCACGGACGGAGCGGCTTCGCGGCCGATGCCTGGGTCTTCCCTGGCGGCGTGGTGGACAAGGCGGACCGCGACCTGTCGCTTGCCGACCACCTGGACGGCCCCACCCCCGCGGAGTGGGCCGCACGCCTGGGCACCGAGACGCCGGAGGAGGCGCTGGGCTTCGTGGCCGCAGCCCTGCGCGAGTCGTTCGAGGAGACGGGGATCCTCCTGGCCCGCGCCGACCCCGCCGCCCCCTCGCGCATCGACGACGAGGGCGCGCTCTCGGTTGCCCGGCGCGCGCTGCTGGACGGCGTGGCGACGCTGCGGCAGCTCGCGGTGGGGAGCGGCGTGCGGCTGGCGGGCGACTCGCTGGCGTACCTGGCGCACTGGATCACCCCGCTCCCTGAGCCACGCCGCTACGACACGCGCTTCTTTCTGGCCCTCGCCCCCGAAGGCGCCGAGTGCGACGCCCACGGCGAGGAGATGACGGACGCCCTCTGGTGCGGCCCCGCGGAAGTTGTGGAGCGCTTCGAGCGCGGCGAGATGAAGATGCTGCCGCCGACGGTCCACACCCTGCGCCGCCTGGCTGAGTTCGCGTCCGCCGACGATGCCCTGGCCGCCTTCCGCCACGCCCCAGTCCCCGCCATCACCCCCCGCATGCGCCGCCACCCGAACGGCGTGGCGATCGAGGTGCCGTGAGGGGAAGTGCGTGAGTTCGGTTCCTTTTGTCATCCTGAGGGAGCCGCCGGACGGAGGCCCGCAACGCAGGCCATACTCCCGGCGGCGACCGAACGGATCTAGCCCGCGAGGCAGGAGGACGGCGGCGCAACGACGAGCCCCTCGGCACGCGCAGTAGATCCTTCGCTCCGCGCCAAGCGGTGGAGCACGGTAAGGTACGGAGAAGCGCGTCGCTCAGGATGACAGAATATAAGGCGGGGAAGCCCCTCTCGCGCACTAACGCACTAACGCACTTCTGTTTCGTTGTCCAAACCCAGGAACCGATCCATGGACCACCGTCCCACCACGCTCGGCGCGCTCCGCGAAGCCGGGTACCGCACACGCTCCGTGAAAGCGGAGATGCGCGAGAACCTGATCGCCCGGCTGCGCGCGGGCGGCACCATATTCCCCGGCATCGTGGGCTACGAAGACACCGTGGTCCCCGCGTTGTGCAACGCCGTGCTGGCGCGCCAGAACTTCATCCTGCTGGGGCTGCGCGGGCAGGCCAAGAGCCGCATCCTCCGCCAGCTCACCTCGCTGCTGGACGAGGCGCTCCCCGTGCTCGCCGGCACCGAGACCAACGACGACCCGCTGCGCCCCATCTCGCGCGCCGGCCGCCTGCTGGTGGAGGAGGCAGGGGACGACGCACCCATCGCCTGGCTGGGCCGCGACGCGCGCTACGTGGAGAAGCTCGCCACCCCCGACGTCACCGTCGCCGACCTGATCGGCGACATGGACCCCATTCGCGCCGCACGCGGCGGGCACCTGCTGTCGGACGAGCTGTCCATCAACTACGGCCTCCTGCCGCGCGCAAATCGCGGCATCTTTGCGCTCAACGAGCTGCCCGACCTGAGCGGAAAGGTGCAGGTGGGTCTCTTCAACGTGCTGCAGGAAGGCGACATCCAGATCAAGGGCTACCCGGTGCGCCTGCCGCTGGACGTGCTCCTGGTGTTCAGCGCGAACCCCGAGGACTACACGGCGCGCGGCAAGATCATCACGCCCCTCAAGGACCGCATCGGCGCCGAGATCCTGACGCACTACCCGCGCTCGCCCGAGGAGGCGATGACGATCACCGCGCAGGAGGCCCAGATCGAGCGCGACGGGGTGCCGGTGTCGGTGCCGCCCTTCGTGGCGGAGCTGGTGGAGCGCATCGCCTTCCTGGCCCGCGACGACAAGCGGATCGACCGGCGCAGCGGCGTCTCGCAGCGCATGCCCATCTCGGTGATGGAGACCGCCGTGTCCAACGCCGAGCGCCGCGCCCTCCTCGCCGGCGAGACGGCCGTCGTGCCGCGCGTGGCCGACGTGTACGCCGCGCTCCCCTCCATCACGGGGAAGATGGAGCTGGAGTACGAGGGCGAGCTGCAGGGCTCCGAGACGATCGCCAGGGACCTGATCGCCGCCGCCGCGCGCGAGCTCTTCGACCAGGTGTGGGAAGTGGACTCCATGGACACCATCGTCGAGCACTTCGACCGCGGCGGCGTTTTGCAGGTGTCGGACAGCGCATCCGCGGAGGCGGCGCTGGGCGGGCTGGGCGGCGTGCCGGGGCTGGTGGAGGCGCTAGAGGAGGTTGGGATGTACCGGCGCGAGGACCCCGGCACCACGGTCGCCGCCGCCGAGCTGCTGCTGGAGGGCCTCGCCGCCCACCGCCGCATCTCCCGCGCCGAGCAGGGCTACGCCCGCGCGCGTCCCGAGCCCAAGTCCAAGGGCAAGGGCGGCGGCTTCCAGTTCGGCCAGGACCTGTTCGCGTAAACCAACAGCAACAGCCTCACACAGAGGGCACAGAGGGAACAGCAAGGCGCAAAGGAAAGCTCCGAGTTGTTCTCTCTCTGTAGCTTTGTGTTGGAAGGAGCTGCCTTCGCCATTCTCGCGACCCTTCCAGGTGATCGGAATTCAGTATATTATTCCGCATGTCGGAATCCGAGAAGCCGGTGGCGTGGGTCGGTTCGACCTACCGGGAGCTTCTGAGCTTCCCTGCCGGAGCCCGCCGCGAGATCGGGTTCCAGCTCGGGCTCGTGCAGAATGGCGTGACGCCAGCGGGTTCCAAGCCAATGGAGCAGGTCGGATCAGGCACGTTCGAACTCCGCACCGCGACGAACGAAGGTGGGCAGGTCATCCACCGGGTGTTCTACGTGGCAAAATTCCCGGAAGCGGTGTACGTGTTGCACGCCTTCCAGAAGACCACGCAAGCAACAAGTAAGCACGACATCGACTTGGGGCGTGATCGATACAAGGAGATGCTGGTGCACCGGCGGCAGCTCGCCAGCTAGCGGAAGAAACGAAAATGGCCATCGAACATATTACGCCATCCGGCGGAAACATCTTTGCGGATCTTGGCTTTGTTGGAGAGGAAGCCGAGAACCTGAAGATCCGTTCTACGCTGATGCTGGAGATCCACCGGGTGATCGAGGCGCGAGGGCTGAAGCAGCGGGACGCCGCGCGGTTGTTCGGGGTGTCGCAGCCGCGGATCAGTGAGCTGGTGCACGGAAAGATAGACCAGTTCTCGATCGATTCGCTGGTCAACATGCTCGCGCACGCGGGGTTCACCGTTGAGGTGAGGGTGCCCGCGGTGGCGTGAACAAGGGGGAACAGCAAGCCGCAGAGAAAACCTTTCCCCTCGTTCTTGCTTTTGCCCTCTGTGGCTCTGTGTGAGGCCCGCAGTTGCAGTTCACACGGGTACGGCTTTCGCTCCAGAGGGGAGCCTCGCGCACAGTGGCGCGGGGCTCTTTGTTCTTACAGAAGGGGAAGCTGCATGGCCACCAACGGAGCGATCGTCGCCATTCTCGCCGCGCAGGCGCAGGCGGAGCGGCACGCCTTCGAAGCCTTTCGCACGGCGGACGCCACGGCTCCGGAGAAGGCGCGGACGCTCAGGGACCTGGATCTCCCCGAGAGCATGGCGCTGCGGGCGCTCACCAACCGCGGCATCGTGCGCGAGGCGGAGCCGGGGCTCTTCTGGCTCGACGAGCGCAAGGCCGCCGAACGGTCGCGCGCCCGCACGCCCGTGCTGATCGCCGTCATCGTGCTGCTGGTGCTGCTCGGCATCGCGATCGCGGTGCTGATGAAGGTTCGACAGGGTTGATGCGGCAGTGGAACCGCGCTTGCAAAGGCGCGGCTCTCCACCCGCGCGAACAAAGGCGCGGACGCGCACCCACTCCACCGGTGAACCATGGCAGCCACGAAGGAAGAAGCCGCTGGAGCGCTCGGCTTCATGAAGCAGACGTTCAAGGAGTTCGGCGACGACGAGTGCGCAATGCGCGCGGCGTCGCTCTCGTACTACATCGTATTCGCGCTGGCGCCGCTCCTTCTCCTCATCATCCTGGTGGCGAGCGTCTTCGTGGACGCGGAGACCGTCCGCCGCACCATCCAGGAGCAGTTCGCGGGGATGATCGGGCAGGACACCGCCAACCAGGTGTCGGCGATGATCGGCGCGGCGGACGAGAAGCAGGGGAAGGGCCTGTCGTCGGTGCTGAGCACGGCGGCGCTGATCTTCGGCGCGACGGGGGCGTTCATGCAGCTGCAGAGCGCCCTCAACCGTGCCTGGGAGGTGGAGCCGGACCCCAAGGCGGGCGGGATCAAGAACTTCATCTTCAAGCGCGTGTTGTCGCTGGGGATGATCATGGGGATCGCGTTCATGCTGCTGGTGTCGCTGGCGCTGAGCGCTTTCATATCGGCGGCGGGGAGCGCGCTGGGGAGCATGCTGGGCGGGCTGGGGACGGTGGTGCAGGCCGTGCTCGACCTGGCCCTCTCGCTGGTGGTGGTGACGCTGCTCTTCGCCGCCATGTTCAAGTTCCTGCCGGATGGCAAGATCGCGTGGAAGGACGTGTGGGTCGGGGCGTTCTTCACGGCGGCGCTTTTCACGGTAGGCAAGTTCGGGATCGGGCTGTACCTGGGGCGCAGCGACCCCGGCCAGGGCTTCGGCGCAGCCGCGTCGCTGGCCGTGCTCCTGGTGTGGGTCTACTACTCGTCGATGATCCTCCTCTTCGGCGCCGAGTTCACGCAGACGTGGGCGGTGCGCAAGGGGAGCGGGATCGAGCCCAAGGAAGGCGCGCGCCGCATGGTGGACGAGACGGGCGACGAGGAGGCCCAGCCGCAGCCGTCGCAGCGCGGCAAGGGCGGCGGCAAGCGCTCGCATTCGGCCGGCAAGCAGTCGTCGTCTGCGGCGTCCCCGGCGGGCAACGCGGGTCACAGGAAGAAGCGGAAGACGCCGCTGCTCGACGCGCGCCGCCGCGAGATCGCCGAGAAAGAGGCGCGCGGCGAAGAGTAGCGTTTCCCTCAACTGAGACGAGGATCATGAGGAGCATCCGCTCGGCGGCCATCGCGGCGTGCGCCGGCATCGTGATCGCTGGCGGCGCGGCGGCGCAGACGCCGTCGCTCTCCACCTTCAGCATCGTGGCGTGCGATCCGCAGAACGGCTTCCTGGGGGTCGCCGTGCAGTCGCGCGTGGTGGGGGCGGGCTCCATCGTGCCGGCGGCGGAGGCGGAGGTGGGGGCCATCGCGTCGCAGGCGGCGGCCAACGTGGCGTTCAAGCGGCGCGGGCTGGAGCTGATGCGGCAGGGGCGCTCGCCCGACGAGGTGGTGGCCGAGTTCAGGCGCACCGACCCGGGGATCGCGCGGCGCCAGTTCGCGGTGATGGACGCGCGCTGCCGCACCGCCGCCTTCACCGGCGACAGCGCGCAGGCGTGGGCCGGGCACCGCACCGGCGACCACTTCAGCGTGCAGGGGAACATCCTCACCGGCCCCGAGGTGGTGGACTCCATGGCCAGCGCGTTCCGGCGCGCGGAGGCGGCGGGGCGCCCCTTCGGCGAGCGGCTGCTGGCGGCGCTTAAGGCCGGGCAGGCGGCCGGCGGCGACCGGCGCGGGCGGCAGGGGGCGGGGCTGCTGATCGTCAAAAAGGGCGGCGGCTACGGCGGCGGCGACGACGTGTACGCCGACCTGCACGTGGAGGACGCGCCCGAGCCCATCCTGGAGCTGGAGCGCGTCTACAACGTTTGGATGTCCGTCTTCCACGCCGACGACCACTTCCTCCCCAACGGCTCGCAGGCATTCGCGGTGCCGGCCGGGGCGCACGTCTGCCTCCTCCGCAACCTGCTGGCGAAGGCGGGGCACGGCACGCGCACCACGCAGCAGTTCTGCGCCTTCGACGAAGAGGTGATCACCGCGCTCAAGGCCTTCCAGCGCGCGCAGAACCTGCCCGTGACGCCGTCGCTCAGCCCGCAGGCCGCGGCGCGCCTGCGTGAGGTGACGGGCGGGCGTCCGTAACGGCGGAAGAAAAAAAGCCTCCCACGCGGGACACGAAGGGAACTGCAAAGCCACAGAGAGACCTTGGGGTTCTCTCTGTGGCTCTGTGTGAGATTGCAGTTTGTTCGCGGCTGCTCAGCGCCAGCGGTGCGCGTTCTCCGGCCAGGTCCACACCACCGGCTGGTTGCCCACCGTGCCGACGATGTCGCCCCAGTCGTTGATGGCGATCGCGGTGCTGCTCGCCTGGCCCATCTCGGGGAGCCGCTCGGTGCCGGTTTCTTTGCGCCAGACCCAGGCGTGAAACTGGTTGTTGATGGTGTCACGGGTCGAGCCCACCACCTCATCGAGGTTGTTGATGTCGCTTGCCCCGCCGAAGCGGGTCCCCGCGGGCACGGGGATGGCGACCACCCCTCCCTCCGCCGTCCAGAAGAAGGGCAAGCGTTCCGGCGGACCGCGCGATCCCCAGTTGCCCTGCGTACCCGCCACCGCGCCCCGGTCGTTGATGGCGCTGCCCTGGGTGCCGTGGTGGTAGTCGATCGGCTCGATCTCCACCCACTCGTCGCTCCACGCCTTCCAGACCGTCGCCACGACCCTCACCAGGTTCGGGTTGGCGCGAGGCGTCAGATCCGTGTGGCCCAACACGTCGCCACGGGTGTTGATGTCGACGGCCACGCTGGACGCGCTCCCCTGCTGGGGATCGATGGTAGGCTGGTGGAGCGGCTTGAGTCCGAAGCAGGTCGTCCAGAAGAATGCACGCCCCCGATGCTGCCCCACCACCCAACCCAGCGAGTTGATCCCGTACCCGAGGGTTGCCGGCGAGTCGCCGATCTCCGCCATCGTCCCGTCGGTGTCGCGCCGCGCCAGCTTCGCGGGGGTGGTTCCGACCGCCTGCCCCGCCGGGCTGTAGTCCCCGACCGTCGTGAGTCCGGTGAGCCGCCGGACTCCCGTGGACTTGCTCCACGTGGCCGCGCCCGACTCATCCGTCCCCGCGACGACCGCATCGTTGGTGATGGCGACGCCCTTGATGGGGATCACGATCACCGTGCGCGGGCTCTCCAGGAGCCTTGAGCGCGCCGGCGCAGCCGCGAGCGAGGTGGAGGGCGCGAGCCGCGTTTCCGCGCTGCACGCGGCCGCGTTCCCGGGATCCGTCGGGGTGTCCGCGCACGCGGCCAGCGACACGCCCCCAACCAGCGCGAGGGTAAAGCGTTTCATCACAAGCTCCTGCAACCAGGGGGTAGATCGGACAGCCCCCGAAAACAGGAGCCGTCTGTTCCTGCCCGGCAGATCCCATGCCGCAACTACGTTCTCTGCGACTGTGATGCGTATCAGGAGGTGGCAAGGGCCGGCTCCCCGCCTGGGAAGCGGGCCCCGCCAAACTGTTCCCTTCTCACAGAGATACAGAAGACCTCGTGGAGTCCTCCCCCTCTTGCTGTTCCCCTCTGTCCCTCTGTGTGACGCGCAGTTGGTCAGGGCACCAGGTACGTCTCGTGGTACCGCACCGTGTTGGGATCGAAGTACGTGCAGCTCCCCTGCCACGGCGTGGTGATGGCCTTGCCCACGATGGCGCGCCCGTACTTCACCCCGATCCCGGCTGTGGACGACGAGCCGTAGCCCGTGCCGTTGCACAGGCTCTGCCCCCACCGGCCAGCCGGGTCGTTCATCGTGTAGTTGGTGCCGTCGTTGCCGATCAGCAGCATCACGTGGCCAGAGCTGGTGAACTTGCCGTGGATGATGACGGGGCGCCCCTTGTTGAGCTCGGCCTCCATCTGCGGGACCGAGCCGGTCTCCATGTGCACCCGGATGCGCTGCTTGAGCCCGGCGCGCGCCGCCAGCTTGTTGAAGATCGTGTCGAACTTGAACTCGTCCTGCGACTGCTTGCGGAACTCGGTGTAGATCTGGTCCGGCGTGTAGTTGGCCCCGTAGTACTTCAGGAGCATCGCCATGGTGGTGTTGGCACAGGTGGCGCCCGGCTCGTACGTGTTGGCGTACTGGTAGAAGTACGGCACGTTGGGCACCAGGTCCGCGATGGTGATGTCCTTGTAGAACCCCGCCACCTGCGTCCCCGCCGAGTTGTAGCCGCGCAGGTAGATGCGCCGCACCCCCACGCCGCTGAACTTGTACTTCACGGGGAAGAAGTTCGCGCGGTCCGTGCTGGAGCCCAGCAGGTACGTGCCGTCGGCGAAGTACTTCACCGTCACGATGTCGCTGGTCGCGTCCGCCTTGAAGGTCACCGGGTTGGTGGCGTAGTTCCCCGTGGGGAAGACCCACGCGACCGTGGCGGTGCCGGCGAGCGTCTTCGACGGCGCCTCAGGCGCGGTGATCCGCGATCCGCTGCCGTCGCAGGCCGGGAGGGAGGCGAGTGCGGCGAGGAGCGCCAGGCCGCGCAGCGCGCGTCCCCGGCGGGTGGTTCCCAGCGCCTTCGCGGATTGTGGATCGTTCATGAGGTTCCCGGCGGTTCAGGTGGCGGAACGCTTAGGTGGGACTGCCTGTGAGGGAATATCCATACCGGAAAAGGGGTGGAAAAGGGCGTTTGCCGGCTGCCCATCCAACCCCGTGCGCCGCAACGGGATCGGCCCTCGCGCGTCCGCCTGGCGTCACGCCCGCTGGTTTCCCGCGCCGGAGCAATATGGTGCGATCCGCACAGATTGGTGCATGCTGGAGCGTCCACGTCCTACCCGCCTCAGGAGCCCGAATAGGGGGAATTCGAGGACGATGCGCGCGCGCCGATCATCCCTGTGTTCCCGCAGGAAGGATACTATTCGCTTCCGCTGCAGCCGCCTGAGCGATCGTGTACCGCCGTGACGAAAAGGCGCGCCGCAGACCTGTAGGGGACACCGCGCAAACCGATGTGGGGTGGACACTTGCAAGGCGCTGGTGTGCGCCGCGGGTGCTGCTTATGTTCGGCCAGCGTTGTTGAGCCCCGGACGCGAACAGCCCTACACGCGAGCCCCGAACCGCAGAGTGCCGAAATGGGAAACCAGACGGAGACGGAGAGCGAAGCGACGCTGGACCAATGGGAGCTTCAGCGGCTCCGGCGCAATGAGCGGCTCATCGCCGCGGGCATACGCCCACCATCTTGCCACCCCTGGCCACCGCCCGAATTCGAGACGCTCAAGCCGCGCTTCTACCGCGTGCGACGGCTGTGGTGGCCCGTACGCAGATACCTGCGGCGTTTTCTGTGATCCTGTTCCTCGACGCCAGTTCGCTCGTGAAGCTTTACCACGACGAGACTGGCGCTGAAACCATGCGTGAGCTTTTCCGACGGCGTGACCTGAAGGGTTCCTTCTTCGTGTCCGAACTGGTGGCGCTGGAGGTGGTGGTGCGCCTTACGAGGGGAGCCAGGGCGGGCGGACGAATTAGGCGCCGGAGACTCGGGCGTTTGTTGCAAGCGCACGCGGATCATCGTCGCACGTATCTCACCGTCCTTGGGGTCGAGACGGAGTTGGTCGGAGAGGCCGAGTCCATCGCTATCGAATACAGTGACTCCGGTGCGGGTACGCTCGATCTGCTCCACACCGCGTCCGCCAGGCAGGCGCGCGAGATCGCCAACGAGCCGCTCGTGTTTGTTGCCGCGGACCGCAAGCTGCGGTCGCTGGCGGAGCGGATCGGCTTCCGGACCTTCGATCCCGAGAATGGCGACCCGGCACTGCTCACACCTTCTCGCCTGGCCGCGGAATGACGCTCTCGATGGTGGCGGGCGGGCGGCGGCTGGAGTACGCGTGGATCGGACCGGCGCCGGAGGCCGCGCCGACGCTCGTGTTCCTTCACGAGGGACTCGGGTCGCTCGCGGGGTGGCGCGACTTTCCCGCGGCGCTGGCGGCTGCGACCGGTTTGGGTGCGCTGGTCTACAGCCGCGCCGGGTATGGCGGATCGGACCCCGCCGAGCTGCCGCGCCCCGTCCGGTTCATGCACGATGAGGCCGAGGTGCTGGGTGAGGTGCTGGACGCCACCGGAGTGCGTGACGCGGTGCTGGTGGGGCACAGCGACGGCGCGTCCATCGCCATCATCCACGCGGGGAGCGAGGGCGGCACCCGTGTTTGCGCGCTGGTGCTGGAGGCGCCGCACGTCTTCACCGAGCGGGAAGGGCTGGCGAGCATCGCCCGCATCGCGGACACGTACCGCACCACCGACCTTCCCCTGCGCCTGTCGAAGTACCACGGCAGCAACACGGAGGACGCGTTCTGGGGATGGAACCGCGTTTGGCTCGACCCGGAGTTCCGCGCCTGGAACATCGAGGAGTATCTGGGCTCCATCCGCGTCCCCACTCTCATCATCCAGGGCGAGGACGACGAATACGGAACGATGCGCCAGGTGGAGGCGATCCAGCGCCAGCTGGCCGGCCCCGCCGAGATCCTCGTCCTCCCCGACTGCGGCCACACGCCGCACCGCGACCAGTGCGAACGGGTGTTG
Organism: Longimicrobium sp.; assembly: GCA_036398975.1. GTDB lineage: Bacteria > Gemmatimonadota > Gemmatimonadetes > Longimicrobiales > Longimicrobiaceae > Longimicrobium. The sequence continues at coordinate 13,247 of DASWNZ010000194.1, forward strand.
GCGGAGATGGCGCGCTTCATCCGGGCGAGCGTGGATACGCACCGGGAAGCGAGCGCCTGATCCTGCCGCGCGACTCCGAGCGGCTCCGAACTTTCCTCCGTCCCCTCTTTGTGTGAAAACCGCCGTTCCGCCGGGCATCCAACGTGCGCAGCGAGGCGGGCGGGGAGCCGGGAAGTCCAACAGCCCGTGAGTACGTCGATGCGGAGAGCTCGGAGGGCCGGTTGTGCCGCGGTTCTGGCGGCGCTGCTGGCGAGCGGTGTGGAGGCGCAGGAGTTCCGGGAGAACGTGGCGCACCCGTGCCAGGACTTCTGGATGCTCACGCGCACCGAGGTCGTGGACTGCCTGCGGCGCGACTACGCGGCGGCGGATGCCGAGCTGAACCGCGTGTACGCGGCGAAGATGGCCAGCCTCTCCGCCGCCGCGCGCAACGCCCTGCGCCAGGACCAGCGCGCCTGGCTCGTACGCTACGACCGCGTGCTCACCGCGTACTACTCGCGCCCCTGGGCCAACCACTCCATCGCCAAGGTGCTCCCCTCGCAGATCCTGGCCGTGCGGGAGCGGACGGCGTACGTGCGCAGGTTCAGGGAGTAGCGCCCATCCCGCGCAGCTTGCCCCGCGCGATCTCTTCGCGGCGCGCGTTCGTGTTCAGTTGCAGGAAGCGGCGGTAGTTGGCGATGGCAGCCGGCTTCTGACCGCGCACCCGGTACACCTCTCCCAGGTTGGCATAGGCGATGGCGCGGTTGGGATCCAGCCGAACCGTCTCCCGAAGCTCCCGCTCCGCCCCTGCCAGGTCGCCGCTCTGGAAGAGCGCCCAGCCCAGCTGGTTGCGATAGTGCGCGTTGCCCGGCGCCGCCGCCACCGCCCTCCGGAACCCCGCCACCGCTGCAGGAAAGTCCCCGACTTCGAAGCGTTGCTCCGCCTGGCGCGCCGCACTCGCCGCGGCGGGGCTCGAGGCGGGCGCGGGAGTCCGTGGCGGTGTGGTCGTGCCCGCAAAGGTGCCGCTGGCCGCCGGGGTCTGGCCTGGCTGGGCGGGAGGGGCTGCACCGCCGGGTGTCGCGCCGCCGCCAACCGGCTCGCCGCCGCCGGGCACCGCGCCGCCGGCAGGGACCGCGCCGGAGCCCGGCTGCTGCGCTGCTCCGGTCGCGGCCGGGTCTCCGCCGTCGGGGGCGCTCCAGGCGAGGGAGTCGGGTGTGCGCGCGGCGGGCGGGGTCGCGGCGGGCGGCGCGGCTGCCGTGGTCTGCGCGGCGGGGGGCGGTGCATCAGGTGTGTCGCGGGACATCGCCCACCACGCGCCGCCGCCCGCCAGCAGGAGTAGCGGAACGCCCACGAGCAGCGCGGGCGCGGCACGGCGCCTCGCCGGACGGCCAGTCACCGGCACACCCGCCGGCCTCCGCTCCGCCAGGAGTGGCACTTCGCGCGTGGGGTCCACCAGCGGAGGGGGCGGCGTCTCGCGGACGGGCTCTGCGACGGGCGTGGGCACGACGGCGGGAGGCGCCACAACCTCCGGCGCCGCCGCGACCGGCTCGGGCTCGGGGAGCATCACCGTTTCCGACGCCTCGACGGGCACGACGACCGGCGCAACGGCGGGTGCGGCTTCAGCGCGGAGCGAGGTCAGCGCGGCGTCCAGCGCCTCGGCCATCTCGCCGGCGTCGGAGAAGCGCCGCTCCGGGTCCAGCTCCATCGCCCTGCGGATGATCGGCTCGACCTGCGCGGGGATCGCGTCGAACGAAGGCGGGGCGGCCGCGTCCCCGCGCGTCAACAGGCGAATCTGCTCGGGGTCGAAGGGGCGCTCCCCGGTCAGCAGCTCGTACCCGATCACGCCCAGGCTGTAGACGTCGGACGCGGGGGAGAGGTCGCGCACGTCCTGGAGCTGTTCCGGCGACGCGTAGCGCGGCGACAGCGGCGCGGCACCCCGGGTCAGCTTCGTGAGTGACTGCTCCGCATCGCGGATGCGCGCGATGCCGAAGTCGAGCACGCACACGCGGAAACGCTCCTCGCGCTCGTGCTCCGCCAGGAAAATGTTGGCCGGCTTCACGTCGCGGTGGATGAGCCCGCCGCGGTGCCCCGCCGCGATCCCGTGCGCCGTGTCGCGGAGGATGCGCACCGCCGCCGGCGTCTCCAGCCGCTCGGGGCGCGCGAGCCGGCGCGAAAGGTCCTCGCCGCGCAGCAGCTCCATCACCAGGAAGTCGAGCTCCAGGTCGGGATCGGTCCCCACGTCGTAAACGGTCACGACGTTGGGATGGTCCAGGCTGGCGGCGACGCGTGCCTCGCGCTCGAAGCGGCGGCGGATCTGGTCGCGCGTCGCCGCATCCGCCGCGACCACGGTGATGACCTTGACCGCCACGGTGCGGCCGAGGCGTTCGTCGTGGGCCCGGTACACGGCTGCGAAGCCGCCCCTGCCGATCACTTCCTCGATCCGGTAGCGGCCCATCAGCGTGCGGCCGGCGAGGAGCCCTTCGAGTCCGGACATGGCGTCGGGTTGAGTCGTGGCGCGCGGAGCCGTCGGGAATCCCACTGCATCCGGCAAGATACGAACCGGGGAGGGGAAGTGCGTTAGCACGTAAACAGCAAAACCATCACACAGAGAGCACAGAGGACAACTGCAAGGCACAAAGAACCCCTTCCTCGTGGTTCTTGCCGTTCCCCTCTGTGTCTCTGCGTGAAACGCCCTTCCCTTCCATCCCCAAATCGCTCAAACTACCTTGTCCCCCCACCCCCGCACCGTTTCCACGCGCGCACCCCCGCCATGCCCAAGTCCGTTCGCATCCTCCTGTGGAGCGCCGTAGCCGTGCTCGGCGCGGCGGCCATCGCGGTGATGGCGCTGCACAGAGGCGAGACCATCAACGCCGCCTGGCTGGTGGTGGCGGCGGTGTGCACCTACGCGGTGGCGTACCGCTTCTACGCGCGCTTCCTGGCCACGCGCGTCTTCGAGCTGGACGACCGCCGCGCCACCCCCTCCGAGCGGCTGGAGAACGGGGTCGACTTCGTGCCCACGCACCGATGGGTCCTCTTCGGCCACCACTTCGCGGCGATCGCGGGGGCGGGGCCGCTGGTGGGGCCGGTGCTCGCCGCGCAGTTCGGATACCTGCCGGGGACGCTCTGGCTGATCGTGGGGGTGGTGCTGGCGGGGGCGGTGCAGGACTTCATCATCCTCTTCGCATCCATGCGCCGCGACGGCAAGTCGCTGGGGCAGATGGCGCGCGAGGAGATCAACACGACCGCCGGGATGATCTCCATGGTGGCCGTCCTCGCCATCATGGCGATCCTCCTGGCCGTGCTCGCGCTCATCGTGGTCAACGCGCTGGCGCATTCGCCCTGGGGGCTCTTCACCATCGCCTGCACCATTCCCATCGCCCTGCTGATGGGGTGGTGGATGCACGCCTTCCGCCCCGGCCGCGTGGGCGAGGCGTCGGCGATCGGAGTGGTGCTGGTGATGGCGGCGGTGGTGGCCGGGGGGTGGGTAGCCAAGGACCCCGCGTGGGCCGCCGTCTTCACCGTTGAAAAGACGACGCTCGTCTGGCTGATGGCGGGGTACGGCTTCGTCGCCTCCGTGCTCCCGGTGTGGGTCCTCCTCTGCCCGCGCGACTACCTGTCGACTTTCCTCAAGATCGGCACCGTCCTGGGGCTCGCGGTGGGGATCCTGGTGTCGCTCCCCGTCATCCACATGCCGGCGATGACGCGCTTCGTGGACGGTACGGGGCCGGTGTTCAGCGGCAAGCTCTTCCCCTTCGCCTTCATCACCGTGGCGTGCGGCGCCATCAGCGGCTTCCACGCGCTGGTCGCCAGCGGCACCACGCCCAAGATGCTGGAGCGCGAGTCCGATGCGCGCCTCGTGGGCTACGGCGCCATGCTGATGGAGTCGTTCGTGGGCGTGATGGCGATGGTCGCCGCCTGCATCCTGGAGCCGGGCGTCTACTTCGCCATCAACGCCCCCGCCGGCGTGGTGGGCGCCACCGTGGAGACGGCCACGCGCACCATCGCCACCTGGGGCTTCGTCGTCACCCCCGACGACATGACGCGCCTCGCCTCGCAGATGGGCGAGACGACGCTCCTGGCGCGCACCGGCGGCGCTCCGTCACTGGCCGTGGGGATGTCGCAGATCTTCAGCGGCGTCTTTGGCGGGCCGGGAATGGCGGCGCTCTGGTACCACTTCGCCATCATGTTCGAGGCGCTCTTCATCCTCACCACCATCGACACCGGTACGCGCGTCGGCCGCTTCATGCTGCAGGAGCTGCTGGGGCACGTGTGGAAGCCGCTGGGGCGCACCTCGTGGTACCCCAGCATCGTCCTTTCCAGCGGGCTGATCGTCTTCGGCTGGGCGTACTTCCTCTACCAGGGCGTGGTGGACCCGCTGGGCGGCATCAACTCGCTCTGGCCGCTCTTCGGCATCTCCAACCAGCTCCTGGCCGCCGTCGCCCTGTGCGTGGGGACGACGGTGCTGATCAAAAGCGGCAAGGCGCGCTTCGCCTGGACGACGCTGCTGCCGCTGGCTTGGCTCTGCGCCGTCACCTTCACCGCCGGCTGGCAAAAGGTCTTCGCCGCCGATCCCAAGCTGGGCTTCCTGGCCCACGCCCGGATGATCCAGGCCCGCCTCGCCGCCGGCCAGCTCCCCCCTGGCGCCAAGACCATCGCCGATGCCCGGCACATGCTCTTCAACGACCGCCTGGACGCCGTCGTCGCGCTCACCTTCATGGCCGTCGCCGTGCTGGTGATCGTCGTCTCCGTGCGCGAGTGGCTGCTGGTGCTGCGGCATCGCAAGCCCGCCGTGCTGCGCGAGGCGCCGTTTGTGGCGAGCGCGCTGGGGGTGGCGGGGGACTAAGGACGTACTCGCACGTCACAACGCCTCATCCATATTGGGCGATCAAGCCACTCAGCGTCCGAACACCATGTCCAAGACTCGTAAGTCCCATTTCCTTTCGCGGTTCTATCTGGGTGGATTTACGATGTCCGGACGCAAGGATGACCGATTATGGGTTTTCAGCAAGGCTCAACAACGCCAGTGGCCGATGAGAGCAGAGGAGGCCGCTCACAAGAGGGATCTGTTCCGGCTGGAAGGACCGGGAGTACCAGTTGACGAACTCGAGAATGGCTTCGGGTCGATTGAGAACGAGATCGCACCGGTACTCCGCACCGTTCTAAGTACAAAGCAACTCCCTGCTGACCCTCAGAACTTCTCACTTCTACTTCACCTCCCCGCGTTGAACGCAGCGCGACCCCCAGCGGAGATAGCCGAGCTTGCGGACATATCTGACAGGATTATTCGTGATGTAATTGTAGAGCAGCTTACGCCGGAGCTTCACTACAAGATCCTTAGCGAGTGGAGAGCCACTGGGCGTGAGACTAACGCAGTTGAAGATCTTACGGAACTGAAGGAGCGCATATCCGCTGGAAGTGTAAGAGCTGTGCTGAGTAAAAACCAATTACTGACGCACGTGACGGCACGCGCGGCGCGGCTTGTCGACATCAATCATACTCGCAGGTGGACACTCCTTCGAACCGCGGCCGAAACGGGGTTCTTTGTGTGTTCGGACAGGCCTGTTTATCTGCTGAATAATCAAGGCGTTCCAGCAAAAACTCATCCAAGGTTTGACGATGAACGGTTTGATGTGATCATGCCACTCAGCAGAGATACGTGTCTTGTTGGACATTCCTTACGTTCGACGGGAACAATGAACGCGACCCGGGAGAGCGTCGGATTCATCAATTATCTTACGCAAGCTAACGCAGCGGATTTCGTGTATTCACCCACGAAAACCGCTAATATCGCGCTCCCGCCGAATATTGGGGTACATACCCTAGAACGGTACAAAGCTGATTTGCTCGGCACGCGAACTGATACGTGATGATGCGGCCGGACAACCTCTCAGCACTGACGCTCGACCTGGACTCCTGCCAATCCGTAAGCTATATGGTCGCCGCTCGTACCCAATCCTTGGCAGCCTGGTACGCCTGCCTCAAGTCGTCACCGAATTCCAGAATGGCGTCCGCTGTTTTGTCGTCCATCGGCAAAGACTCCTCCGACTGTTTGCGCGCCAGTTCCAGCGACGCAGAGGCGATTGCCTCAAAGGCGCCGAAGCGGAACTCCAGCATTTCCAGCAGCCGCACCGGCGAGATCGGCTCGCCCCGTTCACTCCTCGTCTGCATGATGTCTCCTCCGGTGCTTGCACCCTTATAGTTGGTGGACGTGCGCGTGGTGGCGCGGTAGCCTGCCGTATGACCGACTTCAACCCGAATCCCCCGTTTGGCGCCGTGCTGCGCCAGTTGCGCACGATGCGCGGCTACACCATCGAAGAAGCCGCACAGCGCGGCGGTGTGACGACAAACTACCTGGGTGATGTGGAACGTGGGCAGCGAAATCCTACGATGAAGGTCGTCGCTCGCATCCTGGCGGGGCTCCGCGTGTCCTGGGCTGAATTCGCTCAGTTACTGGATGGCACAACCGACTAGCTGCACCCTGATAGTTGGCGTAGGATAGCCGGGCAAGGATGTCGCTGGCAAGTGCTCTGCGAGCTGTCGACTCGCCTGTCTAGCAGATCGTGATCGCGTTGGCCGGAAAGTCCTGGCAGCGCGAATTAGCGTTCCCGGCCTATCATGTGCGTGCCCATGATTGACGAGCCGCGTCCCAGCGATTTGGTGCCTCACCGCAGCGGCGGCGTCATTTGCAGTCAGCACCGTGATCTCCAGAACGAGAGATGAGCAAGGCACGCATCGAGATTCCACGCGACCAGATCGCCGCGTTCTGCCGCCGCCACGCGATTCGAGAGCTGCGGCTGTTCGGCTCGGCGCTGCGCGACGATTTTCGCGCGGATAGCGATGTGGATTTTCTAGTGGAGTTCGAGCCGGACGCGAGGGTCGGTCTTCTCACGCTCGCGCAATTGGAGCTGGAACTCGGCGAACTCGTGGGTCGCAAGGCCGATCTCCGTACTGCTGCTGACTTGAGCCGCTACTTCCGGCAGGACGTGCTCAACGGCGCATCCGTGGTGTATGCGGCCTGAAGAGCGCGTTCGCCTCCTCCACATGCGCGATGCCGCGCGTGAGGCTATTGGCTTCGCGACGGGACGGACGCGCGACGATTTGGAGACAGATCGGCAGCTCCTGCTCGCCATCGTCAAGGATGTGGAGATCGTCGGTGAAGCGGCGAGCCGCTTGAGTGAGGAGTTCCGGATTCAGCATCCGGAGCTACCGTGGAAGGCAATTGTAGCGATGCGCAACCGGCTGATCCACGCGTATTTCGACGTCAATCGCGACATCGTGTGGAACACCGTGACCGTCGATCTGCCGTTCCTCGCAACCGTGGTCGAGGATATCCTCGGAGCGTCCGATCCGTGAGCAGGTTCGCAGTGCAAGCGGTCGGCAGAAGTTACTCGCCGCTGTTCCCAAATGGAGGTTGTCGGTGGAATTTCCCGTCTTCGCGCGGCTATTTCGGACCAGCTTGCCAGCCGAAACCGTACTCGACAACCCAGGGGGCGGCACCTCTACAATCATATGGTGCACCGAAGAGCGGGTTTGCTATAGGCGCGGGAACCTGCGGCTCTATATCGACCTTTGTGACCTGCACGCCGCGTACGACCATTTTGCTGGAAGAGAGGTCACGACTAAGCACCTGAAGAGCTATGCCCCTGCGTTGTTTGATTCGGCTCGGAAGGGGCATGATTGTCACTGTACATTCTTCTTCCTTGCACTTAAGCGGATGGGGTTGGTGACTGGAATTTGGGGACGAGGTCGGGCAGGATCACCGTTTGGGGTGACGATTGCCCCACAGCCCGATGATGCAGAGAGCGACCCCGCCGAGGTGGCGTGCGCGTGGGAGGAAGAGATTCGTCGCCGAGTGGCTGAGGTTCATTCCGGCACGGCAGAGCTGATTCCCGCTGAGGAAGTATTCGCGGAACTACGCCGCCGTCGCGCCGCGCTGGAGAAGGATGGCGATTCCGGCCAGCCCTGGAGTACCGTTCTCGATCATATCGAAGGACATAATGGGTGAGTGACTGCCCATCAGCTCTTCTCCGCCCGCAGGTGGACGCACCGTAAGTTCAACTCTCCGCAGCACCCCCACCGGACTCCCGACCACTCGCGCCCGGCCGACATGGAAGCATACGTGGTGATGATCGCCGCGGCCCTAGCGTTCCTGGGCGCGGCGTGCTTCATCGGGGTGGCGATCTCTGACATCGTGCGGGGAGCGCGAACGTACAGGTGGCACCGCGCGGAAGGCCACGTCATGCGTTCGATGGTGGCGCATTCCGCCGAGACGGATGGCGAGGGGACGACGGACTTGTACCGCGCCGAGGTGCACTATCGGTACGAGGCGGCTGGTGCGCTGCGGAGCGGATGCGCCGTGAGCATCACTGACCCTGGATCGCCATCTCGCGAGCGGGCGGAGCGCAGGTCTGCGCGTTATCCAGAGGGTGCACGAGTCACCGTCTTCTACGATCCATCCGCCCCGGACCGCGCCGTGCTCGAGCGCGGTGTGGGCTCCGGTCCGCTGGCGCTGTTCGCGTGGGGCGGGCTCTGCCTCGTCGGCGGGATCTACATTGTGCGTGTGCTCTGCGGGCTGGGAGGTTCGGTGCCGAATCTGATTGTGCGGATGTGCGGTGGGGACTGAGTACGACAGGAAGGCGTCTCGTGCTGAATGCAGGGGCGGTAGGGGGCGACCTGGTCGCCGCGCGCTCCCCACTCTCGGGCGAGCAACTGGTGGCGTCCGCTGACGAGCTGCAGCGAAGAAAGCGGGTCCCGGGAGCTTCCCCGGGACCCGCTCTCTCATTTGACCCGTTCCTACTGCCCCGGAAGCCAGGTGGCGCGGAGTGCCGTCCTAGCTCCTGGACACCAGGCGCAAGTCAGTGCTTCCGCAGGGCGCGGCGGTAGCGGGCGCCGTCGCCCATCACCAGCAGGGAGTCACGCAGGACCAGCGTCTGTGTGCGGCCGTAGGTGGAGGTCGCCCGCACCGTGTCGCCGCGCTGCTCGTAAGTGCCCCGGATCTCCGCGGGTTCCATGTAGCTGCGCCCGGTGAAGGTGCGGTCCTCCGCGAACAGCACCCACTCGGTGGGCTGGCCCACGCGCTCCCAGCGCCCCTGCACGCCGGCGGGCGTCCGCTGGCACGCCACCGCCATCACGGCCAGGGCGATCGCCAGGACACGCGGCCCCACGTCTCTACCCCAATCCTTCAGGCTCAGCGCCGGAAAAGGTAGCTGATCTTGAAGAACAGCCCGTCGTTGCGCGGCTGGAGCCCGTCGAAGCGGAACGCCTCCTCATCCGTCACCTCGCGGCCGTAGCCGAGGAAGGCGACGGTGCCGGGGGAGGGGCGGTAGCTCAGGAGCAGGTCCAGGCGCAGCGGGTTGAGCTGCGGCTCCAGGTACGAGGGGAGGTTGCCGCGGCGCACGCGGAACGGCTCGCCCTCGCGCAGGTACTCGCCGCCGTCCGGGGCGCGCAGGACGTCGACCTCCTCGACGGAGTACTGCGCGAGGCCACGCACGGCCAGGGCGCGCGTGAGCTGGTACTCCACCCGCAGCCGCGGTACCAGCGCCCGCGAGTAGCGCGAGTCGTCCGAGGCGCGGCGGAGGACGGAGAAGCCCAGCCGCCCGTCCACCCGCAGCGACGGCGTGGGGCGCAGCGCCACCTCCGCGCCGATACCGCTCTCGACGCCGCGCGTGCCCTCCGCGAAGATGGGCGTGGCGCCCACGAAGAGCTCCACTCCGATGTCCGCGGCCTTGAAGTGCGACGACTCCACCTCGATCGAGATCCCGTGCAGCCCGCCCATGCGCGGATCCGGCCCCACCAGCGAGTCGCCCGTCTCAATGCGGCCGTCCGGGCCGGTGCGCGAGTAGCCCGCGTAGTCGGCGAGGTCGAGGGTGTAGAAGGCGCGCTGCACGCCCACTTCCACCCCCAGGTTCCCGCGCAGCGACGCGTTCGCGTCGAGCGAGAGCGACCCCTCCACCGCCCCGTCACCACTCCAGAAGCCGCGCCCATCCCAGTACCGGCGGCCGCCCTGGCGCACGTCTAGGCGCTGGAGGAGGGCGCCGCGCGCGCCGTACCAGGAGACGCGGTTGCCCCCGGAGATCTCCGTGATCCCGCGCCGGCGCACGAAGCCGGTCTCGGTGCGGAAGCTGGAGGGGACGTCGCGCAAGGTGGCGAGGAAGCCCCAGCGCCGCCCCGTGCGGTCCAGGTAGAGGTTGGCGATGTGCCCCACCTCGCCGTCGGTCGACACCGCCTGCCTGGCGCCGGGTGCCCCCGCCGAGTCGCGCCCGAACGGGTCCGCGACCCACGATCGCGTCCAGCTGCCGCCGGCCACGACGCCCGCCGTGTACACCCCGCCGAAGCGGATGCGCGCGTCGGCCGCCGCCACGTGGTTGAAGGCGTCGCCAGTCTGGCGGCTGGTGGCGAGCGCGCCCAGGGTGGAGCCCGCCGAGCCCACGTCGCGGCGCACACGCGCGATGTGGACGATCGCCCGGTCGGCGCGCGGGGCGAAGCGGGCGGGGCGTGAGAGCGGAGCTTCGTCCACCGCGCCCAGGTACGCCAGGTTCAGCGCCCCCACCTTGCCGGTGAGGCGCGCGCCCACCGCCGGGTCCACCACCGAGCGGGTGTAGACCAGCGTCTCGGGGGTGGAGAAGAGGTCGGCGCCCTCCAGGAAGAACGGCCGCTTCTCCTGCAGCGAGATGGCGAAGCGCTCGTTGACCGTGATCTGGTCCGCGTCCGCCTCGATGGTGGAGAAGTCGGGGTTGATGGTGGCGTCGAGGGTCAGCTCGCTGGTGATGCCGTACTTGACGTTCACCCCCAGGTCGGGCTCGGTGGGGCCGCGGCGGAAGCCCTCCTCGCCGGTGCTCCCCTCGCGGCGCGCGGTGAGCGTGGGGTTGGCTTCGAAGAGGCGCCCCGGCCGCAGCCCGCGAATGCCGCGCAGCATGCCGCTCTGCGCCAGCTCCGAAGGTGTGCTCTGAAGGCGCGGCGCCCAGCTTTCCTGCGCCGCGGTGGCGGGAAGCACGCGGATGACGTTGAAGCCCCAGCGCTGCTCGCCCCCGGCGGGGAACTTCAGGCTCTTGAGCGGGATGCGCAGCTCCACCTCGTACCCGTCGCCGGTGAGGCGCCCGCGCGAATCGAAGAGGAAGTCCGGGGCGAAGTCCGTCCCGCGCCCCTCCGCCAGGATGCCGTCCTGCTGGATCCCCAGCGGGTTGACGTAGAAGACGAAGGCGCGGCGCTGGTCCGCGAAGGTGTCCAGCAGGATGCGGATGTGGTCGTCGCTGGTGATCTGGTCGCGCTCGGCGAGCGTGGAGCGGATGCGCGACGGGTCGGCGGCGTACGCGCGCACGCCGATGTAGAGGTCGCGCGGGGTGTAGAAGACGCGCACCTCCGTACGCTCCGAAGCGGGCGACCCCTCCGCCGGACGCGACTGCGTGAAGTTGCCGAGGAGCGCGGCCGTGGACCACGCCTCCTCGTCCAGCCGGCCGTCCACGCGGATCTGCGCCGTCTCCAGGCGCGGCGGGTCGGCCACGCGCGGAGTATCGGCCTGGAACGGCGAGGCCGCCACGAGAGCGGCGGCCAAAAGCGTTGACGTCATCTGCACACCGGGCGTTCGGGAAGGTGCAAACTATAACCACGGCGCCCCGTCCGGTCGACCCCTTCGGTGTGACTGACACGCAGCCTGACCACGATCGAGGTAGGCCGGAATGCGCGCGGCGGCTCGCGCGCCTGACGAGCGGCTCCTCCCCGCACGTTCCGCGACCTTCCGCATGTTGTCGCTTGCACGTACATTACACGTACACCACGACGAGGAGGTGCAGGTGCAAAAGAAGCTCACCATCACCGTGGACGAGGTGGTCTACGACGGGCTCTACAGGACCATAGGGCCGCGACGCATCAGCCAGTTCATCGAGGAGCTCGTCCGACCCCACGTGGTTGAAGCGGACCTGGCGGCGGCGTACGCCGCAATGGCCGCGGACGAGGCCCGCGAGTCCGAAGCCGAGGAATGGTCCGACGCCCTGCTCCCGGATGTTGGCGATGAAGCGCGGTGAGGTGTGGTGGGTCAATTTCGAGCCATCCGTCGGCGGCGAGATCCGCAAGCAGCGCCCAGCGGTTATCGTCAGCAATGACGCGTCCAACCAGCACCTGAACCGGGTGCAGGTCGTTCCACTCACGAGCAGCGTCGAGCGGTTGTACCCGAGCGAGGCATACGTCGACCTCGCCGGAGAGCGCCGCAAAGCCCTGGCGGATCAGCTCACCACCGCAAGCAAGCAGCGCCTCGTGCGGAAAGCGGGTGTGCTGTCACGGGCCGATCTCGAGGCCGTTGAGCGCGCGGTGCGGGTACAGCTGGGCCTATCCTCCTGACCGGCCACTTCTCACCCTAGGCGTCCATCCTATGCGCCGCACGATGCCCTGCTGCCGCTGGAGCCTTGCCGCCGTCGCCATCCTCCTCTCCACGGAGGGATGCAGCAGCCACGTTCCGCCTCCGCCGCCGGTGCCGGAGCGGGTCCCGGCGAGCGCGCCGGGCGACTCGCCGCGGCAGGCCCCGCAGGGGGAGCGGCTGCTGCTGAGGCGCGCCGAGCTGGAGCTGTCCGCGCACCACCCCGATTCGCTCGCCCCTCGCGTGGCGGAGATCACGCGCGGCGCGGGCGGGTTCGTGGCGAGCTCCGTGGTGGAGGAGGGGCACCGGCTGCGGATGTCGTTGCGCGTGCCGTCTCCCGCGCTGGAGCCGACGCTCGCCGCGCTTTCCGCGCTCGCGGAGGTGGAACGGAGGGAGGTGTCGGCGGTGGACGTGACGGAGCAGGTGTTCGACCTGGAGGCCCGGCTGCGGAACACGACGGCGGTGCGGGACCGCCTTCGCCAGCACCTGCAGCGCGCGGCCGGGGTGGGCGACATCATCGAGGTGGAGCGCGAGCTGGGGCGGGTGCAGGGCGAGGTGGAGGTGCTGGAGGGCCGCCTCAAGCGGATTCGCGAGGAAGCGGCGCTTTCGCAGATATCCACCAGAAGCGCATCCTGGGGCCGCTGGGGAAGCTCCTCGAAGGGATCGTGTGGATCATCTCGAAGCTGTTCGTCATCCGCTGAACGCACTGCGCACGAAAAAAGGAGGCCCGGAGAGCGACGACGCTCTCCGGGCCTCCATCACTGCGTCCCGCGGATCAGGCTAGCGGAAGGCCGCCACCGTCGCGGCGGTGGTGTTGAGCACGCGCGCGTTGTCCTCGTACTGCGCGGTCCCCATCACCTCACCCGTGCCCGGGTGCGTCTTGAGCGGGCTCGACCAGTACTGGATGCGCGTGCAGTTGTTGCAGTTGTTGCCGTAGGCCATCACCGTGCGCCAGCTCTTGGACGGCGGGATGTAGCCGTGGCCGTACGGGTACGGAGTGGTGCTGGCGTCCACGAAGCGGTCGTGGCGGGCGCTCTGCAGGTGGCCCAGCTCGTGGCCGAACGAGTAGTAGCCCGTGATGCAGGTGTAGTGCGCCGCGGCGAAGGCGGTGCTGGCCGTGGAGCCGATGCCGGCCGCCTGGCCGCACGCCTCGCCGTCGTTCACCACCAGGATCACCATGTCCGCCGCGTAGGTGTTGCGCAGCGTGTGGACGTTGTCCATCAGGCCGTCCGTGGTGCTCTTGAGCGCGGTCACGTGCTGGGTGAAGCTGCGGTTGGCCTCGTTGTACGTGACCTGCACGCTGTGCACGCGCACCATGTTGATGTTGACGCCGCTGTTGACGTACGACTGGTTGGTCTCGTCCACCGCGAGCTGGATCTTGCTGGTGATGGTGCCGGCGGCGGTCGCGGCCGAGGCGGTGTACGCCACCAGCACGTTGATCGTCGTGGCGGCCGCAAGGCTGCTCGTGGTCGCCGGAGCGATCCCCAGGGTGCGCGAGGCCAGCGGGTTGCCGCCGAAGTCCTCCAGCGCGCCGCTCGGGTTATCGGCCGTGTGCTCCTGCGGGAAGCCGCTCTGGTCGATGCGGGAGACGGCGTGCAGCCCGCCGCCGATCGGCTCGATGGCGTACGACGTGTTCCCCACGCGCACGGTGGCGGTCACGCCGCCGTCCATGAACACCATCTGGACCCAGCCCTCGGCGCCGCGCACGGGGCCGGCCCACGAGATGTCTTCCGCCGCGCGGTTCACCACGCGCTCCCCGACGGCCACCACCTGAACGCCCGGCGCCACCGCCACGCGGAGGGCGGCACCGTGCTGGAGCATGCGCGCCGGCGCCGACGCCATGCGGGCAACGTGCACCTCTGCGGTGCTGGAGCGGCCGCGGATGCTGGCCAGCCGGTCGCGCTGCCCGGCGTTGAGCGCCGGCTGCGAGACGAGCGAGAGGAGGTTCTCCTGCGCCGTGGCGCTCATGGAGTTGCTGGTGTCCGTGGGGGAAATCTCGTCGCCCTGGCATGCCGCCAGGCCGAACGATGCCGCGAGGACCAACGCGAGGCGTGCTCTCATGGGTGCGTACTCCAATGGGTGGGGTGAGGTGGGGATGCATCCACGCTCCCGCGGATCGGAGAGCGTCGGATGTTTAGCGGGGTGTTATCGGATGCGGACAATTAGAGCGCCGCACCGTCGGAATGTCAAGTGTTTCCATCCGGGTTGAACGTATGTGCGCTACTCGTGATTCCGTCGATCGGTACGCGGCGCGCTGGCACTCGTTGGCCGCCTGATTCTGCAACGATCGTTTTCAACTCGGGCGCAAGGATCGATTGGCTCCTACTGGATGGGGGACGCCCGCGAGAGTATCCTTGCGTCCGACGCTCGATGTCATCCCTTCGCCGGCTGGCGCGTTCTCGGGTCGGTTGCTCTACTTCGTTCTGGAGGCCGATTATGACAGCTCCCTTCTCCAGGCTGGCGGCCTTGCTCGCGCTCGCCGCCGCAGCTGCCTGCGCGCGCGCCTCACAGCTGGAGGCGCCCGCCGGGGCACCGTACGCGCGTGGGCCGGTCGAGACGTTCACCCATCGCGCGACGGCATCCAACCTCCTGGTGCGCGGCGGGCCGGGCTCGCGGGAGCCGTGCGGCATCTCCGCCACCGTGGACGCGCGTACGCGTTACTACCAGAAGCAGGCGTCCGGCGAGCTCCGCTCGATCCCCCGCTCCGCCGTCGTGGTCGGTGACACGGTGGAGGTGTACGTGGAGGGCTTCGTGGCGGAATCGTGCCCGCCGCAGGGGTATGGCTCCGCGGTGGTGCGCGTAACGCGGCCGTGATCCGCGTTCGTGCCGGGATCGGCCCATGGGAGCGCTGACCATCGTCGTGTTCGTCGTCTGCATGGGCCCGCCCGCGATCCTGGGGAGCCTGTACTGGTCCGAGATGGTGGCGGCGGTGCGGCGCAGCGGCCGGAGCTACAACCGGATCGGCGGGGGGCTGCAGATCATCGCGCACTTCAGAGCGATGATGGAGGAAGAGCAGGACCAGGAGAAGAGAAGCGTGAGTACGCGTTGCTGTTGAAGCGGTTCCTGATTTCCTCGGCTCCCGCGCTGGGCTGGCTCGCCTACGTCTTCGCGACCACCCTTTGAGGCCACGGAACAGACGCGACGCTGGCTCGGCGCGCCCGAGCCGGGGAATTTGGCGAGGCGCGTTGTGGCTGGAAGAAAATTGCGTTACGATTCTGTCCCGCCTCGGAAGGGCGTGGTAACTCCCCCAGCGCCCCGATCCCGCACGACCCCATCGGTTCTGCTCGCGGTACCCTGACGAACAGGCGCCCGGCCGTGGGTCCGAGCCCGATCCATCGATCGGCCTTTCATGAAAACGTCCGTGACCCCTCACAGTCTCGTGAACTCTGCTGACCACGACGTACCCACACGTCCGGACCCGGCGTTGAGACGCCGTGCGCTGGCGGTGTTAGGTGCCTGCGCGGTGGCGGACCTGGCGATCATCCTCGGCTACCGGGCTCACCAGGCGGGTGTGGCCGGCGCATGGGTGGTATTGAGCGGCGTAGTACTCCTTGCGCCGGCCATCTTCCTCGCGATGGAGCCGCTCCGCAGGCGGGAGCTGCGGAACACCCTGGGCAAGGAGCCCGTCGTGGTCCCGTGGCGTGCCCGGTTCGTCGCAGTGGGTATTGCGGTCGTCCTGACGCTCATCGCGCCGTACGTGACGGGTACCCCCTGGCGTGTGGCGCTGGCCTACTTCGCGGCGTCCGCGGTTTATCTGGCGATCTGGGCGCCGCTCGCCCGTTTGCAGCAGCGCGGGGTGAAGCCATACTGGCGGCCGGCGTGGTACGGGTTCCTGATCGCGGGGCTCACCGCCGGGCTCGTGTGGACGGTCACCGCGGGCGAGAATCCGTTCGATGGCATCTTCAAAGGGGCGTTCTACTGCATGGTCCATTACGCCTGGGCGCGCTGGACCACGCGAAGCGCGGCGATCCGCGACGCCCTCGCGGCGCCCACGGAGCAGTCGCCCCGCGCAACGTGACATGGATCGCGCAGAAAACGTTTCTCCACTGCCACCGACCACATCTGCCATGAGCTTCGATATGAAGTCGTCCTTTTTCTTTCTCTCCCTTTTGATCGTCCCGCTCGGCGCGGCGGCGCAGGAGAGCGCGCCAGCGAGCACCGCCCCCGAGGTGCGTCCGTGCACGGTGACGATGCCCGGCACCGACGTAGTGGGATGGAGGGAGGTGCAGGCGACCGGCTTCACCTTTTGCGTGCCGGCGAACTGGCGCCCGGTGGGCCGCGCGCGCAACGGCGTGGATGCGCGCGTCTGGCGTGGCGGCGGCGGCGAGGTGAAGTGGGGAAGCGGGTCGCCCCGCACCGTGGCGACGGTCACGACCGTGGTAAGCGGCCCCGTGAGCGCCATCCCGCGGCCCACGGGCCAGGTGCATCGCCTGTCGGAGGTGATCGGCGGAAAGAGGGCCGATCTGTGGGACAACGAGTTCGAAGGGAGCTACTACACGGGCGCGGAGTGGAGCGCTCCGGCGGTGTACGTAGCGGGCGAGTCGCGGGATCGCGCGACTTCCCGTCTCCAGCTCCAGGTCGTCCGCACCGTGCGCTTCGCGCAGCCCTGAAGGCGTCCCGCGACGTCTTCGTCATGCGCGGCGCGAAGATCAGGATGCCGGCCTCGTACCTCGCGGTTCCTGGAGGGGTAGCGAAGGTCGATTACGCAAAGACGCGGAGGCGCGGAGAGATGCTTCTCTCTGCGCCTCCGCGTCTTTGCGTGGTACCCGCCGTTCAGGAAGCCAGACCGAAGCAGTAGAAGAGCGCGTCGCCGCCGGTGGAGCGGAGGTTCTCCTGGCTGCAGCCGCGCGACGGGTGCGCGGAATTCCACGAGGTGGGGTCCGCGCCGCCGCCCGTGCGGTCGTGGTGTCCGACCTGGGCGCTCCCTTCGCCACCGCTCGTCCAGTTGGCGCAGGTGCGGTCCTCGCCGGCCGGGAAGGCGGTGCCGTCCGCCTGCGAGCCGGTCAGGATGTCGTGGCGGTTGGGAGTGTCGCCGCGCCCGGCGACCACTTCGCCGCGCTCGTTGAGGGACGTCTGCTTGGCGAGGCCGTTGGAGTCCGCGTGCAGCTCGGCGACGCTGGCGGCCACCCGCACACCCCGCGCGTTGTGCCAGGGTCCGGTGCCGATGCGGTCGCGCGCGTTCACGGCCGGCTGCCCGCCCGCCGCCTGCGTGCTCAGGTACGCGCGCCACGTGCGCCCCAGGGTCCCCGCCGCCTCCGCCAGCCTGCGGCAGTGCTCGTCCGCCCCCGCGAGGCCGCCCAGCGAGGCGCCGTTTCCGGGCCCGCCGCTGGTGATGAAGAAGCTCATTCCCGTCCCCCCCGCGCTGCCGGGGCCGGCGGTGGCGCACGCGCTGAGTACGGCGGTCAACAGGATGGCGATCTGCGGCTTCATCTAGGGCTCCGGCGCTCGGTGGGACGGCGGCGATGCGCAGTCGCGCTCGCGACCGGGGTGCGACCGCACGAGCGGTGCCGGGAGAACAGCGGGAGAAAAGCATCACACAGAAACGCGGAGGGAACGAAAAGGCCACAGAAGTCTCTTCTGCTTTTCTCTCCGTTCCCTCTGTGGCTCTGTGTGAGGCCATCTGTTGACGTTCAATCTGTCCGGCGTCTCTGCGCTGGTATCAGGCGTAGTCCCAGTGCACGACGGCGAAGGAGTCCACGGTGATGCGGGGGTCGCCGAAGAGGAGGGCGGTGTGCAGCCAGTCCACCTGCGCGGCGCCGACTTCGGCCTTGGCGTTGGGCGCGCCCCGCTTCGTCTGCAGGAAGGCGAAGTGGCCGTCGCGCCACGCGTACACGTCCCAGCAGCCGGCGTAGCGCTTCGCCGCCCGCCGCGCGACACCGGCGAGGACCTGGCGCGGCTCCTCCTCCTCCAGCACTCGGTTGCGCTGCTCGCTGCGCGGCACGTCTTCCCAGTGCGTGAGGTACTTCCAGACTTCGCCACCGGCGCCGGTGGTGTTCACCCAGCGGCCGCTCCACCCCTCGAGCTCCAGCAGGCGCAGCACGGCGAGTTCCGGCATCAGGTGCTCCCCGTCCAGCTCGACCATGGCGGCGGCCTTCTCCCCAGGTCGTCCACAAAGGGCGCGCCCTGCCAGCGCGGAAGCCGCAGGAACACGCCCGCCACGTCCGCCACCACCCGGCCGGGCATGTGGACGTGGGTCTTGAGCGGAACGCGGTAGCCGGTCCGCTCCGCCCGGGGCAGCAGGGCCTGCAGCCAGGGCGGAGTCGTGGATCCGGAGGCGCTCACGAGAGCGGTGGGGTGGCTCGCGTGAGCCGGGCCGGCGCTACGCCGTCGGGGGCGACTCCATGGCCGGCGAAGAGCCTTCCCCGGCGGGCGCGCCGGCCTCGCGGGCGGCCATCCCGTCGCGCTCGCCCTTTTCGCGCGACTGGCGGGTGTACTGGTCTTCGGTGAAGACGGCGAGGACCTTGTCCAGGAGGGGGCGCGGCTTTCCGTGCAGTGCACGCTCGAACGCTTCGGTGTACGCCTGCTTGTTTGCGCTCATCGGCCACCTCGGAAAAACGGGGGATACGGCTGCACCTGTCCCAGTATAGCACGCGCGCCGGGGAAACACCCGAAGTTTTTTCGCGATACGGCGCGCGGCTTCTTCCACCGGCCCGCACACTCCGGGCCGGAACGGTTGCGCGATGCGGCCCATCGCCATCCCATCCCCGCCACGATCCACGTTTTCGCACCTTCGCCTCCCGGCGCGAAGGCGTGCTGGGGCTGATCCGCATCGGCTCGCGGCATCGCTTCGCCGCCCGCCCCGGCGAAAATCCCGTTCACAGTGGTTCGAGACCCGCTCGTCCGTGCGGCGGCAACGAATCTCGCCGGGGTGGCGCCTAATTCGTTCGCTACACGGAAGGGGCATGCTCGGGGGACGGAGTCTGTGTCTTGCGGGCCGGAAGTCCGTCCAGCCCCGCCGTGAGCGATCCTGGCCGGCCCGTTGGGGCGGCATCGCTGCCGCGGTCGCGGCAACCTTTGGACAAGGGAGTGATGTATGCGGAAATCAGTCTTCATCCCGCTGGTCTGCGGCGCGTTTCTCCTGGCCGCGAACGCCGCCGCCGCGGCCGCGGACCCGCCCCGGCTCCTGAACGAGACCGAGTTCTTCACGGCCGTTCACAGCGCGTATCCGGAGGCGCTCCGCCCCCAGGGCATCCGCGGTGAGGCCACGATCTCGTTCGTGGTGAACACGGAGGGGCGCGCCACGGACGTCCGGGTGGAGGGCGCGTCGCACGAAGCGTTCGGCGTGGCGCTCGCCGGCCTCATCCAGACCGCCCGGTTCGAGGGCCCGAGCAGCGAGCGGAGCCGTCTTACGATCGCCTTCCGGCCTGACAGGGCGCCGCGCCGCGCGCCCGGCACCGGCCAGATCCTGGTGCGCGAGGGCGAGTCCGGCGTGCCGACGGTGGTGCAGCCGGGCGTGAACACCATCCCGCTCTCCGACGGAAGCCGGGGGATCGTGCAGGTGCGCCGTCCGTGAGATGCACGTCCCCGCCCGGGCACGGTCCGCTTCGGGCGGGGACCTCCACCGTCGTCGTCACCGGGGAAGTCCCACCGGCATCATCCATCGTCCCCCCTGTCCGAGAGGCGTGGAGTACGGGATTGCCCCCTGCGAACATCGAGGCGCGCGCCCGAGAAGCATCCCGCACGACCTCGCCTGATCGCGTCAGAGTGGGGCCTCAACTTCACCGTTTCGAACCGAGGGAGGGCTTATGAGACACCTGCACGCGCACCCCTACACGTGGAGACGCTGGCTCGGCGCCGTGGCCTTGCTCTCCATGGCGGGGTGCTCGCAGCCCATGGACGCCAGCCCCGGCGTCACGTTCCGCGCCGAGCTCGCCGGCAGCCGGAACACGCGACTGGCCGGAACGGTCATCACGCGCAGCGGCAACGCGGACGGACTGGTGATCGACAGGGGCGAGGGGGCGCGGATGACCGCGCTCTCCATGCTGGACGCTTCCCGCAAGGAGAACATCGCCATAACGGTCCAGAGCGCCAGCGTGTCGGTGGGCACCTACTCCATCGCGGCGCTCGGCGCGGCCCGCACCGGCACGGCGCCCGGGGCGCAGGCGGAGTACAGCCGGACCACCGATGACGGGTTCCAGTACGTCTCCCCGGCGGACGCCGGGTGGGTGCGGGTGGACTCCATCGTCGGCGGGCGGATCCACGGCGAATTCGCGTTCAGCTCCCCCGGCTACAAGGTGTATCCGGCCCGCGACCGCGTACCCGAGAACGTGCCGGTGGCGCCGGTGGGCAGCGGCGCGGAGCCGATCACGGCGACGGGCACGTTCGTCGCCGCTCTGCAGCCGCTGCAGTAGCCGCGCGGCGCCGCCACGCCGCGGCGGAAATCTTCCCCGCAGGCGCATGAATGAACAGGCCCGGCCGCGAGAGTCCGCTCGCGGCCGGGCTTCGCTCGTAGCTGCTCCTCGCAACGTGGCCCTGGTCTCAGGGCCACGTTTCGTGCACTTTGCGGTTCGGCGCGACGGTTCCGGGATTCTGAACGGATGAGGTGACCCGATGTCCGACCCGTTGATCGAGACCTGGCAGATCCATCACCGCATCAACCTGTATCTGCTCGACGCCATCCCCGCGGAGGCGCTGGGCGACGTCTCCGCTTCGAAGGGGAGGACGGTGTCCGAGCAGTTCGCGCACGTGCACAACGTGCGGCTGATGTGGCTGAAGCAGGCCGCGCCCGAGCTGCTCGCCGGCCTCGAAAAGGTGGAGAAGACGGACGCGGCCGATCACCCCCGGCTGCGGGCGGCGCTGGAGAGCTCGGCCGCCGCGGTCGCCGAGCTGCTGCGGCAGAGCCTGGCCGCCGGCGGCAGGGTGAAGGGCTTCAAGCCGCACGTGACGGCGTTCCTGGGCTACCTGGTCTCCCACGAGTCCCACCACCGCGGGCAGATCGCGCTCACGCTCAAGCAGGCCGGCCATCCGCTGGACAAGAAGACCGCCTTCGGCATCTGGGAGTGGGGCGTGCGCTGACGGTGCGGCGGGCACGCGCGCCGTGTAGCTTTGCGGTCGGCCCGGCCCCGGAAGCGGGCGGGCATCCACCTCCTCACGTCGACCGGACATGAACTTCTTCTGCAAGCTGCTGCCGCCGAGGGCCACTTTCGCGATGGACATGACCGAGGCCGAGATGAGGCTGATGCAGGAGCACGCCGCGTACTGGACCGACGCGGTGGCGCGCGGCAGCGTCATCACCTTCGGCTTCGTGGCGGACCCCAGTGGCCCGTTCGGAATGGGCGTCGTGGAGTTCGCGAGCGAGGCCGAGGTCCGCGCCTTCACCGACGGCGACCCCACCATCCACTCCGGCCAGGGCTTCGCCTTCGAGATCCACCCCATGCCGATGGGCGCGGCGCGCGGCTGAAGCGCCCGCCTGAAACCCTT
>DASWNZ010000195.1:0-14172 GCA_036398975.1 Longimicrobium sp.
CCGTGCCTTCCGCCGCACCTGCCCATGCACCCGGCGCCGACGCACGCGTGCGCCCCTCCCCCAGGCAGTTTTGGGGGAGGGGCCGCGAGGTGACGAGCGGGGGAGGGGGCCTACCCCAACAGCCGCCGCAACGCCGCCGTACCCGTCTTCGATGCGTGGCGCGGGTCGCGGGGTATGCTGCGGAACGCACGCACCTCGTCCACGGGGACCGGGGCGAGGGCGGCGATCAGGCGCTCGCGATCCGTTGCGGACAGCGTGCCGGTGGCGGTCTCGACGCAGAGCACCGCGCGCTGGCCGCGTCCGTCGTCCGCGATGCCGAGGTAGGCGGCGTGGCGGACGCCCTCCACCTGCAGCGCGCGGATCTCGGCGGCGCCCCCCCACCACACGCGGCCGTCGCGGTGGACCCGCTCGGCAATGCGACCCATCAGCCAGAGGCGGCCCTCCTCGTCCAGCCAGGCCGCGTCGCCGGTGCGGTGCCAGACGCGGCCGGCGTCGTGGATCTTGTTGCGCAGCTCCGCTTCGGGATCGTTGAGGTAGCCGCCCAGGACGTGCGCGCCGGCCACCGCCACCTCGCCCGTCTCGCCGCGCGCGACCTCCCATCCTGCCAGCTCCGTGATTGGCCCGTCGTGGGGGCGGAGGATCCTGACCTCCACCTCCGGCACGGGACGCCCGACGCAGATCCCCTCGGCCGGGCCCTGCATGGCCGCGAGCATGTCGCGCGCATCGATGGCGGAGATGGGCTCGGCCTCGCTGCTGCCGTAGACGACGCCGACGGTGCCGTCCGCGACGCTGGTGAGGAGGCGCGCGAGCGGGGGGAGCACGGGGGCGCCGCCGGTGAAGAGGGCGCGCAGCGGGATGCGCGCGCCGCTCTCAGCGCACCAGCGGGCGAGGCGCTCGTAGAATGCGGGCGAGCCGCTGCTGGTGGTGACGCCCTCCGCCACCATCTGCCGGTGGATGCGCGCGGGGTCGATGTCGGCCGGGCGGCGCGGGTCGAAGTCGGGGAGGACGCTGGGGATGCCGCTCGCCAGGTTGTTGAGCACGAAGACGGGAAGCGTGGGCATGTCCACGTCGTCTTCGCGCGGGCGCAGGTGATGCGCGAGGGCGAGGTGCTGCGCCCAGAGGAAGCTGTGCGACCGCGCCGCCGCCTTGGGCGTGCCCGTGCTCCCCGTGGTGAAGGTGACCAGCGCGGGCGCGTCGTCAGCGACGCTCGCGGGTTCGGTCGGGGTGACGCTCTCGTGGCGGCGCAGCGACAGGAGGCGCGTCCCCGCCGTCAGGTGCACGGGGATGCGGCGGATGGCGGGGCTGAGCAGCCGCAGCAGCTGCGCCTTGGGGGTGCCGATGAACATCTTTGGGGACGCCACTCGCACCGCCGCGTCCAGGCGGCGGCGGTCCGCCCACGCATCGACGAAGACAGCCGTGGCGCCGCAGTGAAGCGTCGCCAGCAGTGCCACGTACAGGTCGGTGGAGAGGGGGACGAAGAGGAGCACCGAGTCACCGGGGCCGAGGCCGCGGCTCGCGAGGCCGGCGCCCAGGGCGCGCACCCGGCGGTCCAGCTCGCCGAAGGTGAGGCGGCGCCCGGTCCTGTCCACGATCGCGGTGCGGCCGGGGTGGAGCGCCGCACGCTCCGCCAGCCGCGCGGCAATGTTCACGGAGTCCATTCGTAGAGCGCGTAGCGGCGGAACACGTCGGCAGTGTGGCGCGAGATGCCGACGGAGGCGTTCTGCACGTGCATCAGCGCGTGGATGACCTCCGTGTACCCCCCCTCGTGCGCCAGCCTCCGGATCTCGTCGCCCAGAAAGGTGCCGAGACCCAGCCCGCGCGCACCCTGTGCGGACGCAAGCGTCTTGAGGACGACCCTGGTGGGCCGCCCCGCGGACATCGTGAGCAAATCGGGGAAGGCGAAGACGTAGCCCAGGAGCCGGCCCTCCTCATCCTCGGCCAGCCGCACCAGCTCGGGATCCAGCAGGGGGCGCAGCGGGGTGTAACGCGCGCGGAACTCGGCAAAGGAGATCGGCGAGTAGTACAGGTTCTCCGCGAATGCCTCCCCGGTGAGGGCGTAGAGCGCCTCCAGTTCCTCGTCGAAGCGATCCACGCGGAGTGCGCGCACGGTGACGCCTCGCGCGCGCAGCCGCTCCGGCGCGGCCGCCGCGCGCGGGTCGGGCGTGGCCAGATCGGTGACCCGCGCGCTCTCGTACCACGCCGCCACGTAGAAGCCGGCCGCCGTGAAGTCGTCCACGTACTCCGCCGGGTTTATGGGCTCCGAAAGGAAGGGCGGCGCATCCCCGGGGAGCGCGAGGCGGTATCGGGCCCAGGTGCTCCCGTTGATGGGACCGAGGACGCGGTCCACGTCCGGCAGGAGTCGGAGCGCCTCCGCCAGGATTGCGACACCCGCCGCACGATTGACGGCCTCGTAGTGGCCGATCATCCCGGTACGGCCCGGTGCGCCGTACAGCCCATCCGCGGTCGTGACCGTGCAACGCGCGACCGGCTCGGCGCCGAGGTACGCGACCAGGCAGCGCGCGCCGGCGGGGACGGGCTCGTCGGGGAGCGGATAGCCGACGCGTTCGCGGACGGTGGCGAACGCGAGGTCGTCCGCGGCGGTTTCCTCGATGCGAAGGTCGTCTGTCATCGAACCGTGGCGGGGCGGTCGCGGCCCAGCAGGAGGAGCGCGGGGAGGAGGAAGAGGTCGGCCAGCGCCGCGCCCACGATGGAGACCGACGCCACGATCCCGAACGACGCGATCGAGCGCGACGCGGATGTGGCGAGCACCGCGAACCCGAGCGCCAGAACCAGCGACGCGTACACGACGGCGCGCCCCGTCTCGCGATACGTGCTCCCCACCGCCTCCTCGCGCGACGCACCCTCCGAGCGCGCTTCGCGGTAGCGGAAGAGGAAGTGGATGGTGTCATCCACCGAAATCCCCAGCACGATCGCGCCGATCGTGGCGGTGGCGATGTCGAGCGGTATCCCCGTCCATCCCATGATCCCGAACACCAGGGCCACCGGAAAGAGGTTGGTCGGGATCGCCGCCAGCGTGAGCGGCAGCGAGCGCAGGAGCACCCCCACCATCGCGAAGACGATCACGGTGGAGATCGCGAGCCCCCACACCGTGCCGCTCACCACGTAGTCGACGATGCGCAGGTAGAGCGGCAGGTAGCCGGATGCGTGCAGCGTCGCCGCGCCGCCGAGCGCGCCGCGCCCCTCGTCCTCCAGCGCGTGCAGAGTTTCGGCGATCCGGCGCGTACTCGTCATCGGCACGAAGGCGGTGACGCGCGCCTCCTTGCCGTCATCGGTAAGGTACCCGCCGCCCGGCGCGATGCGGCGCGCCGCCGCCAGCTCGGCCACGCCAAAGGTGCGCGCCACGTCCGGCCGCTGCTCCACGCGCCGCTGCCACTCGCCCAGCCGCCGCAGCACCGCGGTATCCAGCACCGACCTGCCGGAAGCCGGCCGCACGACGAACTCCAGCGGCGTGTAGAAGCCGGAATTCTGCTCGATCCAGCGGCTGTCCGTGCGCGCGGCGTGGCCAGCCGGGAGGAGCTCGAGCGTGAACGTGTCCGCCCGCACGCGCGCCGCGCCCACGAGCAGGACCGCCGTCACCGCCGCGACTCCCGCGAGCACCTGCCAGCGCCAGCGCGGGATCGCCTTCGACAGCGCCGCCAGCGTGCGGTCAATGGCGCCTCCGGACGCGCGCTCCGGCGGCGGCTGGAGGTCCCAGATGGCGAGCGCGGCGGTGCCCACCAGCAGCGTCAGCACCCACCCGATCATCATGGCCGCGGCGGCGGCGAGCCCCAGGTCGCGGATGGCGGGCATGCGCGAGCTGGCCAGCGCCAGGAACCCCGCCGCCGTGGTCAGCGCGGTGAAGAGGTTGGGGAGCGCCACCCACGCGGACGCGCGCGCCACCATCTCGCGCCGTGGCTCGCCGCGCGCGAGGGCGCGCCTTTCCGTATAGTAGTGGGAGATCAGGTGGATGGCATCGGAGAGCCCGATCACCAGCACCAGCATGGGGAGGATGGAGGTGACCTGCGTGAAGGGGCGCCCGGTGAGGGTGAAGAGCCCCATCGTCATCACTGAGACGATCACCGGCGGCACGATTGCGATGGCGACCGCCATCCACCGCCGCAACGCCAGCCAGAGGAGGACCGCCATCACCGCGAACGCGATCCCCAGGTAGATGCCGCTGTCGCGGATCGTCTGCCGGTTGAGCGCGTCGTACACCACGCCGATCCCCGCGTAGTGCGGCGCCCGCTCCGCGCCGAGGGTGCGGATGGCGCCCGTGCGGATCTCGTCCATGATCCGCCCGCGCACGGCGTCGATGTCCGGCCGCGCCGAGATGCGCGCCAGGAGCACCACCGTCCGCCCGTCGTCCGAGATCAGCCCCGCGCGGCGCAGGTAGGCCCGGGCTCCCTCGCTCGTCCCACTCGTGTCCGCCAGGGCGCCTGGGGAGAGCACCTGGTCCACGCCGTTCACCCGTCGCAGCACGTCGGCGGCGCGCCGCTGCACCGCCCGCTCCTCCGCCGCGAGCGCATCGCCGGGGGCATGGTACGCGACGGCGACCACCTCGTCGTTGCCGAAGCGGCGCACGAAATCGCGATACCCTCGCAGCGCCGGGTCGTCGCGCACGAACCAGACGGCCAGGCCGTTGTCCGGCCGCAGCGCCCCCGCCGCCGCGGCCAGCGGCGCCACCGCCACCAGCAGCACCAGCAGCGTGCGCCAGGGATGCGCCGCGACGCCGCGCAGCACGCGGTAGAGGTAGGAGTCCGAGGACATCGCGGAGGAGTGCGGGATTCAGCGGCAGGCGGGTCCCCCAAGATGCCCCGAATCGTGCCGCGGGCGCAACTCGATCCTCCGAATCGCGCCCGCCAACGCACTCACGCACTCACGCACTCACGCACTTTCCCTTACCGCGACACCACCACCAGCAATAAAAACACCCCCAGCCCGACCGCCATCTTCCGCCAGCTCCACTTGCCGGTGGGCGATGGGCGGGTCCAGAACGCCACCACCCCGCAGCTGTTGAACGAGCTCACGAAGACGTGGGGCAGCCCCGCGGTGCTGGTGTAGACTTCCACCCCTTCCAGCATGGCGGTGCTGATGAACGCGTCGACGTTGCTGTCGCGGATCTGCCGCATGCGCATGCCGTCGATGTAGATGTCAGGGAGGCACCGCCCCGTGCCGCCGCGCATCACCACGAGCGCCGAGCCCGGCGCTCCCTGCTCGATGCGCACCCCGGGAATCATCCGCAGCAGGTCGCTGGCGCGCGCGGACTCGCGCCGCTCCAGCTCCTTGCGCCCGATGAACCGTCCGAACCCGCCGCGCGCCATGCGGTCGCGGAACCCGGCGACCCCTTCGTCTGCGCGGGCGCGGACGATGATCGGCTCCAGCAGGATGGGCGAGTGGCCCAGGCGCAGCTCGATCTCCACGCGCTCGTCCTTGGCCACGGCCACGGAGAGCGAGTCGATGGGCGTGTACGACGGGTGCCTCACCCGCAGGACGACCGTTCCCGGCGGGCGCGGGTCGAAGCGGAAGGCGCCCGTGCTGTCGGTCCGCATGCTGGCCGGGGCACCGCCGCCGGTGTGCACGAGATCCACCCGCACGTTCGCCAGGGGGGTCCCGGTGCTGTCGTCCAGCACCACGCCCTGAATGGTCTGCGCCCCCGCCGCGGCAGGGACCAGCAGCATCGCCGCCGCGACCAGCATCCGCACCATCTTCATCGACGACTCCTGGAAAGGGGCTTCCCCGCGTGCCGCTCCTCCACAGCATGTAACTCGCGACGGCGGCGTCCGTCAATGACGATCGGACACCCGGCGTCCGTCCGCTGTTCCCTCGCCCTCCCCGCACGTGGCACATGCGGTGCAGCAGGTCCCGCCCCTGACCCATCAACAGGAAACGGAGAATGAGCGTGGATCTGAGCGGAAAGGTGGCGGTGGTGACCGGGAGCACGAAGGGGATCGGCTACGCGATCGCGGAGTCGCTGGCCCGTGCGGGCGCGGACGTGGTGGTCTCCGCGCGCAACGAGGACGAGGTGCGCGATGCAGCCCGGCGGCTGGAGGACGTGGGGCCGGGGCGCGCGGTGGGCGTCGCCTGCGACGTGCGCCGCCACGAGGACGTGCGGCGGCTGATCGGCGCCGCGGTGGAGCTGGGCGGGGTGGACATCCTGGTGAACAACGCAGGCGTCGGCGTCTTCAGCACGGTGGACGGGATGTCGCCGGAGGAGTGGCACACCGTCATCGGCACCAACCTGGACGGCGTCTTCTTCTGCTGCCACGAAGCGATCCCGCTGCTGCGCGAGCGCGGCGGCGGATGGATCATCAACATCGGCTCGCTGGCGGGGCGCAACGCCTTTGCCGGTGGCGCGGCGTACAACGCATCCAAGTTCGGCCTCCTGGGCTTCACCGAGGCGATGATGCTGGACGTGCGCCACGACGACATCCGTGTCACCTGCATCATGCCGGGGAGCGTCGCCACCCACTTCAACAACCACGACCCCACCGACGCCGACGCCTGGAAGATCCAGCCCGAGGACATCGCGCAGATCGTGATGGACCTCGTCGCCATGCCCGCGCGCACCCTGCCGTCCAAGATCGAGGTGCGCCCCTCGCGCCCGAAGAGCTGAGGATGAAGCAGAACCGTGAAACAGGCGAGGCCGGGCGGAAATTCGGCCTTGCGTGTGGCCCGCGAGTGGCCGAGTTGCTCGGTGCGCGACCGCTCGGAGGGCCGAGCAACGAATGCCTCTGGCAAGGAGAGCGCGTAGTCGTAAAGTGCGCGAGAGGGAGCAACGACACGGTTGGTGTGCTGCTCGGCATGCTGGAGCGGATCGATGCGGTTGTGGGAGTATTCGAGGTGGGAATCGATCGCTTCGTGATCCTCCGAATGAGCGTCGCCGATTATCGCGCGCACATGCGGGAACGGTACCGAGAAAATGCTGCGCCCCAGGGAATGATGAGTCGAAGCAAGTTTCTGAAAATAGGGCAACACATTCAGGAAATTGAACTCCGGCTGGACGAACCCGATGAACGCTGAGCACAACAGGCCCAGAGCGGTCGTCTGGGACCTGGACGGCACACTGGCCGACGACCGGGCGCGCGCGCACTTCGTGGAGGTGGAGGCGGGGCGCGCGCGCGACTGGCGGTCGTACTTCGACGCCCTCGACCAGGACCCGCCCATCGCGGCATCCATGGAGGTCCTGCGTGCGATGCGCGCGGCCGGCATCCGCATCATCTTCCTCACCGGGCGCCCCCACTACACGCGCCCCAAGACCGAGCGCTGGCTGGAAGCGAACGGCCTCGCGGAGTACGACCTCCTCGTGATGCGCCCCGAAGGGGACGGGCGCCCCGCCGGCTACTTCAAGGTGGAAGCCGTCCACCGCCTGCGCCGCGAGTACGAGCTGGTGTGCGCCTTCGAAGACCGCATCGACGTCGCCAACCACCTGCGCGAGGCGGGGATACCCGTCTTCCTCTTCGGCGCCGGGATGGAGGCCGCCGCCGAGGCGCTCGAAGCCCTCGATGCCACCGAGGACGAGGTGCTTCAGGAGGCCGAGCGCAAGGAACACGGCACCCAATAGCGCGCTCCGGCGCGGAAGCGGCCAGCATCCGAACGACTTTTTCGGCCCGATTGACGCGGTATTTGCAAGCGCTACCTTTCAGCCCCGGGTGAAGCATTCGCCGCGGGCCGACCGGTCGTGGCGCCGCACGTCCACCGGCCAACTTTCTCGTGATCAGCACGGCAGAACTGGCGAGCACCGCGCGTGCCCGCCTCATCGATGCGGAGGTGCTCAGCGCCGCGGGCCGCTACGACAGCGCGATTTACCTGTGCGGCTACGCGGTCGAGCTGCAGTTGAAGGCGGCAATCTGCCGCACCATAGGCTGGGCCGACTTCCCGTCATCCAGCCGGGAGTTCGAGAAGCTGCGCAGCTTCAAGACGCACGACCTCACCGCGCTGCTCCACCTTACCAACAGGGAGCAGGAGGTGATCAACCGTTATTCGAACGAATGGGAGGAGGTAGAGACGTGGAATCCGGAACTGCGGTACAATCCGCCTGGAACGGTCGACGAGTCGAAGGCGCACAGAATGCTCGCTGCTGCCACGACAATCGTAGGATTCCTGTAGACCCGTTCATCTTCAGGCTCGTCTCGTTCGAAGCTCACCTCGAGCGCGAGCACGGCAAAACGTGCCTCTTCGCGCTGGTTCGTCGTCTTGCGTTCCTCGGGCGATGGGACGTGTACGTGGCCGCGCAATGGCTGGAAAACGATCCCCGCGGCGCGAGCCAGTACATCAGGGAAAAGCTGGCCGATTGGCTGGAGCCCGGAGACCTGGACCGACTCGGCCTCACGTCGGCGGACCCCCCGTGCGATCCGTTCGTCTGTTCCCTGATCGAGCGTGTCCGTGGACACGAGATCCTGCACGAGCTTGACGAGGTGATGATCGATGAAGTGAAGTACGACCGCATCATCATCATCAACTCCTGCGGCGCGGAGTAGCCGCCTCAGGGGTTAGCGCCGCCCCTGGCGGACCACACGCGGGCCACGCTGCCGCCCACCTCGCGCACCCCTTCCACGTAGTCGTAGTGGAGGGTGAAGGCGTCGCGTCCGCCGTCCGTCCGCGCCCAGGCGGCGGGAAGGCGCAGCCACCAGGCGCGGATGATCCAGGCACCGCCGGGGAGGCGCACGAATTCGGCGCGGCCGCGGGGGGCGTAGCGAGCATGCGCCCGCACACGCGTGTACTGCCACTCCAGGTGGCGGAGCTCCGAGCTGCGGGCATCCAGCCAGAGCACGCCGCGCACGTCCGGCCGGCGGCGCGAGGGGACCGGCTCGAACGCGAGCCCGATCAGCCCAGCCTCCGCGCCGCGACCCTGGCGTAGCGAGAAGCAGTGCTGCGCGAGGAATTCCTCCGAGAGCAGTACCTCCGCGTCGGGACCGAAGAAGACGATCCGACCGGCCACGTTGCGCACGAAGCCGAGCCGGTCCAGCTCGCCCACGGGCACGCTGGCAAAGGGGACGCCGCCCACCATCCGGACCAGCGCGGTGGAGTCCTCCAGCAGCGAGTCGCCCCGGACTGGCGTGGTGCGCACGTACGTGGCGAAGTCGTACCCGATCGTCGAGTCCGCGGCCGTGCGCACTGTGAGCGCGAGGGCATTGCGT
This sequence comes from Longimicrobium sp., assembly GCA_036398975.1. Lineage (GTDB taxonomy): Bacteria > Gemmatimonadota > Gemmatimonadetes > Longimicrobiales > Longimicrobiaceae > Longimicrobium. The sequence goes on from DASWNZ010000195.1 coordinate 9,138, forward strand.
GCCTCTTCCCAGACGCGCTCCAGCGCCGCGCCGCTCGTGCGGACTGCCTCGCAGCGCGGGCGCGCCGTCGCGACCAGCCCCTCCAGCGTCACCGACCGCGGCGTGATGGCGAGCGAGCGGGCGAGCCTCTCCCCCTCGCCCAGGGCAAAGGGCGCGGAGATGGCGCTCTGGAACCCGACCTGGCCCGCGCGCAGACGGTAGCTTCCGGGGCCCGGCGCCCTTATGCGGAACGCTCCGGCGCCGTCCGCAGCGGCGTCGGAGACGGGGCGCCCCGCCGCGTCCAGCAGCTCCACCAGGCTTCCGGGCACAGCCGCGCCCGCCGAGGTGACGCGCCCCTGCACCTCCTGCGCGGCGAGCGGGCGGGAGAGCAGCGCGAGCGCGGCGCAGAGGATGATCTGGTGGCGGACGTGGGATGGAAAAAGGCTGCTCATTCTTCTGTGGCACATTCGAGGAGTAAGATCTGCCGGGCGCCACACGTTTACTGACCGGGCGCGCGTCAGGCAAGGGGTTTGGTCCCGCGTGGCGCGCGCGGGGTTTGCGCTGGGTGCGGACGCGCTCCATCTTCCCGCGCGGCACCACCGACCACGAATCCGGACCCACGAGGAGCCATGACGGATAGCGACGCCCAGTTCCGCACCGAGCGCGACTCGCTCGGCGAGATGCAGGTGCCCGCCGACGCGCTCTACGGCGCGCAGACGCAGCGGGCGGTGGAGAACTTCCCCATCAGCGGCATCCGCTTCCCACGGCGTTTCATCCACGCGCTGGGGACCATCAAGAAGGCCGCCGCCCAGGCCAACGCCGAGCTGGGCCAGCTGGACGACGGCGTCGCGGACGCCATCGTGCGCGCGGCCGACGAGGTGATCGAGGGGCGGTGGGACGCGCAGTTCGTCCTCGACATCTTCCAGACGGGGAGCGGCACCTCCACCAACATGAACACCAACGAGGTGATCGCCACCCGCGCCGGCCAGCTTCGCGGCGAGGGGGAGACGCGCGTTCACCCCAACGACCACGTCAACATGGGGCAGAGCTCCAACGACGTGATCCCCACCGCCATGCACGTGGCCGCGCGCGTGGCGATCCAGGAGGACCTGATCCCCGCGCTGGAGCGCCTCCGCGACGCGCTGCGGGCCAAGGCCGCCGCCTTCGACGACGTGGTCAAGAGCGGGCGCACGCACCTGATGGACGCCACTCCCGTGCGGCTGGGGCAGGAGTTCGGCGGCTACGCGTCGCAGGTGGAGCACGGCATCCGCCGCCTGCGCGCCGCCGGCGAGGAGCTGGCTGAGCTGGCGCTCGGCGGAACCGCGGTGGGCACGGGCACCAACGCCCTCCCCGCCTTCCCCGGCGCGGCCATCGCGCGCATCAGCGACCTCACCGGGATCACCTTTTGCGAGGCGGAGAACCACTTCGAGGCGCAGGGGGCCAAGGACGCCTACGTCTCGGCTTCCGGGGCGCTGAACACGCTGGCGGTGTCGCTCCTCAAGATCGCCAACGACATCCGCTGGCTGGCGAGCGGCCCCACCTCCGGCCTCGCCGAGATCACCCTCCCGGCCGTGCAGCCGGGCTCCTCCATCATGCCGGGGAAGGTGAACCCGGTGATGAGCGAGGCGCTGATGATGGTGTGCGCGCAGGTGATGGGGAACCACGTCGCGGTGACGGTGGGCGGGCAGCACGGCAACTTCGAGCTGAACGTGATGATGCCGGTGATGGCGCACAACCTCCTGCAGTCGGTCGCGATCCTCGCGCAGGGGTGCGACGCCTTTCGCACCCGCGCCGTCGAGGGGATCGGCGCGAACCGCGAGCGGTGCCGCGAGCTGCTGGAGCGGAACCCCTCCATCGCCACCGCGCTCAACGCCTACATCGGCTACGACGAGGCGGCGGCGGTGGCCAAGGAGTCCGCCAAGAACTACGAGTCCGTGCGAGACGTGGTGAAGCGCCGCGGCCTCCTCTCCGACGAGCAGCTCGACCAGGTGCTCAACGTGCGCGACATGACCGAGCCCGGCATCCCCGGGGGCGGCGTGGTGGGCGGCGGAGGCGGCTGACCCGAGCAGCGCATGACTCGAATCGTCTGCGCCCTCGTACTCGCGATCATCCTGTCCGCCTGCACGATGAACCTGCAGGCGGTGCGGGAGCCGCCGTACTCCTACGCCGCCGCGACCGCGCCGCCCTGGCAGAGCATGGTGTACGCGGCGCGCACGGACAGCGGTGTGGTGGTCGTGGACCTGGGGTGGTACGGGGCGGGGCGCGATCTGCGGCGCGTGCTGGCCCGGCTGGGCGCGCGGCCGGAGGACGTGACGGACGTCTTTCTCACCCACAGCCACCGCGACCACATCGGCGCGTGGGAGACGGTGAGGGCGGCGCGCTTTCACCTCTCCGCCGCGGAGGCGCCCATCTTCCAGGGCGGCGCGCATCACAGCGACCTGCCGTCGCGCACGGGCGAGGCGGTGCTCGGGAATCGCGCGCCGTGGCAGGGCGAGCTGGCGGTGCGCCCCTTCACCGGAGACACCGTCTTCACCTTCGGGCGGGATACGCTGCGCGCGTACATCCTTCCGGGGCACACGCCGGGGAGCGCCGCTTACCTCTTTCGCCGCGTGCTCTTCATGGGCGATGCGTTCGCCTGGCACCTCTTCGGCGGCATCCGCCCCGCGGACGAGATCTTTACGGAGAACTCGGCGCAGAACCGCGCCAACGTCCGCGCGCTGCTCCACCGCGTGCTCCCGCTCGGCGTTGACTGGGCCTGCAACGCCCACGCGAAGTGCGTGCGGCCGGATTCGGCGTTCGTGGAGCGGGTAGCGGCGAGTCCCCCTCTCCCCGGCCCTCTCCCCCGCAAGCGGGGGAAAGGGTGCACTCCGGGCCTGGTCGAGTTCACCATGGTACTTACCGATGTCGGCCCGCCGCGAGGATGCTCGCGGCGGGCCGATCTACGAATCCGTAGTCCCTGATCCCTCGTCACGGCGCGGGTCCGACCGGCCCCTGCTGATGGGAATGGCGGCCGCGCAGCGCCATCCGGACCGCGGCCATGCCGTAGCGCGGGATCGCCAGGCCGAAGCCGAGGAAAATGGGGAGCCCCGCCGTGCAGATGCGCCAGAAGAGGAACACCGTTCCCAGGCTGCCGCCCAGGTCCCCGGCGGCGCCGCTGGAGAAGGCGAGCTCGATGGCGCCCGCGCCGCCCGGCGTGGGGAGGAAGAGCTGCCCGTAAATCAGCGCGAACGAGCTGATGGCGAGCACCTGGATCGTCGGCGGGTCGGGGAGCGTCTGCGCCAACACGGGCAGGACGGCGACGCGGCAGGCCACGCTCATCAGCGTCAGCGGGACGCTCGCCGCCAGCGGCCACCCCAGCGCCCCGCGCACCGACGACCACAGGATGCGGCTCCTGCGCGGCTTGCCCGCGGCGCGGCGGCGGCGGTGCACGATCCACCACACCAGCACGCTGCCGATCACCACCGCCACGATCCAGGGCACCACCCAGCGGAACGACTCGATCATCTCCGGCCCGACCCCGCGCCACCATCCCGGCGCGTAGATCAGCCCGGCGATGATCGCCGCGATCGCGACCACCACCGAGTAGCTCACCACCTCCACTGCCAGCAGCGGGATCGCCGCCACCATCGGCACGCCGGCGAAGATCATCCCCCCCAGCCGCGCCGGCTCCCCGCCGATCCTCAACGGCGTCACCACCGCCGCCGCGTCGCCGAAGACGTTGAGGACGAAGACCTCCCAGTACGGCAGCGGGTGCCCAGCGCCCTTCAGGAAGAGGTGGATGCGCAGGGCCCGCAGCGCCAGGTCGACGGCCACGAGGAGCAAACAGAGTGCGACGGCCGGCGCGAGCGACAATGCTTCCAACTCCATGCGTGCGAGGGAGATTGGAGGCAGTGCAAGGCCCGCACCGGGGCAGAGAAGTGCGTTAGTGCGTAAGTGCGCGCGTTTCGCTGCGGTGCTTCACCACCTGGAGGATGTTGCTCTGGATCTGGCTCATTACGAGATCCGTCCACCAGGAGGAGTAGAGGTTGAAGTGGGTGCTCAGGCGGTGCGTGCTGCGCAGGCGGAGGACCACATCGCGTGGGCCGGCCGGCTCGATCTCGTAGGTGCCGTCCAGCACGTCGAAGTGCTCGCCGCCAACGGTGACGTGCTCGTCCAGGGCGGCGCGGGCGATGGTGGTGGAGTCCGCGTGGATGGTGAAGGAGAGGGTGCGCCCCGGCTCCCAGACCGTCACCGTCTCCAGGAAGAGGACTCCGCGCTCAAAGGTGGCGCGCCGTACGCCGCCCACCCCTTCGTGAGAAAGGGTCGCCTCGATCGGGCGAGGGAAGCCGATGCGATGCACGAAGCTGGTGCCGTACTCGTGCGGCTGGATCGGCGGCACCCGCGCGATGTGGGGCCACACCTCGTCCGCGCTGGCCCGGATGCGTACGCGGTTCTCCACCGTGCGATAGCTCTCCGGCGCCACCATCCGCCGCTCGACGGGCGACATCAGGTACGGGAGGAGAAGAACGGAGGCGAGGGTGAACGCGTGGAACCCGCGGCGGATGCTGAGCAGCTCCAGCAGCGCGCGCGCGAGGAGGCCGCCGATCGACGACATGATGAGGAAGGCAGGCAGGATCAGCACCACGCAGATCAGCCCTTCGTAGCCGATCACGAACGCCGCGAGGAGCGTCAGGCACGCCGCGCCCCACGGCCCGCTCACAGCGTAAGTCCACGAGCGCCTCTGCTCCTGGGGCGCGATCCACACCACCACGAACCCTAGGGCGAACGGAACGCCGTAGATGAACGACGTCGCCATCACGGCGAAGAACTCGTGGAGATCGTCAGCGCCCATCAGGATGCGCGCAGCGAGCCCATACACCAGGCCGAATGCCAGCGGGGCGAGCCGCGCACGGTGCCGCCGCGCCCAGCCCGCTGCATCGTCGGAGCGAGTGGTCATCGCTGGAGCCTCCGGGTGGGGAGAGGAGAGGCGGAGGAGAGGGAACGGCGGATCGCATTCTACGCGCGCTGCGTCGTGTGTGGTAGGGGCGCGATTCATCGCGCCCGTGCCCCGCGCCGC
>DASWNZ010000196.1:0-28120 GCA_036398975.1 Longimicrobium sp.
GATCCCGGTGAGCCACGTGGCGAACGCCGCCTCCCAGCGGAACTCCGCCAGCCGCTCCGTGGCGCGGATCCAGGTCTCCTGCACCACGTCCTCGGCGTCCTGCTCGGCGCCGCCCAGCACGCGCAGCACCACCTGGAAGAGGCGCGGCGTGTGGCGCCGGTAGAGCGCTCGGAAGGCGGCCTCGTCGCGACGCAGGAGGAGTGCGTCGGCGAGTTCGCGGTCCGGAGAGGCGGGCGGAGCTGCGGTCGCGGTTGTCATCGCCAGATAGGTAGCACGGCGCGGCGAAAAGGTTGGATGAGCGGATGATGAAGACGGCAGGCGCCCCTCGGAGTGACACGGGCGCTCGCTTCAAAACACGGAGGCACGAAGCTCGAGCGTCTCCGTGCCTCTTTTTGTCCGTCATTTCGATCGCCGTCAATCCCGCGGCGGGCGCACCTTCTTGAAGCGGGCCCGCGCGCTGGGGCGCAATGCGCGCAGGTGATCGGCACCGGCATTGATGATGATCGTCGCAGCGTTCACGGCTTCCTCGACAACGGCCCGGTCCACGTTGTCCTCGGGCTCGTATTCCAGCGCGTGCCGATGTGTGCGCAGGCCGTTCATCGCATCCAGCGCCGTTCGCAGTGCGGGGTCGGTCACCAGCGCTCCGGCAAGGTCAAAGGTCACGAAGTGGTGCCCCTCGCCGCCTCGCGGACGGTAGCCGCCGGCGCGCACGATCGCCGTAGCAGCGATGCGGCCCGCATCGTAGGCGCGGACCAGCCGGGCGTCCAGGCTCGCGCTCGCCAGCCGGGCGTCCCCGTACGCGACCACGGCCTTGCCCCAGAACGCGGCCACCTCGTCGTCGCCGGCGGGGCGCGCCTCGGCCCTTCCGCTCTCGATGTGGCGGGCAATGGCCGGATTCGGCACGGGGTCAGCGGGCGAGGAGGACATCCTCCGATCCGATCAGCCACGCCTTGGGTCCGCTCACCACGTCGCGGAGGAACCCGCTGCCGCGGCGCAGCTTCTCCGCGAGGGCGGTGGGTGTGAACCGCTGCACGTCGAGCGGGCGGTTCAGGAGCGACTCGGCTTCGATCATCGCCCGGCCGATGGCGGCGGTGGGCATCCCCTCCTCCACGATCAGCACGTCCACGTCGCTTCCGTGGCCGGTTCCGCCGCGCACGGTGGAGCCGAACACGAAGGCCGCCTGGATCCCGGGCACGTCGCGCAGCACCTCGCGCACGACCTCCACCGGGTCCCCGTGCTCGCGAAGAAGGGTGCGGAACGCGGTCCAGCTGGGATGGCCGGGTACCGGGTCGAAGTAGACCTTGCCGCCCTCTTGCGCGCGGCGGACGAGCCCCAGCGCCTCGAAGCGGCGGAGCTCGCGCTGCAGGGCGCCCGTCCCCATCCCCGTGCGCTCCTGGAGGGCGCGGAGGTGGAGGCGCTGGTCGGGGTGAACGAGGAAGTGGGTCAGCAGCCGCACCGTTCCGCCACTGAGCAGTTCTCGAAGGTATGCCATCTTCATCGCGGGTTCGCAGGTGTACCCAAAGTTGGTACGCGAGTGCGCCGCGGTCAACCTCGCCTTGTAAAGAGGCGAGCCCCACCCTCCGTGCGGAAGGTGGGGCTCGCCGACCTAAAACCCTGCCGCCAGCGGTTACCGGCTGATGATGGGGTCGGGGCTGCCGTCGCGGTCGCACCTGGCGGAGCCGCTGGTGCGGGCGGCGCCGAGGAGGAGCACGCCGGCGGCGTGCGGAGCCGCCATCGAGGTGCCGCTCATGGTGGTGGTGCCGCCGCCCTTGCGGGTGGAGAGGATGCTCACGCCCGGCGCCGCGTAGTCCACCGGCGGGTTGCCGTAGTTGGACCACGACGGCATGCAGTCGTTCGCGTCCGTCGCCGAGATGGTGTAGACGTTGTTGCCGTTGGTGCGCGACGGCGTGGTGGTGCTCGCGTGCACGCCCTCGTTGCCGGCGGCCAGCACGAACTTGATTCCCCTGGCGGCCGCGTCCACGATCGCCTTCTCCAGCGTGGCGTTGGAGCCGCTCCCGCCCAGGCTCATGTTGGCCACGTCGCCGCTGGCGCCCTTGGCGGCCACGTAGTTGACCCCGTTCACCACCCCTTCCCACGACCCGCTGCCGCTGTTGCCCAGCACACGCACCGAGCAGACGTAGGCGTTCGGCGCCACGCCCACCACGTCGATCGTGTTGTTCTTCGCCGCGATGGTGCCCGCCACGTGCGTGCCGTGCCCGTTGCCGTCCGCGGGCGAGGTGCCGGCGAAGTAGGTGTGGCAGGCGCGCGAGGTGTTCAGGTCCGGGTGGGTCATGTCGATGCCGCTGTCGATGATCCACGCCGTCTTCCCCGTGCCATCCGCGAAGCCGCCCACGCGGCTGATCCCCCACGGCGTCGTCTGGCCAGTGCTTCCGCCGCCGCCGCCGGGACGCGCCTGGCCTTCCACCGGGAAGATGAGGGAGACCGGGCCGTCGCGCTCCACCATCGCCACGCGCGGGTCGTTGCTCACCTCGTCCAGCCGCGCGTCCGGGATCACCGCCGAGAAACCGCGGGCGGCGAAGTGGCGCAGGTGGCGGATGGCGAAGCCGTTGCCGCGCGCCAGGTCGGCGGCGGCGGCGTCCACGTCCACGCCGTCGCGGAAGGTCACCAGATAGACGGGCGCGTTCGCGGAGCGGGCCGCGACCGGGGTCTCGGGGGCGCTCAGGCGGTTGTCCTGGCAGCCCACGACGGCGAGCGCCGCGGCAAGGGCGGCGATGGGGGTGCTGCGACGCATGTACGTCCTCCGGATGGCGGGCGAGAGATGCGGGGGCAGGGAAGGCCCCGCGCGGGTATGGCTGCGTACGATCCCGGCAAGGTGGGGGCCGCGTCGGGGTGCGTTTGCGCCACTCCCAAGTGGATGCGCCGCAATCGCTTGCGGGATGTGGCGGAGACCGGGTGGGTTCGCGTGCTGCACCAGAATGGTGCGCGTGAAGCGGGATGGTGCGATGTCGGGCGGGCGGCCCTGATGCCGGGGCGGCCTTCCGGAAGCATCGCGGCTCTTTCCCCTTCCCTGGCGGGCGCCGTACATTCTGGCCCCCGGACCCGCGAAACCTCTCATCCGCACAAATGCCGTTCTTCAACCTGGTCGCTTCCCCGCGCGCATGAACCGCCTACGCATGTGGGGGCCCGCGGTACTGGGGCTGCTCCTGTTCGCCGCCGCCGGGTACGTGCTGCACAACCAGCTGCGCGGCGTCAGCTACCGGGAGGTGCGCGCCACGCTCGCCACGCTGCCGCGCACCGCGCTCCTGGCGTCGGTGCTGATCTGCGCGGTCAACTACTTCATCCTCACGGGCTTCGACCTTCTCGGCTTCTACTACATCGGGCGCAAGGTTACCTGGTGGAAGGTGTCGATCGCCTCGTTCACCGGCTACGCCATCTCCAACAGCGTGGGGTTCGCCCTGATCTCGGGCACCTCCGTGCGCTACCGCTTCTACTCGCGCTGGGGGCTCACGGCGGGCGAGATCTCGCGCATCGTCCTCTTTTACTTCGGCACCTTCTGGCTGGGGCTGCTGGTGCTGGGCGGGTGGAGCCTCGCGCTGGACCCCCACCCGACCCTCAACGCGGCGTGGGACGTCACGGCGCGGGTGCTGGGATGGGCGCTGCTGGTCTCCGCGGTCCTGTACCTGACCGCCTCCGCCGTCTGGCGCCGCCCGATCCGGTTCATGCGCTGGACGTTCGAGCTTCCGCCGCCGCTGATCGTCTCGCTGCAGTTCGTCCTTTCCACCATCGACTGGGCGCTGGCGGCGGGGATCTTTTACGTGCTGATCCCGCACTCGCAGCTCTCCTTCGCCGAGTTCATGAGCGCCTTCCTCACGGCGCAGATGATCGGGCTGCTCAGCCACGTGCCCGGCGGCGCGGGGGTGTTCGAGGGGACGATGGCCGTCCTGCTGGGCGGCTACCTGACGCCGGAACAGCTCCTTTCCTCGCTGGTGCTGTACCGGCTGGTGTACTACGTAGGGCCGCTGGGCGTGGCGCTGATGATCCTGGTGGCGGACGAGGTGCGCCAGCGGCGGCACTACTTCGTGCGCTGGACGAGCACCTTTGGAGCGCTGTCGCTCCAGCTTGCGCCCAAGGTGCTGGCGGCGTTCACCTTCGTGGGCGGCGGCGTGCTCCTCTTTTCCGGCGCCACGCCCGGCGAGGAGGGGCGCGTGTACGCCCTCACGCGGGTGCTGCCGCTGGCGGTGGTGGAGGCCAGCTACTTCCTGGGAAGCGTGGTGGGGGTGGGGCTGCTGATCGTCTCCAACGGCGTGGCGCGGCGGCTGGACCTGGCGTACTACCTGGCCGCGGCCGGGCTGGCGGCGGGGATCGCGGCCTCCATCCTCAAGGGCGGCGACTACGAGGAGGCGTCGCTGCTGGCGTTCGTGCTGGTGGGGCTCATCCTCAGCCGCCCGGCCTTCGACCGCAAGGCGGAGTTCTTTGACGCGCGCTTCAACCCGGGGTGGATCCTGGCGATGGTGGCGGTGGTGGGGGCCTCGGTCTGGCTCGCCTTCTTCGCCTTCTCGCACGTGGAGTACTCCAGCGAGCTGTGGTGGCGCTTCGCGGCCAACCAGGACGCCCCGCGCGCCCTCCGCGCCTCCGTCGGCGCGACGGTGGCGATCATGGCGTTCGGGGTCTTCCGCCTCCTGCGCCCCGCGCCGCCGGAGATCCATCCCCCCACCGAGGACGAGCTGGCGGCGGCGACGGCGGCGATCGCGCGGCAGCCCTCCACCGTGCCGTACCTGGTGTACCTGCGCGACAAGTCGCTCCTCTTCAACGAGGACCGCTCCGCCTTCCTGATGTACGGCGTGCAGGGGCGCACCTGGGTGGCGATGGGCGACCCCGTGGGCGAGCACCGCGAGGCGACGGAGCTCATCCGCCAGTTCTTCGGCCGCACCGACGACTTCGGCGGCGTCCCCGTGTTCTACCAGGTGCGAAAGGAGCGCCTCCACCAGTACGCGGACTTCGGCCTCACCTTCGTGAAGCTGGGGGAGGAGGCGTTCGTGGAGCTGGACCGGTTCCACCTGGACGGCGCGGACCGCAAGCCCTTCCGCCTGGCCCTCAACCGCTTCGCGCGAAGCGGGATGGCCTTTCGCGTCGTCCCCATCGCCGAGGTCCCCGCGCTCCTCCCGCAGCTGGAGGAGGTGTCGCGCGAGTGGCTGGTGCGCAAGCGCGCGGCGGAGAAGGGCTTCTCGCTCGGCTTCTTCACCGCCGAGTACGTGCGGCGCTTTCCCGTGGCCGTCATCGAGGAGGAGGGGCGCGTGATGGCGTTCGCCACGGTGTGGCCGGGCGCGGACCGCCAGGAGCTATCGGTGGACCTGATGCGCTTTCGCGACGACGCGCCCCGCAGCGTGATGGAGGTGCTCCTGCTGAAGCTGATGGAGTGGGGGAAGGAGGAGGGTTTCCGGCGCTTCAATCTGGGGATGGCGCCGCTCTCCGGACTGGAGCTCTCCGCCGTGGCGCCGGTGTGGACGCGCGTGGGGCACTTCCTGTTCGAGCAGGGGGAGGCGTTCTACAACTTCCAGGGGCTGCGCAGCTACAAGGAGAAGTTCCACCCGGTGTGGGAGCCGCGCTACATGGCGTACCCCGGCGGCCTCGCCCTCGCCCGCATCATGGCCGACGTCTCCGCGCTGATCGCCGGTGGGTACCGCGGGATCTTTCGGCGTGGCGAGCATTGAACAGCAATCTCACGCGGAGCCGCGGAGACGCGGGAGAGTGTGCGGAGTTCTCTCCGCGGCCTCGGCGTTTCCGCGTGAGACCTGCCGTTCCTTGAAGATGCACATCGAATGAAGGTTCGCGCACGGGCCGCCGTAGCCCTGCTGGCCGCATCGGCGGGATGCGCGCGGGTCACGCTCCCGAACCCCGCGCCGCACGGGCCACGCACGCTGCCGCTGCGGGTGCTGCCGGTGCAGGGCGAGGGGCGCTCGATCGCGGTGGTCCTCTCCGGCGACGGGCCTTTGGCCGAGCTGGGGAACCGGCTGGCGGACGACCTGCGCGCGGCCGGGATCCCCGCCGTGGTGTGGCACAGCGCCTCGTACTACTGGACCGCGCGCACCCCGGAAGAGGCGGCCGGCGACCTGGACCTCGTCATCCGCCACTTCGGCGAGCTGTGGCGGCGGGAGCGGGTGCTGGTGGTGGGATACTCGATGGGAGCGGATGTCGCTCCTTTCCTCCTCAACCGCCTGCCGGCTGAGACGCGCGGACGGGTGGACGGGGTCGCGCTGCTGGCGCTGGCGCACGACGCCGTCTTCGAGTTCCGCGTTCGGCAGTGGTGGACCCGCTCCTCCGCGCCGTCCCGCGCGGTGCGTCCGGAGCTGGAGAAGCTGCGGGACCTGCGCGTGCTGTGCATCCACGGCCAGGGCGACGAGAACGGGGCCTGCCCCGAGATGGCCACCTCCGGCGCCACGGTGGTGGAGCTGCGCGGCGGCCACCACTTCCGCGGCGACTATCCGCGGCTGAGGCGCGTCGTGCTCGATCTGGCGCGCTCCGTGGAGGGCAGGTGAGCGGCCGACGCACGGAGATTGCAAGGGAGTGAGCATCCGCTCCCGAACGGTGAGCGGATCGCGTTATTCCATCACCCGGAGGACTCATGCGCAAGGTGATCTGGACCGCCGCAGTGCTCGCCCTGTGCGCCGCCCCCGCGGCGGCGCAGCAGATCGAGAAGTCGCCTTTCACCCCCGCTCCGGCGGCGGCCCAGCAGGTCGCCGAGCCGAAGAAGGAGCCGGTCTCGGAGGACGCAACGCCGTCGCTCCGCGTGACCCCGGAGCAGGCCGACGCGACGATCCGTGCGGTGGCGCAGGAGCGGAACCAGGGCAGGCAGCAGCAGCTCGGCACGAACTTCTGGTACACGGTCGCGGCGGTGGCGATCGGCGTGATCCTCGCGATGCTTCTCCTCGACTGAGCACGCGGTGGTGAAGGCAGCCCGGCGGGGGAGCATCCTCGCCGGGCCGTTCTGCGTTTGCTGAGGCCGGCGTGGCGCCGGCTTCTACTGCATGGCCTCACACAGAGCCACAGAGGAACAGAAAGAGGGAACTGCAAGGGTTGTGAGTGCTGGTAGGGGAGGTTCTGGAGGTGTAATTTTCGGGGGCACGAAGATTTCCCCCTCCTCCCGCCACCCGGGCATCTTTGTTCATCGGCCACCTTCCCGCGGGATACTTCGCCACCACTCCGCTGCTGGGGAGATCGACGCCTCGTGAGCGGCGGCGCTTGCTGCTGCTCGGGCTCGCGGCGAGCGTGCTGCCGGACCTGGACCTGTTCTACTTCTACTTCGTGGACGAGCGGCGGCACGTACACCACTCGTATCTGCCGCACCTTCCGCTCGCGTGGGCGGCGGCGCTGGGGGCGGCGGCGGTCGTGCTGGCCGTCCTCCGCGCGCGGCGGACGGCGTGGCTGGCGCTGGCAATCCTGGGCATCAACGTGCTCCTGCACCTCGTGCTGGACACCGTCGCGGGCGGAATCCGGTGGCTGTGGCCCTTTTCGGACGTGGAGATCTCCCTCACCTCCGTGCGGGCCCGGTACCACCCGTGGATCCTCAACTTCGTCCTGCACTGGACCTTTGCGCTGGAGCTGGCCCTAATGGCCGCGGCGCTCTGGCGGTTGCGGTGGTCGCGCGCCGCCTGAAGGGCACGCCGTCTGCGCGCGGAGGGTGCCGGTACCCGGGGTGCGCATCCGGGGTATTCAGCAGCACGCATGTCCGCGAACACGGCGGTTCCCACCAGCGAGGCTTGCATGAGCACGGCACCCGATCTGGTAGTCCGGTCTTCTAATGAGAGTATCCTGCTGGCCGTGGAGGTCAGGAACCTGCCGAACACCTCCGCGGAATGGGCCGCGCGGATGAGGCGCGACCTTGCCGCCCGCGGCTTTCTTCCGGACGCGCCGTTCTTCCTGCTTGCCCTCCGTGACCATTTCTACCTCTGGAAGCGCCCTCCTCCGCTCGAGCTGGTTCCGCCGGACTACCAGGCGGAGACGCGCGAAGTTCTGCGGCCGTACCTGGGCTCGATCCGTACCCCTCTGCACGAGCTAAGCGAGCCCGGTTTCGAGTCGGTCGTGAGCCTCTGGCTGGGAGACCTGGTCTACAACACGCCGAATGGCGGCTCGGAATGGCTCCGCGATTCCGGGCTCCGCGAGTGCATCCGCAACGGTACCATCACCTCGCCCGCCGGGGTATGATCGTCTACGCTGAATCCAACTTCATCCTGGAGCTCGCCTACCTGCAGGAGGAGCACGAAAGCTGTGAGGCGATCCTCGACCTGGCCGAAAGCGGACGCATCCGCCTCCTGCTGCCGGCGTTCGCCGTCGTCGAGGCGAGGATGAGCGCGCGCCGCCAGACGCGGCAGCGGGGGGAGTTCAACCGGCGTCTCGCACAGGAGATCCGCGAGCTGGGCAGGTCCAAAACATACAGCGACCTACCCGCGAAGAGCGGCGATCTCGTCTCGGCGCTGATCGAGAGCGGCGAGGAGGAGGGCCGCCGCCTGAGCTCCGTGGTGGAGCGCGTTCACCGTGTCGGCCAGATACTACCCACTACGGTGGAAGTTCTCGATCGCGCCCACACGGCTGAAAGCGAGCTCCGCCTCTCGCCGCAGGATGCCGTCGTGTACGCGTCCGTCGCGGACGACCTCCAGCGTGATCCATTGCCCGCCAAGGTGTTCCTGAACCGCAACTCCAGGGACTTCACCAGTCCGGGTATGGAGTCGGAGCTCGCGCGAGGCAATTGCAAGCTCCTGACGTCGTTCCGCGCCGGACGGGGATTCGTCGTGCGATCCCTCTCGTAGTTACGGCCGCGGGGGAGCGGGGGCGGGGAGGGGGATTCGTCGCCATTCGCGGGGCGCCAGGAGGAAGCCGGTGAAGCCGCCGAGACCTCCGCCCACCGTGAAGCCGATGAACGCGACGGGGATGATCGCGACCGCGCCGCCTTTGTCGACGGCGCGTGCGATCCCGTATGTGATCACCGCGAGCGCCCCGACTGCGGTGCCGATCCTGACGCCGCGCCTCCGGTCGCGCCCGAGGCTCAGCTCCAGGCTGGTGACCTGGGCAATGGGCGACGGCTTCAGCACTCCGCGATCGTCCAGGTGGAGCGTGCCTTCGCGGAAGTCGTGCAGCAGGAGCTCGGCACGGTCGAGGCCCAGCTCCGGCGCGGACACGCGTACCCGCGCTCCGGCGGGCTCGTCGCGCCAGCCGGCGGGGTCCACGGGCCGCCACCGGCGCCGCTCGGAGGCGCCCGCCGGGATCACGACAACGGCCGCCAGGGCGCTTCCCAGCACAACGCTCTCCACCACGCCCTCCCCCTGCACCAGACCTATGACGACCCCCGCCGCCGCGGTCCCCGCGAGGATGATGGCCGTCTGCCTGGTGGTGGAGGCTGGGACCTCCAGACCGGCCACGTCATCCAGGGCCACCTCCGCCAGACCGAGTTCGGGGGTGATCACCCGCAGCGTGTCGCCGCTTCTGCCCAGGACCGCTCCCACCGATTCCGGGGTCGGCGCGTCGCGAAGGAGCAGCCGCACGGTCGAGCCGCTCCTGAGCATCGAGGCGGAGTCGGCGGACTGCGCGGCGAGCGGCGCGGCGTAGACGAGGAGAAGGATCAGCAGGACGCGGAACATCGGCTCTCCAGGTTCGTGGACAAACAACGAGGGTGCGCTGAAGCCGGCGCACCCTCGTTCTTCTGTGCCTTGCGGTTCCCTCTGTGCTCTCTGTGTGACGCCCTCCTCAGAACCCGAGCGCCGCACGGATCGTCGGCGGGATGCGATCCATCGTCCACGGCGGGGTGAAGGTCAGCTCGACCTCGGCGCTCTCGACGCCGGGCACGGACTCGACCGCTTCCTGCGCCTGTTTCAGGAGGTCGCCCGCCACGGGGCAGCCCGGTGAGGTCAGCGACATGGTCACGTCCACGTGCGTGCCCTTGACGTCGATGCCGTAGATCAGCCCGAGGACCACGAGGTCCAGGTTCATCTCGGGGTCCTTTACCTTGCGCAGCGCCTTGCGCACGTCAGCTTCCTTGACCATCTGCAAATCCTTGCGGCGAGGGTGCGGCCGTGGGGCGGGCCGCTGTGCCGGGAGCATACCGGCGCGGGCGCGCCCCTGTCAACCCGGGTGGAGCGTCGCTTGCACGTGCCGGGGCGCCCCGTATCTTTGGGGCTCCGCGCCCTCCGCACCGGCGGGCCGCGCTTCGCCTTCGTGAGATCAACGCCCGGATGAGTCAAGCAAACGGCGGCATCCGCCGCATCGCCATCAACACGGGGGGCGGCGACGCCCCGGGGCTCAACGCCGTCATCCGCGCCGCCACGCTGGCCGCCCTCCAGGAAGGATGGGAGGTGCTCGGCATCCGCCGCGGCTACATGGGGCTGCTGGAGGGCGAGGTGGACGGCGAGCCCGGCATCTTCCCCCTCACGGCCACCTCCGTCCGCGGCATCCACCACCTGGGCGGCACCATCCTGGGGACGACCACGCGCGGCAACCCCTTCGGCCTGGAGGTGCGCAAGCCGGACGGCACGTGGGGGACGGTGGACCGCTCGCAGGAGATCGTGGACGCCTTCCGCTCGATGGAGATCGACGCCCTGATCGCCATCGGCGGCGACGGGTCGCTGAACATCGCGCACGAGCTGCAGAAGAAGGGGCTGCCGGTGATCGGCGTCCCTAAGACGATCGACAACGACCTGCGCGCGACGGACCTGACCTTCGGCTTCCAGACGGCGGTGGAGGTGGCGACGGACGCCATCGGGCGCCTTCACTCCACCGCCGAGGCGCACCAGCGCATCATGGTGGTGCAGGTGATGGGGCGGCACGTGGGATGGATCGCGCTGGAGAGCGGGCTGGCCGGCGGGGCGGACATCATCCTCCTTCCCGAGGTGCCGTACTCCGCCGAGCGGGTGGCCGCCAAGATCATGGAGCGTGAGAGGCACGGCCGCCGTTTCAGCATCGTGGTGATCGCCGAGGGCGCCAAGGCCGCCGGCGAGGAGCCGTCATACGCGGATTCCACGGGGCGGTACGGCGGCATCGCGGACCGGCTGGCGGCGGAGCTGGAGGAGCTCACCGGCAAGGAGGCGCGCACCCTTACGCTGGGCCACATCCAGCGCGGCGGCTCGCCCACGGCGTTCGACCGCAACCTGGCGCTGCGCTTCGGCGCGGCGGCGGTGCGCTGCATCCGCGACGGACGGCTGGGGACGATGGTGGCGCTCCAGGGCCAGAACGTCACCTCCGTGCCCCTCGCCGAGGCCATCTCCGAGCTGAAGCGCGTGACGATGGACATGGACCTGGTGATGTCCGCCCGCCAGCTCGGCATCTCCTTCGGCGACTGACGGCATTTTGCAGGAGGTCCCGCGTTCTCCCGCGCCTTCGCCGGGTGGCGCGGGACGGCGTGCGGGGCGTACGCGGCGCGTACTTCGTTGGGGCGGGCGGGTTTGCGCGGGTGGCGGACGGCGGGCGCGCCGGTGGAACGGGTGATGCCATGAGGCTACTCGCCCCTCACCCCCGGCTCCCCGCCGGGAGCCGCCCCCGCTACCCGTCCCCTCCCGTGAGCCTCTCCTCCTCCACCCTCCTGATCGGTGCCCACCGGCCGGAAGCCGCGCACGTCGCGACCTTCTCGCCGGAGGTGGCGCTCGCGTTCGCGCGGGTGCCGCTCACCGGCACGGTGGACGAGGTGGCGCAGGGGTGCGTGGACGCGGTGCGGCGGCTGGCGGGCGGGCGGCTCTGCCTGCGCGTGCCGCGGCGCCCCGTGCCGCTGGCGGTGGGCGACACGGGTGCGGATCTGGCCGTCCTCGCCCGCTTCGCCGCGCCCGGCGGCGAGGGGACGCTCTCCGCGGACGACGAGGCGCACGCCCTTCCCGCATCGCTGCGCGCGGCGGTGGGGCGCGAGCTGGCGCGCGTGTGGGCCGTGCAGGCCGAGCGCGCCGCCACCGCGGACGAGCTGGACCAGCTGCGCTTCCACCTCAACGCCCTGCAGCAGGTGGCGCGCACCCTGGCCGTGGTGCGCAGCTCGGACGAGACGGTGAAGATGGTGCTGGACTCGGTGGGCGAGGTCTTCTTCGCCTGGTGGGCCGCGCTCTACCTGACCGAGGACGACGAGTACACCTGCCGCGCCGTGCGCTCGCCGCGCGGGTCGCTGGTGGCGCGCGGGATCCCGGCCAGGGTGGTGCACGAGATCGCGCCTCCGGGCGGCGCGCCGGTGGTGCCGCCCAACGACGCGCCCATCCGCGACCACGTGCCCGCCGAGGTGGGCGTGGTGGCGCCGCTGGACCTGGGGGGCGCGGGGGCGGGGGTGCTGATCCTGGGCCGCCGCCTCTCCGACTCGCCTTACGAGGAGCACGACCTGGCGCTCCTGCGCGCCCTGGCCGACTCCTCCGCCATCGCCATGCGCAACGCGGAGCTGCACGACCGGCTGCGCGCGCAGGCCACGCTCGACCCGCTCACGGGGTGCCACAACCGGCGCGGCTTCGACGAGGTGCTCGCGAACGAGCTGTCGCGCGCGCTGCGCCACCAGCACCCGCTGTCGCTGGTCTTCATGGACATCGACCACTTCAAGCGCATCAACGACGACTACGGCCACGAGGTCGGCGACCAGGCGCTGCAGCGGATCGGGCGCGTCGTCCGCCACACCTTCCGCGCCAGCGACAGCGCATGCCGGTACGGCGGCGAGGAGTTCGCGCTGGTCTTCCCGGCCACCTCCAAGGAGGACGGGCTCACCATGGCCGAGCGCCTGCGCGAGCTGGTGGAGTCGCTGCCGCCCACGGCCGAGGTCCCGCGCTCCATGACCGCCAGCTTCGGCGTCGCATCCTTCCCCGAAGACGGCGCGGACAGTGCCGCGCTCATCCGTTCCGCAGACCGGGCGCTGTACCAGGCGAAGGCGAACGGGCGCAACCGTGTGGAGCCCGCGTAAGAATTGAAGTGCGTTAGTGCGTGACCAATACCGTTCGTCGTTCAGGTTCGTGCAAAGCCGGGAACGAAAGTCTCACGCAGAGACGCAGAAGAGGACTGCAACCGCAAGGCTCACACAGAGACACAGAGCCACAGAGAGAGAACCGCAAGAGGTTTTCTCTGTGGCTTTCGGTTCCTTCTGTGGTCTCTGTGTGAGCTTTTCTCTGTCGTTCTCTTCCCTGCGTCTCTGCGCCTCTGCGTGAGACAAGCCGTTCTGAATGCACACCGGCTTTCGAGGATCGGACGAAAAGCGGGGCCGCGCCACACCGGCGCCGCCCCGCTTTTTACGCACTCACGCACTAACGCACTAACGCACTTCTACCGGCGCCGCGAGCTCGAAGTCGTCCCAGAGCATGCGCAGGGTGCCGGCGCCGGCGCCGGAGGGATCGATGCGGATGGTGAACTGCTCGACGGCGGGGGTGGCGGCGCGGCGCTGGAGGTCGATGCGGGCCAGGTCCTGCTCGGGGTGGTACTCGGTGCCCCACTGGCCCGTCTGGCGGTTGACGATCAGCTTCCAGCCGCCGGCCGAGGGGAGGGAGAAGAGCGTGTACGAGCCGGCCGGCACGCGCGTGCCGCCGATCACCAGGTCGCGGTCGGTGCGCAGGCCGGTGGCGGCGTTGGCTCCCGTGCGCCACACCTGGTCCAGCGGCACCACCTCGCCCAGCACGCGGCGCCCGCGCTTCAGGGGGCGGCCGTAGTCGATCACGATGTTCGCGCCGCCGATGGTCGCGCGCACGCTGTCGCGCGGGGAGAGGGTGCCCAGCCCGCTCCCGGCGGCCTCGCGCTGCGCGTACGATGCGCCCAGCGCCGCCACGGCCAGCGAGGGGAGGCGCCGCACGATGAACTTCTGCGTGCTCTGCAGCCCGCTCAGCCCCAGCAGCCGCCCCGCCGAGTCGATGCGCACGGTCGCGGGGCCGGCGCCGGTGGTGAGCTGGAGCGAGTCGCCGCCGAGCGAGCGGATCCCGACGTTGCCCGCCTGCGCCGCGCCCGGTGCCAGGAAGCGGAGTCGCGCCTCCGCCCCCCCCGCGCGGCGCGTGTGCATGATCGCCTGCTCGTACAGCGCGTACGCCCCCAGCTGTGGGAACGCGTTGGCGCCCGCGGAGATGCGCTGGTTCTGCACGCTGTCGCCCCGCGCGACGCGCACCGATGCCGTGTCGCTCCCAAAGGTGACGGTGGCGATGGCGGGCGGGGTGGAGGGCGGCGCGTTCAGCACCCGCGTCGTCACCTCCACCGACGCCACGGAGCCGTCCGGGCGAAGCTGCGCCCGGTAAGAACGCGAGGTGGTGCGCGGCGTGCGCGTGACCACCTCGCCCGTGAGCGTGGTGGCGGTGCGGGTGTAGCGCTCCACCGACACCGTGTCGTTGCCGATGGTGACCACGAAGGCCGCGCTCTCGCTCTGCGGCGCGGCGGCGGGCGCGGGGGCCGGGGAATCCATCGCGGCCCCTCCGCCGCATGCCCCGGCGGCCAGTGCGAGCGCGATTGCGGCGAGCGGGCGAACGAACGTTGTCATCGAGACTCGTGTGCTGAGGGGTTCACTCGGACGGCGGCGTGTAGCTTGCCGTCCGCGCGCCCCGCGCACAAGTCCGAAAAGCAAAAAAGCCTCACACAGAGGCCACGGAGGGGAAGGGAAAGGCACGGAGGAACCCTTTCCGCTCGTTACGCGGGCGACCGTTTGATGTGCCGATGTGAAGCCGGTA
Organism: Longimicrobium sp.; assembly: GCA_036398975.1. Classification (GTDB taxonomy): domain Bacteria; phylum Gemmatimonadota; class Gemmatimonadetes; order Longimicrobiales; family Longimicrobiaceae; genus Longimicrobium. Next base: position 14,601 of record DASWNZ010000196.1, read on the forward strand.
ATTTCACGAGGTCACCCGGACCGTTCGCATTACGTTTTCGAGGCACCCAGACATGCGCATGCCCACTCGCACGTGGTTGATCCTGCTGTTCTCGCTCCTCCCGGCCGCGCCCTCCGCGGTGGCCCAGGCCCCCGACTCGTTGACGGAGATCGGTGCCGGCGGGGGGTTCCGCGCCCGCATGCCCGGCGGAGCGACAGTGACGCGAGACTCGACCGTTGTTGCCCCGGGAGTCGTAGTCCGGCGGGTCAGATGGACGAGCCCGCTCGATCACCCCACCTACCGCGTTGAGATGCGCGAATTCCCAGCCGGATCGCTGACGCGCTTCACGCACTCGCACATCCTGCAAGTAGAAGTCGACGAGTTCCTGAGCGTGACGAAAGGGACGGTGAAGGAGCACAGGCCGGTGACACTCGGCACTCATCGCGGGCGCCGGTTCGCCTTCACCGGGACGGGCACCGAGCTGACGGGGCGGATGTTCGTCGTAGGGAACCGGATCTACACGATCTACGTGCTCTACGTCCCCTCCATCGGGGCGTCCCATCTGCACGCGTTCCTCGACTCCTTCGAGTTCGTGGAGCGCTAGCAGCATACAGAAGCCGCGGAGGGGAAACGAAAGGCACAAACCCGCAGCCATAGAGAAATCTTGTTGCTGTTCTCCCTGTGTCTCTGTGTGAGCCCTTTTCTGTTTCCTCTCCTGCGTCTCTGCGCCTCTGCGTGAGACCCGCCGTGCCTATGGCTGCGGGCAGACCGCCTGCGGCGCGCACGGAATGATCATGACGTCACGATCCGCTCGGGCGGCGGCGGCGAAGAGGCCGAGGCCGTTGGTGATACCGACCTGCGCCTCGCGGACGGATACCGCATCCTCGCTCGTCTGCCTGATGTAGCGGACGTACGCGCTGTCGAAGGCCGTAACCCGCAGCCGCGCACGGACCGAGTCCGGACGGAAGGGGCGGTCGCCCGTGCCGTTCGGGTTGGTGCGCTCCACGCAGTGCGCGCCGTACACGTCGGTGCGCACCACGCCCTCCGCATTCGCCTCCAGCTGCAGATCACGCGGGTACACCACGGAGCAGATGGCGTTGGAAACCGCGCTCCCGCCCCGGAACGCGGCGAGCGTGAGGAAGTCCACGTAGACCGCCGCCGCCCCGCCCGCGCCGGTCAGCCGGACCGCGACGGCCTGCGGGGCTTCGTTCGGAGAGCGGACGTGGATGCGCGCGCCCGGCTGCAGCTGGGCGATGGCGAGGGCGGCGCGCGCGGTCGCCTGGCCTTCGATGGTGCCGCCACCCGGCAGCCCCACGCGCAGCGCGTACGCCGTCCCCGGCCGCACCCCGCCGGCGATGACGGCGGTGTAGCACCCCTGCGTCTGCAGCTGCTCGTCGGGCACCCGGCCGCTGTAGTCGTAGCCCAGGTAGCAGGGCGCGGACTCGGTGAGCCGCACGTCACCGACGCCGGAGGCGAGCCGCACGTCCGCGCCGGTGACGGGGCGCACGGTGACGCTCTCTCCGGTCGCGGGGTCGGTACCAGGGCCGGCGCGGACCACCAGGACCTGAACCGTGTCCGCGCCGGTCACCAGCACGGCGTGCACGACGTTGTTCTCGCCCAGCGCCTCGATGGGGCTGGGGTCGCGCATGAACGAGCACCCGGCCGCCGCCAGCGCGAGGGCGGCCGTCGCGATTCGCTTCATCAGAACTTCCATTCGAATCCGATGGTCGGGAGGATGGGGAGCTGGGGAGCGTATTCGATCTGCGGGCCGGCCTCGCCGTACAGCTCCGGAAGCCCGGCCAGCACGTTGGGCGTGTTGAGCACGTTCACGATCTGGAGGAACGGGGTGACCGTGGTCGTGCGGCCGAAGAGGCGCGGCTCGTAGCTGCGCCGGAGCCCCACATCCAGGCGGAAGTAGCCGGGAAGGCGGCCGCTGTTGTGATCGTCCAGCAGCACCGCGGGGCCCGAGTTCACGTAGCGCCCGCTGAGCGGATCGAAGCGCACCGAGTAGCCGTAGCCGGCCGGCGGGGTGTACGGCTGCCCCGACGCCAGCGCCAGCCGCGCGTTCACCTCGCCGCGCCGGCCCCAGGGGAGGAGGGCCACGGCGTCCAGCGTGTGCCGCCGCTCGAAGCGCGGCGTGTACTCCTCGCCCGCCACCTCCATGCGCACCCCGTTGAGGGCGTAGGCCAGCGAGTACAGCGCCCGGCCGCGCGCGTGGCGGGCCAGCAGCTCCACGCCGCGCGCGTTCCCGGTGCCCACGAGGAAGCCCTCGTTCACGATGATCGGCGCCTCCGTGATGTCGCCGGGTACCTGCGGGAGCGGGACATTGCCGAGGCGCTTGGCGAATGCGTCGAGCCGCACCGAGGTGGTGCCGCGCACCCACTCCGCGCCGCCCACCACGTCGGTGGCAGTGGAGAGGCCGGTGGAGGCCGGGACGGCGGCGAGGAAGTCGTACGCCATCACCGATGCGCCCAGCGACTCCTCGCTGCGCAGCGAGTGGATCACCTGCGCCGAGCGCCCGCCGCCCAGCGTGAGCGTCAGCGACGGCGTGAGGGTGTACTGCGCGCCGATGCGGGGAAGGATCTCGGTGCCGCGCTCCCCCGCGGCCAGCACGCGCACGCCGCCGCGCACCCGCAGCAGCGGAGTCGGCTGCCACTCGTCCTCCACGTACGCCGCGATGGTGACCGGCGTGTCTTCGCGGCGAAAGGAGCCGGTGAAGAAGGGGCCGGCGCCGTTCTGATATTCCGCCACGTCGTGGAAGAAGCGGTACCCATCCCACTGCACGCCGCCGCGCAGCTGGTGACGGCGCGCGTGCCAGGTGAGGTCCGCGCCCGCCATCACGTCGCGCATCCGCATGCGCGCGCCCAGGACCTTCACGAGCGTGTCCGGCTGCCCCTCGCCCGCGTAGCGCGCCTCGGCCACGTTGAAGTCACCGTGGAAGGTGCTGACGGCGCCGCGCAGCTCGGCCACCACGTTGGCGCCCAGCGGACGCCGGAAGCGGAGCGAGCCCACCCGCGAGCCCCATCCGAAGTTGATGTCGTCGCGCGGCCCAGGGCGCGGCGTGACCTCCGGGTCAGGACGCTCGCGCGGCATGCCGAGCCCCTCCTCGTCCACGTACGCGGCGACGGAGAGGCGGCCCAGCGTGCCCACGTCGTGCGTCAGCTTGAGGTGCCCGTCGGTGAAGGCGTAGGGGAGGGTCGCGTCGATGAGCCCCAGCCCGTACGCCGCCTTCGTGAAGAGGTCCAGGTAGGTGCGCCGCACGGAGACCAGGTAGCTGCCGCGCGCGCCCGGGAGCGGCCCTTCCACGCCGGCGCGGCTGGAGATCAGCGAGGTGCCGCCGAAGCCGCGCACCCGGTCGCGCCCGCCGTCGCGCGTCTGGATGTCGATGATGCCGGAGAGGCGGTCGCCCACGCGCGCGGGAAAGGCGCCGGGGAGCACGTCCACCGCCGCCACCGCGTCCGGATCGATGGCGCCGAAGAGGCCGCCCAGGTGGTAGGGGTTGAAGAGGGGCGTGCCGTCCAGCATCACCAGCGTCTGGTCCGGCGAGCCACCGCGCACGTACAGCGCGCTGCTGAAGTCGCTCGCCGCCGCCACGGAAGGCAGCAACTGCACGGTGCGCAGGACGTCCGCCTCGGCCAGCGCGGGAGCGGCGTCGATCTCGCGCGCCTCGATGCGGGTGGCGCCGGGGCCGGCCGTCGATGCGGCGCGGCTCTCCTGCCGGCCGCGCGCCTCGATCCCCGGCAGCGCGATGGCCGCCGCGCGAAGGCCGATCGACACCTCCAGCGTGCCGGTGGCGGGGACGACGAGCGTCGTGTCCTTGGGCTGGAAGCCGGCGGCGGTGATCGTCACCCGCCAGCTTCCCTGCGGAACTTCGGGCACCACGAAGAGGCCGCGCTCGTCGGTGCGCGCGGCGCGGCGCGGCTCCACCAGCCGCACGGTCGCGTAGGCGACGGGCTCGCGTGACCCTTCGGCGTGCACGGTGCCGCGCACGGTGGCCGTGGGGAGGAGCGTGGCGATGATGGCTGCGAGTATCACTTCAACAATCCGTGTGCTGTCGCGGAAAAAGGAGCGCGGGGCGGGTGTGAGCCCGCCCCGGCGCTGTTCCTGCACCCCGACAATGCGCGACCATGCGGGTTTATGACAAACGGGCGTCCGTCAGAAGGCACACGGGTGGGGCATTGTAGCTTCGTGATCGGCGGGCGCACCGCCGCGGCACTTCCTCCCAGTCGAACAATCGTGATCCGTCCACTCCGCCTCGCCCTCTTCTGGATCCTCCTCCTCGCCCTTCCGGCGGCGGGGCAGGCGGCGGGCGGCGTATCGGGGACGATCGTCGACGCATCGACGTCGCTCCCGCTGGCCGACGCCACCGTCGCGCTGGAGCCGCGCGCTGCGGCTCGGGCGCGGGAGGGGCGCGTGGTGCGCACCGATGCGGCCGGGCGCTACACCTTTGCCGGCCTCGCGCCGGGCGCCTACACGCTGCGGGTGCAGCGGATCGGCTACCAGGCGGCGTCGGTGGAGGTGGAGCTGCACGGCGGGGCGGATCCCAGCGTCTCGGTGGGGCTCACGGTGCAGCCGGTGGCGCTCCCTCCACTGCGCGCTACCGCCGCGCCCGCCGCCGCCGCCGACCGCTACGCCCGCACCGCCGAGCCCGCGCAGCGCGGCGAGTACCGCCTGGCGGCCGAGAGGGAGCGGCAGCGCCTCCACGCCTCCAGCGACGTGCGCTCCATCACCCACGCGGACGTGGAGGAGGGGATCACGCTCGGCGAGACGGATCTCTTCCGCGCCCTGCAGCGCCTTCCCGGCATCGCCGCGGGCGACGACTACGGCGCGGAGCTGTGGACGCGCGGCGCGCGCTGGGACCAGACGCGGGTGTACTTCGACGGGCTTCCCCTCCTCAACCCTGTGCACGGCCTGGGCACATTCTCCGGCGTCAACGCGGACGCTGTGGGCGCGGCCTTTCTGCACCCCGGCGTGCAGCCGGCATCGCTGGGCGGCGCCGCGGCCGCCGCGCTGGACGTGAGGTCGCGCCGCGGCGGCAGCGGCGGATCGCTGGCGGGCGTGGGCGAGCTGTCGCTGGTGAGCGCGCGGCTGGCGCTGGACGGAGAGGTGGCGGAGGGGAGGGATGCGTGGATGGTGGCGGGGCGGCGCACCTACCTGGACTGGCTGACCCGGGCCGTTGCCGGCAGCGTGTCGGACCTGGAGCACGTCCCCTACTCCTTCCACGACGTCACCGCGCGCTACGACCGGCGGCTGGGCACGGGCCGAGCGCTAGAGGCCAGCGCCCTCGTCACGCGCGACCGGCTGGGCGGGATGATCCCCGACGTCGTGGACGAGGGCTCCGGCTCGTGGGGGAGCGAGGCGGCGCGCGCCACCCTGCGCACCCCGTTCCGCGGTCTGGAGGCGGCGCACACGCTCGGCTTCAGCCGCTTCCGCTCGCGCCTGCGGTCCGATCCCGCCGACACCTCCTCTCAGTACTCCGCGCCCAGCGTGCCGCCCTCGTCCAACCGCGCCACGCACCTGGAGCTCTCGGGCGAAGTGGCGCCGCGCGCGGCCGGCGGTGCCCCTGCGCCGTGGAGGGCCGGGTACGCGCTGGTCAGCGATCGCGTGAGCTTTCGCGGCTTCGCCCTGGACCGCGAGTACGTCCCCGGCCTGGACAACGAGCCGCTCGTGCGCGATGAGGCTCTGTCGTGGGCGGCGCTCTGGGGCGAGCGGCGCTGGAGGCCGATCGACCGCCTCACCGTCGAAACCGGCGTGCGCGTGGAGGCGGGCCCCGCGGTGATCAACGGCGGCCCGGTGCGGCTGGCCCCGCGCGTTGCCGCCCGCTTCCAGGTGGACCCTTCGTTCTCGGTCTCGGCCGGCGCTGGGCGCAGCTTCCAGTACGTGCAGGCGCTGGCACCCGCGGGCGTGCCGGCGTACGAGGAGCACCCCTCCGAATACGTCTACGCCCTGGCCGGCGGCGACGCTCCCGCCGCCCGCGCGGACATCGCCACCCTGGGCGCGGAGCGGTGGCTGGGCGCGGGCTGGCTCGGCTCCGCCACGGCGTACGTGCGGCGCACAGCGGGGATGGCGGTGCAGGACCCCACCCCCGGCCCGCAGCTCGATCGCCCGCTCTTCGTGTCCGGCGAGGGGAATGCGCGCGGCGTGGAGCTCTCCGCGCGGCGGCTGGCCGGGCGCTGGACGGCGTCCGCGTCGTACGCCCTCGCCCGCTCGGAGATCACGGCGCGGGGGCTCACCTATCCCGCGCCGGAGGAGCAGCGCCACACCTTCGACGCGACCGCCTACCTGCGCGCGGGACGCGGCGTGCAGCTGGGCGCGGCGTACACGGCGTCGAGCGGCGTGCCGTACACGCGCCGCTTCGGCGGGACGTACCTCTGCACCTCGCCCACCGAGTGCCAGGTGGGGAGGCCGCCGAGCGCGGAGGCGCCTGGGGCGGAGCGCGCGCAGGGATACCGGAGCCTCGACCTGCTGGCGGAGTGGAGCGGGGAGCTGCGGGGAGCGCGGCTGGGCGCGTACCTCCAGCTGCGCAACGCGCTGGGGCGCGAGAACCGGGGGCGCTACAAGGGGAGTGTGCCCTGCGCCGAGTTCGGTGTGGGGTGCGCGCCGGGGCTGGCCAGCGGCTTCGACGACTTCGATCCGGGGCTCCCGACGCTCCCGGTGATCGGCTTCCGGCTGAGCTTCTGACGGATGGACGCGGCCCGGCTCTTCGCGGAGCATCACGCATCGCTCTTCCGCTACCTGTCGCGGCTCACCGGCAACCCGGACGTGGCCGCCGACGCCGCGCAGGAGGCGTTCGTAAAGCTCCTGGAAAAGCCTCCGCAGCCGGGGGAGACGCGCGCCTGGCTCTTTCGCGTGGGCACCAACGCCGCGCGCCTGGCCGAGCGCACCCGCGGCCGCCGCCTCCGCCTGCTGGAGCACCGGCCGGAGCGCGCCCCCATCGGCGACACCCCGCCCACCCCCGACGTGGCGCTGGAAGCCGCCGAGACCCGCCGCCGCGTTCGCGAAGCGATGGAGGTCCTCTCGGAGCGCGACCGCACGATGCTCCTGATGCGCGAGGAAGGCTTCAGCCACCGCGAGATCGCGGAGGCGGTGGGGACCACGACGGGATCGGTGGGGACGATGATCGCGCGGGCGCTGGACAAGCTGGCGGCCCGGCTCCAACTGGACGAGGAAGCACGATGATGCACGCACCCCCCGCGAACGAGCACCTGGACGACGGCGCCCTGGTCCGCCTCATCGACGGCGAGGCCGCGGACGGCGAGCGCGCCGGCGTCGAGGCGCATCTGGCGGCGTGCCCGGTCTGCGCGGCTCGGCTCGGCTCCCTGCGCCGCCGCTCGGTGAACCTGGGCGTCCTCCTGGCCCGCGGCGACTTCGCCGTCCCCGCCGCCCCCTCCGCCCCCGTCGACGAGTTGGCGGCTCGGCGTGAGGCCCGTCGGGCTGCTCCGCCCGCGCCTTCGCGGTCCTGGCTGCGCGCGGCGGCGGTCGCGGCGCTGGTGATCGTGGGTGCGGGGCTCTTCTCCAGCCCCGTGCGCGCCTGGTTCCGGGATATCCTGGGAGGCGCGGGGAGCGGCGCGCCCGTGGCGGCCCGGCCCGCGCCGGCACCCGCGTACGACCCGAACGCGGCGTCCCCATCACCGGGCGCCCGCGTCCGCTTCATGCCGCAGGGAGAGGAGATGACCGTCGAGATCGCGCATCCGCAGGCGGGGAGCGCGCTGGTCCTCGAGCGCGCGCCATCCTCCACCTCTCCGGCGGAGGTCCGCGCCCCCGTCGGCGCGCTCGGCGATCTCCTGGTGCTCCCCACCGGCCTCCGCATCGCCAACACCGCGAATTCCCTGTCCGCGGCCGAGTACCACGTGTCCGTCCCCGCCACCGTGCAGCGCGTGCGCGTCCGCATCGGCACCGCCCCCGCCGTCACCGTCTCCGCCGCGGAGCTCGCGCGCGGGCGCCGCATCGAGCTTCGCTAACGGCAGGCTCACGCGGAGCCGCAGAGACGCGGAGGAGGCGCGGAGAGATCCGCGCCTCCTTCGTAGTCAGGGCGCGCCTTCGGAGTAGGAAGCGGGGTGCTGCATTCCGTAGCTTGACACAGAAGGTGGTTAGGATGTAGGCTAGCGAGTGGCTACGGTGTAGGCTAGAAGCTGGCTACGGTGTAGGCTAGGAAGTGGTTAGATTGTCGAGTAGGAACCTGGACGACAGAGACTGAGGAGCAGCGAAGTTGAATTCCACCAAACACTTACTGTGCAGGCGAGCCGGAGAGATACTGGTTCGGCCCCTAGCATCTGGGAAGGGCGGCCGTAGCAAGCTGGAGGCGTGATGCGATACGCCCGCCGCATTCTTGATGACGAACTCGACGAATTGCTCACCGGGCTCTCGGCCGTCGCGATCGAGGGTCCCAAGGCGGTCGGGAAGACCGCGACTGCGTCGGAGCGAGCCCGGACGGTTCACCAGATGGACGATTCCGCTCAGCGGCAGGTCGCGCTCGCAGATCCCGCGCGTCTGCTCATCGGAAAACCCCCGATCCTGATCGACGAGTGGCAGCGCGCTCCTGAATCCTGGGACCTCGTACGTCGGGCAGTCGACCAGGACCCGAGTCCGAATCGTTTCATTCTGACCGGCTCGGCGAACCCGACCGATCCATCGACCCACTCGGGGGCCGGACGGATCGTGAGGTTGAGGATGCGGCCGCTCAGCCTTGCTGAGCGCGGGATCCAGGCTCCGACGGTAAGCCTCGCGGAGCTGCTGAAGGGGCGAAGGCCGCCCGTCAGCGGTGAAACCGCCGTTACGCTCGGGGATTACACGAACGAGATCGTCGCCTCCGGCTTCCCCGCGATCCGGAATCTCAGGGACCGCGCGCTCCGGACTCAGCTCGACAGCTACGTGGCACGCATCGCGGACAAGGATTTCCTCGAGTTCGGTCACTCCGTCCGAAACCCGGAAGTGCTTCGGCGCTGGATGAGGGCTTATGCGGCCGCGACCGCGACCACGGCAACGCTGGAAACGATTCGGGACGCAGCCACTTCCGGCGAGAGCGCCAGGCCTTCGCGTGACGTCGTGCTCCAATATCGCTCGATCCTGGAGCGGCTCTGGATCCTCGATCCGGTTCCGGCGTGGCTGCCCTCCCGCAACCAGATTTCAAGGCTGGGGCAACCGGACAAGCACCACCTCGCTGATCCAGCGCTCGCCGCCACGCTGCTCGGCGTGGGCGTAGATGCGCTGCTGGAGGGAGATGATGCGGGGATCGGCATGCCACGAGACGGCACGCTTCTCGGCCACCTGTTCGAGTCCCTCGTGACACAGAGTGTGCGCGTGTATGCGCAGGCCGCGGAGGCGCAAGTGAGGCACCTGCGAACGCACAACGGGAGGCACGAGGTCGATCTGATCGTCGTGAGGCCGGATGGGCGGGTGATCGGGATGGAGATGAAGCTGGCGAGGACGGTAACGGATGCCGACGCAAGGCACCTGCTATGGCTGAAGAATGAGATTGGGGACGACCTGCTCGATTCGATCATCATAACCACCGGACCTCACGCATACCGCCGCGAGGACGGGATCGCGGTAGTTCCCGCAGCGTTGCTTGGCCCCTGACGCTCGTCGTTCCTTCCCGCGCGAACAGTACACTCTGCGGTTCAGATGTCCGCCAGGAAGGGGCGGGTGTGCCAACCAGACGCAGCGCGGTTGCTTGCAAAGCAATCAAGGTGAACGACTTACACCGCTTGTCATACTGAGCGACGCGCTTCACCGTCCTCTCCTGTTCTCCAGGCTCTGGCGCGGAGCGAAGGATCTACTGCGCGTGCCGAGACGCCTGGTGTTACCTGCGGGCCTCTTGCCGCACCGGCTAGATCCTTCGGTCGCCGCAGAGAGGACGGAGCCGACCGCGGAGTTCCGCGGGGCGGCTCCCTCAGGATGACAGGTGTGGGGGTGACCTCCGCGCCTCGCCCGTGCGGCTCTGCGCCTCTGCGTGAGACAAGGGCGACCACGACGCGCCCTTGTCATGCGCAGGGTGTGCGGCTACCTTTGCGCCCACATATATCGCGAGGGGGCCTTTCGGAAGCCGGTGTGAATCCGGCGCGGCCCCGCCACTGTGAGAGGCCCGGCGGAGGTTCGCCGGTCCGGCCCGCTCGACTGCCACCGGGGGAGGACTCCCCGGAAGGCGAGCGCGGCTGCCTCGAGTCAGACCCCGGCCCCCTCTGCTCCCGCACGCACACCCCCTCGCGGGAGGGGGGCGGGGTTCGCACCGGGCCGGTGCGCTCCCCGCGAGCGCGTCACGCAGCAAGCCCTTCGCAACCCCGTCTCTTTCCGCCCGAGGAAAGGACGGGTTTTTTGTTGCCCATCGCGCCACGCCTCCGCATCGCCGCCCTCGCGGCCGTGCTCGCCCTCGCCGGCGGGTGCGGGCGGGCAGACGTGCGCGCGGACGCCGCGGCCGAGGGCGCCATCACCCTGACCGACGACGCGGGGCGCACGGTGACGCTGCCGCGGCCGGCGCGGCGCATCGTCTCCCTCGTCCCCAGCGCCACGGCGACGCTGGTGGGGCTGGGCGCGGCCGGCCAGCTCGTGGGGCGCACCGACTTCGACACGGATCCGGCGCTGGACTCGCTCCCGTCGGTGGGCATCGCGCTGGATCCGAACCTGGAAAAGCTCGCCTCCCTCCGCCCCGACCTCGTGATCGGCTGGGAGACGCACAAGCCGCAGCTCCGGGAGCGGCTGACCGGGCTGGGGATCCCCGTTTTCGCCGTGAAGACGGAGGACACCACCGACGTCTTCCGCGCCATTCGCAACCTGGGACGGCTCGCCGGCCGCGCTCCCACCGCGGACTCGATGGCCACACGCCTGCGCGGCGAGCTGGAGTCGGTGCGCGCCTCCGTGGAGGGGCTGCCGCGCCCGTCCGTCTTCTTCGTGGTGTGGAACGATCCGCCCATGACGGCGGGCCCAGGCACCTTCGTCATGCAGCTGATCGGCGTGGCCGGCGGGAAGCCCGTCTTCCCCGAGGTGAAGGAGCTGTGGCCGACCGTCTCGATGGAGGAGATCGTGCGCCGCCAGCCGGACGTCGTCGTGATCCCCGTGGGCGAGAGCGGGACGCCGCGCTTCGACGCGCGCTCGCCCGGCTGGCGCGAGCTGAGGGCGATGCGCGGCCCCGTGCTGATCCCCGCGGAGCTGGTGAACCTCCCCGGGCCGGGCGTCGGCGAGACGGCGCGGCGGCTCCGCGACGCGCTCCACCCCGAGCGGACCGGCCGGTGAAGCCCGTTCTCCGCCTCGTGCTGCTGATGGCGGCCCTCGCCGGCGCGCTCCTGCTGGGGGTGCGCATGGGCGCCGTGCCGCTGAGCGTGCGCGAGGTCGTCGCCGGGCTCCGGGGGGATGGCGATCCCACGACGGTCGCCATCGTGCGCCGGCTGCGGCTGCCGCGCGCGCTGCTGGCGGCGCTGGTGGGCGGATCGCTGGCGGCGAGCGGGGCCACCTTCCAGGCGCTCCTCCGCAACCCGCTTGCGGAGCCGTACATCCTGGGCGTCTCCGGCGGGGCCGCGGTGGGCGCGGTAGGGGCCATCGTCCTCACCGGCGCCCCGGCGTCCGGCGCGATGGTGGCGCTCTCCGCGTTCGCGGGGGCGATCCTGGCGATCCTCCTCGTCTTCCGCGTCGCCGCGTCGGTGGGGAAGGCGCTCGACACCCGCGTCCTGCTGCTGGCGGGGGTGGTGGTGGGCGCCTTCTTCAACGCCTGCATCCTCCTAGCGCTCACCTTCGCGGACACGGAGAGCTTCCGCTCCGCCATGTTCTGGATGATGGGGAGCTTCAGCGGCGCCACCTGGCGCGGCATCGGGACGATGGCTGGCGCGATGATACCGGCCCTTCTGCTCCTCTTCGCCCTGGCGCGCCCGCTGAACCTCTTCGCGGTGGGCGAGGAGACGGCGGCGTTCCTCGGCGTGCGTACCGAGCGCACGAAGCTGCTGGCGTACGGCACGGCCTCGCTGCTGACGGCGGCGGCGGTGGCGGTCAGCGGGGTGATCGGCTTCGTGGGCCTCGTGGTTCCGCACGTGGTGCGCATGCTCTGGGGCGGCGACCACCGCTTCCTCCTCCCGGCCTCAGTCCTTCTGGGCGCCACCTTCGCCATACTCGCCGACACGCTGGCCCGCACCGCCGCCGCCCCCACCGAGCTCCCCATCGGCGTGGTGACGGCGTTCGTGGGCGTCCCCTTCTTCGTGTACCTGCTGCGGCGGAGGATGGCGTGAGCGGGTGGCGCTGCGATGGCGTCACCTTCCGCTACCCCGAGGCGGACGTGAATGCGCTGGAGGGCGTGTCGATGGAGGCACCCGCGGGCGGATGCACCGCCGTGCTCGGCCCCAACGGATCGGGGAAGAGCACTCTCCTGCGCATCCTGCTCGGCACCCTGACGCCCAGCGCGGGAACGGCGGAGTTCGACGACCGGCCGCTCGCCGCGTGGAGCCGTCCCGAGCTGGCGCGCGCGGTGGGCGTGGTGCCGCAGGGCGAGGAGGCCGCCTTCCCAATATCGGTGCGCGAGCTGGTGGCCATGGGCCGCTACCCGCACCTGGGCCCCTGGCGACGCGAGGGTCCCGCCGACCGCCGGGCCGTGGAGGAGGCGATGCGCCGCTGCGACGTGCACGACCTCGCCGCGCGCCCGGTCGCGAACCTCTCCGGCGGCGAGCGGCAGCGCACGCGGGTGGCACGGGCGCTGGCGCAGGAGCCGCGCGCCCTCGCCCTCGACGAGCCCACCGCCGCGCTGGACGTCAGCCACGAGATGGCGATCTGGGAGCTGCTCCGCGAGCTTGCGCGCGCGGGGACGACGGTGCTGGTCGTGACCCACAACCTGAACCTGGCCGCCCGCTACGCCGACCGCCTCGTCCTGCTGCATCGCGGACGCGTCGCCGCCGCGGGCACCCCCGCGCAGGTCCTGACGCGCGACACCGTCGAGCGCGTGTACGGTTGGCCCGTGCGCGTCGTCCCGCACCCCGGCCCCGGCCCGGACGCCGGCGCCCCCCAGGTCGTCCCCCTCGCCGGCGAGACGTGCGGCACCATGCAAGTGCGCGCGGAGGATGGACATGCGGCCTAAGGACCCGGCGATTGAAATCGCGGCAACAACAGCACAAAGTCCGCCTTCGCGGACTCGCGGGCGAGATCCGCGCGCGTGGCGGGATGCCGGCGCGGCGCGCGAGACGGCTTCAGCCGTCTTCCCGTGGTTCCAGCCGGGGGATTCATCCCCCGGTAACCCGCGGCCGGGCAATGATATGTCATGGATCGATGCATCGTACATCGATGCATCGCAGAGCAATATATCACCGTATGATATAGCGCCCGCCTCCGGCACCAATCCCGCCCGCGCAACCTGCGAAGGCAGGTTTCCCGCGGTTGTTGCAGCGGTTTCAACCGCCGGGGGAATCCTCGCCCTCCTCCTCCTCCTGCTCCTCCTCGCCTCCCCCACCCCCGCCGCCGCGCAGTACCCGGCGGAGGTGCGCGGGCGCGTGACCGAGCGCGGGACCGGCGCCGCCGTCCCCGGCGCGCGCGTGGAGGCGGAGGGCGCCGCCGCCGTCGCCGGGCCGGAC
>DASWNZ010000197.1:0-9392 GCA_036398975.1 Longimicrobium sp.
CTGCGTCTCTGCGCCTCTGCGTGAGACTTCCGTTTCCGGCTTTCCACCAACCTGAATGACGAACTACTGAGCCAGCGGCTGGGTGAGCTCAGTGCGCCAGGTCGCGGGGTCGGCGTCAGCTTCCGGCCCGGAGACGTACGATTCCCACAGGTCCGCGCCCGGCTCGTGCCCGTTGGCGCGCATCCACGCGTGCAGCTCGCTCCATGCCCCGGGGAGTCCCTCGTAGCCACCGTGGTACGTCGTCCGCGCGACGGTGGCGGCCGGGAGCCCGCCTGCCCGCACGCGGCCGCTCTCCGCGATGTCACCCGGCACCGGCAGCCCGACCTCGAGGTCGAAGGTGTCCGGGTCCATCCGCAGGTGGTGCGTGAACATCGGCCCGTCGGGCGTCACGCCCTGTGCGGCGACGGCGCTCTTGAGCTCGCTCATCGCCGGTCCCATCACGTTCCGGATCTCCTGCCGCGGCACCGTAAGGCGGATGATGGCGGTGTTCCTGGCTGCGGCCTGCGTGATCTGCGGCGTGTCGATCATCTGGAAACTCCGGTACCCGGTTGCGGGCGGGACGCCGGACGGCACCCACCTCTATCCATACGACGAACGGACCGCGCCAGGAACGACATGATGTACGACCGTGAAGATGACGCCCCGTCCTCCATCAACGGAGAGCGGGGCGTCGTGCGTCGCGAACGGGTGCGCGGCGGGTCAGGCGGGGGTGAGCGCCTCGCGCCAGCGGACCAGGCGCGGCGCCAGCGTGCGTCCATCCGACGTGGGCCGGTAGGCGGAGAGCGAGACCAGCGTCGGGCGCTGGAACGACCGCCAGCGGCGCATCCCCACCTGGTCGCCGGTGTCGCGGGCGAGGGTGTGGAGGCGGGTGCGCGCGTGGTCCTTTTGCGGCGCGTCGCCCCAGGCGAGGGCGGCGAGCATCGCCTCGCGGGCGGCCGGGGCGTCGCCCATCGCCAGCACCACGCCGGCCAGCGCGTGCGCCACGCGGGACCGGTCCACCCCGTCCGGAAAGCGGGCTGCGGCCAGGCACAGGTCCAGCGCGGCGCCGCGCCGGTCGCCCCGCGCGCGGCGGATGGCGGCGCGCTCCTCCAGCCCCACCGCCGCCGACTCCCCGTCGCCGGCGCGCAGCGCGGCGCGGATGGCGCGGGTGAGGCCGCGCTCGGCGTCGTCGCCCACCACCGCCTCGCCCACCGCCGCCAGCCGCGCGATGGTCCCCGATCCGCCGTCCAGGTCGCGGGCCGCGCAGTACAGCGCCAGCGCGCGCTCGCGGTCGCCCAGCTTGCGCGCCAGCCGAGCCGCGTGCAGCGCCGTCGACGACGACACCGTGTCCAGCTCCAGCGCGAGCGACACGGCCGCATCCGCCTCCGGAAGGCGGCGGGTGCGCTCCAGCTCGCAGGCGTACTGTACCAGCGGCGCGGCCACCCTCGCGCACGGGTCGGCGGACTCCTCCAGCACCACCAGAACGCGCGTCAGGATCGACTTCTCGGGCGAGCGTTCCAGCCCCTCGACCTCGCGCCGGGCGCGGCGAAGCACGAACTCGTCCTGCGTTCCCCCGGCCGCGCGCTCCACGGCCGCGAGCACCAGCGCGCCCGCCGCCGCGCGCCGGCTGCGCTCGCCGCGCTCGCTTTCGGATATCTGCCGCAGCGTGCCAGCCGCCGCGGATGCCAGGGGAGCGTTCATCGTCTTCAGAGTAGGTTGAGAACCGTTCTCAACAATCTACAATTGCGTCTCCGGCATGTCAAACTGCCCTCACACAGAGACACAGAGGAAACCGTGAGATCAGAGAAGAGGCGTTCTCCGCGGCTCGTAGTTCCCTCCGTGCCCTCTGTGTGACGCCATTCGAACGGAAAGGGCTCCCCGCGAGGAGAGCCCGTCGTGTATGCGGCGCCTGCGATCCGCTACGGGCGCGGGCGCTGCGAGGCTTCCGGAGTGTAGGTGCCGCAATGGGCGCCGTCCGGCCCCACCCGCACCTCGATCTGCCCCGCATGGCACTCGTGGTGTTCGTTGAACTTGCAATCGGTCACCGTGCAAGCCCCCACCACCGAAGCCTGGGCCGACGGTCTCTCCTGAGCGTTCTGCATCGCCGTACCTTCCTGTTCAGGGTTCAGGATTCCAGCGTTGGAAGAGGAGAAAGCAAGTCGCGGGCCACTTCGAATCTCGCAAATACGCCTGCTGCAACGACTTGGGAATCATTCTCAACTGCGGAGAGCCCCCTCCCCCCGACCCCTCCCCCGCCTGCGGGGGCGCAGGGCGGGTGAGGGGGAGAACATCTCGCACCGCGCCCATGCATTCGTGTGGGTGCACGCCACACCCCGCCACCGAGACCGCTTCAGCGGTCTTCCCGTAGTTCAAGCCGGGGGCTTCAGCCCCCGGTAATCCGGCGCCGGCCTCGCCCCCACAGCCTGCGAAGGCAGGCTTCCCGCGATTGTTGCAGCGGTTTCAACCGCCGGGCCCCCCCCAAACCCAAACGCGCCGCCCCGGTTTCCCGGAGCGGCGCGTCGTGCTGCAGCGGCGTCGAATCAGCGATCCGAGAGCGCCTGGAACGCCTGGGCGCGTGCCTTGTACCTCTGCGCCTCCGCGGGGCGCCCAACCATGTCCTCGCCGACCGCGAGGGCGGAGAGGGCGTAGAAGTAGTGCATCGGGATGTTGCGCGTGGCGTCGTCCGTCCAGTGCGGGCGGTTCTCCACGCCGTGGAACTCGAAGGCCTCCTCCACCAGGCGGCGGTTGCGTTCCGGGTTGAGGTACGCGCCGAGAACCGCGGAGTAGTTCTGCCCCTCCGGCATCTTCAGCGCCGTCCCCGCGTCCTGCGCGTTCACCAGCTTGAACACCATCCCCTGCCGCTCAACGAAGGGGTACAGGTTCAGGTCGAACTGCACGTTGGTGGTGCCGGCGAAGTAGAACGGCCGGTCGCCCCAGGCGTGCTTCACCATCGTGAGGAGGAACTGGTCCGCCGGCGTGATCGGCCGCTGCTCCGGGATCACCGCCTGGATGCCGCGCGCCTCGAAGACCATCTCCTGCGGCGTGAGGAACGCCCCCTGGTTCATCACCCCGCGAATCTCGTCGTCCGTCAGCGGGAGGATGGTGCGCGTGGGGACGCGGCGCCCGTCGTAGAACTTGGGCGCCTTGCTGGCGTCGAAGGGGCGCTGGCAGATGATGCGCGTGGGGTCCTCGTCGGCCTGGCCGGGGCGCGTGCACGGCTTGGTGATGTCGCGAAGCTGCTTCGCGTACCAGTCCGTGTTCAGGTACGAGAGCACGATCACCGTCACGTCGCGCCGCACCCCCTCCACCTCCTGCACGTACCAGAGGGGGAAGGTGTCGTTGTCGCCGTTGGTGAAGAGCACGCCGTACGGCTCCACCGACTGCAGCATGTTGTACGCGAAGTCGCGCGCCGTGTAGTCGTTGCGGCGCGACGCGTACGGCCAGTTGAGGACGAGCGGGATGGCCGCGAGCAGCAGCACCGGCGCGGCCATCTGCGGGGAGTTGCGCCGCCCGCCCAGCGCCTCGGCCAGCTGCTGCCAGAGCACCGTGAGCCCGATCCCCGCCCACAGCCCCCACAGGGAGAAGGAGACCAGGAAGAAGTAGTCGCGCTCGCGGACCTCGGAGAGCTCCGGATCCAGGTTGAAGGCGCGCACCTGCATGAACCCGTACTTGAAGTTCATGTAGTACACGAGCCCGAACGACAGCGTAAAGAAGAGCGTGGCGATGTAGGCGAAGCTCTTCCGGTCGCGCCGGTAGTGCTCCAGCGCGCCGAAGCCGCCCAGCGCCAAAAAGATCATGGTGACGAAGATCCGCCCCGCCCCGAAGTAGCCGTCCGCCCCGCCCACGGAGCGCGCCCACTGCCAGTCGAAGTACTGGAAGTAGTTGGACATCTGCGCCCTGAACGGCGCCTGCCGCTCCATCACCGAAGGCTTCTGGTACTG
Organism: Longimicrobium sp.; assembly: GCA_036398975.1. Lineage (GTDB taxonomy): Bacteria > Gemmatimonadota > Gemmatimonadetes > Longimicrobiales > Longimicrobiaceae > Longimicrobium. The sequence continues at coordinate 3,921 of DASWNZ010000197.1, forward strand.
GTCGCGCGCAAGCGAGGCGTGCAGGTCCGGGCACCTGCCTGGCAGCTTGATCTTGCCGAACCCGATGACGCTGATGATGGCCGAGCTGAGGTTGGGGCACGACGGCGCCGCCTCGTTGATCACCGGCTGCAGGTTGGAGCGGATCGGCAGGTAGAGGTGCGCCGAAAGCCCCAGCAGCCCGAACAGCGCGGCGAAGACGTAGATGCGGACGTTCGCGAAGACCTGCGGCTTCACCATCAGGAAGAAGACCGCCAGCGCCGGCGCGGCCAGGAAGGCCATCAGGTGGTTCCCCACCGAGAGCGCCAGCACGAAGGCGATCAGCACCAGCGCGTTGTCGTCGTGCCACTTCTTGCCGCGGCCCTGCCGCGGCGCCGCGGCGTGCGACTCCACCTGGTCGCGCCACAGGAACGCCACCCACGTCATCACCCCGATGGTGAAGAGCGAGACGGTGTAAACCTTTTCGTTCACCGTGGCCTGGCTCCACACCGTGTACGCCGTGGCCGAGATGAGCACCGACACCGCCGCGCCGCCGTGCCGGAAGACCGGCCGGTCCGTGAACGTGGTGAGGATGCGATGCACCACCAGGTACCAGAAGAACATCGTCCCCGCCGTCATGAAGGCGGAGAAGAGGTTGATGCGTACCGCGGGGGTCAGCCCGAGCGGCGACAGGAGCACCTCCCAGGCGCGCGCCAGCAGCACGAAGAGCGGGTTGCCCGGCGGGTGCGGGATGCCCAGGATGTGAGCGGTGGCGATGTACTCGCTGGTGTCCCAGAACCAGGTGGTGGGTCCCAGCGTGATGGCATACAGCGCGAAGACCGCCGCCGCCGCCGCTAGGGCCGCGAGGTACGGCGGGCGCGTGGCCGCCGGCGTGTACACCGGGGGCCCTGCGGAGACGGGGGTCTGCGCGGTAGGGGCGGCTTGGCTCATGGACCTGGGGCCGTCGTTGCGGATCTATGGTGATACGGAAAAACACACCAAAGTAAGGGGACGGCAGGGATTAGGGAACAGGGGCCGGCGGACGGCAACCTCCCGTTAATGCGCCGGGCGTCTTCGCTGGGACGTGGCTCGATGGGCCTCACGCGGAGGCGCGGAGACGCGGAGGGGCGCGGCTACGAGGACGATCGCTCCTCTCTTCCGCAATCTACTAACGATGTAGTTGACAAGCTCCGCACGATCGTTTACCATTCTACTAGACGTTTAGTAGGACCACCTGTCAGCTCGGGGAGGGCGGCGATGGAGATCTCGTTTACGGAGCGGGAGCTGGACGTGATGGGCGTGCTGTGGGACCAGGGGAGCGCCACCGTGGCCGAGGTTCGCGAGCGGCTGGCGGACGAGCTCGCCTACACCACGGTGCTCACCGTCCTGCGCACCCTTGAGGAGAAGGGGTACGTGGAGCACACGGAGGAGGGGAAGGCGTACCGCTACCACCCCGCCGTGGAGCGCCAGGAGGCCGGCACCAGCGTACTGCGCAGGCTCACGCGGAAGCTGTTCAAGGACTCGCCCGAGATGCTCCTCACGCACCTCGTCTCCGACCGGTCGCTCTCGGGCGACGAGCTGCGGCGGATGCGCCGCCTCCTGCAAGATCGCCTCGACGCGGAGGAGAAGCCATGATCGCGTGGCTCGTCTACGCCCTGGCCTTTTCGGCGCTGCTCGCCCTCGCCGCCCTCGCCGCGGAGGCGCTGCTGCGGATGTACGGGCGCCCCACGCGCTGGGTGTGGGCCGCCGCCATCCTCCTGTCGTGCGCCGGGCCGCTGGTGCTGGCGGAGCGTCCGCGCGAGGTGGCCGTCACCTTCGCTCCGGCCGCGACGACCCGCGCCGATCTCCCCGCCGCGCCGGCGGTGCGCCGCGCTCCCCCGCTCTCCGAGCGCGTCGAAAAGGCGCTGCCGGCGCTCTGGATGGCGACTTCGGCGCTGCTGGTCGCGGGGATCGCGGCGGGGGTGGCGGTGCTCTGGCGCAGGCGGCGGGGGTGGCGCGCGGCGCGGCTGGCCGACGTTCCCGTGCTCCTGTCGCACGAGGTGGGGCCGGCGGTGGTCGGCGTGGTGAGGCCGGCCATCGTGGTGCCGCGCTGGACGCTGGATTGGGCGGAGCCGATGCAGCGCCTGGTGGTGCGGCACGAAGGCGAGCACATCCGCGCCCGCGACCCGCTCCTTATCCTCGCCGGGACCGTGGCGGCTGCGCTCGTCCCGTGGAATCTCGCCCTGTGGTTCCAGCTTCGCCGGCTGCGTCTGGCGGTGGAGGTGGACTGCGATGCTCGTACCCTGCGCGGAGGCGGGGACGTCGCCACCTACGGCGACCTCCTCCTGCGCGTCGGCGCCCGTGGCTCGGCGGCCGTACTCGCGTCCGCCGCATTCGCCGAACCCCGTTCCTTTCTGGAGAGGAGAATCCGCGCCATGACCGATCGCACCCCGCGCAACCGCGCCGCCCGCGCGGCGGCCTGCGCCCTCCTCACCCTGGGCGTGGCCGCCACCGGCTACGCGCTCCCCGCGCCGGCCCACCCCGCGCTCTTCGCCAGCCTCTTCCGCGCCGAGGACGCGAGCCCCATCCGCGTTCGCGCCGCGCTGACGCAGCCCGACACCACGCCGGTCTACGACATCAGCCAGGTGGAGCGGAAGCCCTCGCTACGCAACTCGAGCGAGATCTCACAGGGGCTGCAGCGCGCCTACCCGGCGCACCTGCGTGACTCCGGCATCGGCGGCACCGTGCTGATCGAGTTGGTGGTGCAGCCGAACGGAACGGTGTCGCGGGCGCGCGTGGTCAACACGACGCATCCGGAGCTACAGGAGCCGGCGCGGAGCGTCGCCCTCACGATGCGCTTCGAGCCGGGCGAGATGGGCGGCGAGCCGGTCGGTGTGCGAGTGCAGATCCCCATCACCTTCCAGCCCCAGGGCGCCGCGGTCACGCTGACGGCTCCCGGCCGGGACCCGGAACCGTCGCGCGCATCGGACGCGCAGACCGAAATCGTCCGCGTGCCCTCGGGCGCATCAGGCGCGCAGACCGAAACCATCAGCGTGCCATCGCGCGCATCGAGTGCGCAGACCGAAGCCGTCACCGTGCCATCGCGTGCGTCGGGCGCGCAGACCGAGACCGTCACCGTGCCGTCGCGGCGGGCGGCCACGCGGGTGGATACCGTGATCGTCCCATCCACCACCACGGGTGAAGTGCTGCCGGCGAGCGCCGGGACCTCGACGCGGGGATGGACCCCGGCGCGGACCACGGCGCCCACCCGGGCCCGGCCGCGCTCGGCTGGCCCCGCGCAGACCACCGTCATGGTCACCACGGCGCCGACGAAAGCGGTGATCGGGGTGGCACCGGCGCTGACGACCGTGCTGACCACCACCGTGCCCACCAGGAGATCGGCATCGTCCCGCGCGATCACCACGGCCGTGGCGCCGGCAAGCGTGGCCACCCGGGCAGAGACGAGCGCGCTGGTCACCACCGCGCGGACGATCAAGGTGGCGCCGGCACGCGCGACGACCATCGCACCGGTCACGGCCCGGCCGTCGCGTGCGCGCAAGGCCGACCCCACGCCGGAGCTGCTGGGCAGGGTCATCGATCCCAACGCGCCGCGCGTGCCGCCCGCACCCGCGCAACCGTAACGGGAGCCACCAACGCGAATCGCCCCGCCGGCATCCGATGCCGGCGGGGCGATTTCACATCCAGCGAGCTACAAAATCAGCTCGGCTTGGTGAGATTGAAGGTGTACGACCCGCTGCCGCTGTACGAGTAGATCCTCCAGCGGTAGTAGTAGCCGCCCGCGCCGCTGTAGGTGATCGTCTCGGTGGAGGTGGAGCTCTCCGCCGCGGCCACCTGCACCCACGAGGAGCCGTTCCAGCGCTGCAGGTAGAGGTCGAAGTCGGTGCCCGACGGGCCCTGCAGCTTGCCGACGTGCGAGCCCGCGTTGGCGCTGTAGTAGTAGCTGCCGTCCGGCTGGTACTGGGTGGCACCGGTGCCGCTCAGGCTGCCCGTGTAGTTGGTGCCGCCGCTCGGGGGCGGGGTGGTGCCCTCGGCCGTCAGCAGCGAGAAGAGGAGCTTGTTGGGCGAGCCGGTGCCCGCGCTCGTCACCTTGTTGCTCGTCGCGGTGCTGACTATGGCGGTGGCCACCGTCGCCGGCGACGCCGACGGGTTGCCCTGCAGGTAGAGCGCGGCCACGCCCGCCACGTGCGGCGAGGCCATCGAGGTGCCGCTGATGGTGCTCGTTGCGGCGTCGCCCGTGTACCAGGCCGAGGTGATGTCCGAGCCCGGGGCGAAGATGTCCAGGCACGTCCCGTAGTTGGAGAAGGACGAGCGCGCGTCGGTCCGCGTGGTGGAACCCACCGTGATGGCGTTCACGGCGCGGGCCGGCGAGGTGTTGCAGGCGTTCTGGTTCTCGTTGCCGGCGGCGACCACGGTGGTCACCCCCGCGTTCACCATCCGCTGGATCGCGTCGTCGATCGCCTGGCTCGCGCCGCCGCCCAGCGACATGTTGGCGGCGGCCGGGCTCACCCGGTTCTGCGCCACCCAGTCCATTCCCGCGATGACGCCGGCGTTGGTGCCGTTGCCGGCGCAGTCCAGCACGCGCACGCCGTACAGCCGGGCGCCCTTGGCAACGCCGTACGTGGCGCCGCCCACGGTGCCGGCCACGTGCGTGCCGTGCCCGTTGCAGTCGTCCGCCGAGCCGCCGTCCACCGCGTCGTAGCCGCTCACCGCGCGCCCGCCGAAGTCGGCGTGCGAGAAGCGGATGCCCGTGTCGATGACGTAGACGTTCACACCCGCGCCGGTCGGCGTGTAGGTGTAGGTGCCGTTGAGGGGAAGGGCGCGCTGGTCGATGCGGTCAAGCCCCCAGGTGGCGTTGCTCTGCGTGGCGGAGGCCTGCACCCGCGCGTCCTGCTCGATGTAGTCGACGTTCGGGTTGTGCTGCAGGGCGTTGAGCTGCCCGGCGTTCAGCTCGGCCGCGAAGCCGGTGAGCGCCGCCGTGTACACGTACCGCGGGCTGACGCCGGCGACGGCGGCCACCGAGCGCGGGTCGGCATCCTCGTTGAGGACCACGACGTACGAGCCCGGGATGGCGCCGCTGGCTGCGGAGCGGACGAGGGTGGGGTCGGTCGCGACCGGCGAGCCGGCCTGATCGGAGCACGCTGCGAGTGCGGTGAGGAACGCGGTCGCGGCGAGGGGTCTGAAACGCATCGGGTTCACCTGTCCAAACGGGGTGGTTGCGCCGCGCCGCCTTTGGGCGCGGCCTTGTACGGCTCGTGCGTTGGGACCCGTGTGCCCCGCATGCGGGCGCCTCCCGACCCCTTCGCCATCCTGCCGGCCACCCATAAGGCACACCCCGGACCGCTTCTGCCGAAAAGCTAAACCGCCCTCCCGCAACCACTTACGTCCCAAACGCACGTTACCACACCGCGCGAGAATGGTGCACCGCATCGGTGCGCGCACCACAATGGTGCGCGCACTGCGTGCACTTTTTCGATACAGGGTGGCCCTCACCCCCAG
>DASWNZ010000198.1:0-2339 GCA_036398975.1 Longimicrobium sp.
GCTCCCTCTCCTGCGTCTCTGCGCCTCTGCGTGAGGCCAGGTTGTAAGAGCCTCGAAGCGAAGCTCAGCCGTGCGAGCCGTGAGAGCCCTGCGCCTGCTGGAACCGGCGGGTGACCTCTTCCCAGTTGATCGTGTTGAACCACGCCTCGAGGTAGTCCGGGCGGCGGTTCTGGTACTGCAGGTAGTAGGCGTGCTCCCACACGTCCACGCCCAGAATCGGCGTGTAGCCCAGCATCAGCGGCGAGTCCTGGTTGAGCGTGTCGATCACCTGGAGCTTGCCCTGATCGTCCACCACCAGCCACGACCACCCGCTCCCGAAGCGGCCTTTGCCCGCGTCGATCATGCGGGTCTTGAGCTGGTCGTAGCCGCCGAACGCCTGCGTCACGGCGTCGGCGAGGGCGCCGGTGGGCTCGCCGCCGCCGTTGGGGCCCATCACCTGCCAGAAGAGCGAGTGGTTGGCGTGGCCGCCGCCGTTGTTGCGCACCGCGTTGCGGATGTCCTGCGGCACGTCGTCGATGCGGCGCAGCAGCGCCTCGATGTCGTCGCCCGCGTGGAAGTCCGGGTGCTTCTCCAGCGCGGCGTTCAGGTTGGTGACGTACGCGGCGTGGTGCTTGTCGTGGTGGAACTGCATCGTCTGCATGTCGATGTGCGGCTCCAGCGCATCGTACGCGTACGGCAGATCGGGAAGGTTGAACGGCATCGGGTGCCTCCGTCGTGTGTTGGTCGGACCATCGCCCGCGCGGGTGTGACGCGGCGAGTCGCGCACGGCGCACGCAAGCGCCGCACCGGGATGCCCAATGTACGGTGCGCCAGATGTTCCGCCACGCACCGCCCGTGTAGCCGCCGCGGCACCCCATCTGCCGAATAGGGGAACAAACGTTCGCGAAAAAGCAGTCCGCAGGAGAACCGCCATGAAGCTCAAGATCCTCGTCTCCGCCCTGCTCGCCCTGGCCGCTTGCGGCGAGACCACCGGCCCCGGCGAACTCGACGCCGCCGTCGAGACGGTGCGCCAGGCCGCGCTGCCGCTGCGGGGCACGGCCACCGACCATGACCCGCTCCTCGCCGCGATCGGCGACGCGCGCTTCGTCCTGCTGGGCGAGGCGACCCACGGCACGCACGAGTTCTACGTGGAGCGCGCGCGCATCTCGCGGCGGCTGATCGACGAGCGCGGCTTCGCGGCGATCGTGGTGGAGGGCGAGTGGCCGGCGTCGCGCCGCGTGAACCAGTACGTCCGCGGCCAGGGAAGCGACGCGACGCCCGAGGCGGCGCTCTCCGGCTTCACGGAGTTCCCGCACTGGATGTGGCGCAACACCGTGGTGCGCGACCTCGTCCGCGACCTGCGCGCGCTGAACGCCAGGCGCACCGCCGCGGCGCGCGTGGGGTTCTACGGGATGGACGTGTACAGCCTCTACCCGTCGATGGACGACGTGGTGGCGTACCTGGCGCGCGTGGACGCCGCCGCGGCCGACCGCGCGCGGGCGCGCTACGCCTGCTTCGCTGCGCACAACCGCAGCCCGGAGCGGTACGCGAGCGCGGCCGCCACCAACCCGGCCGCCTCGTGCGCCACCTTTGCCGCCGCGCAACTCCAGGAGATGGAGCAGCGCGCCGCCTCCGCGCCCGCCGACCCCGAGCTCTTCGACGCGGTGCAGAGCGCGCGCGTGGTGCGGAGCGCGGAGGAGTTCTACCGCACGAGCGCCTTCGGCGGGCACGCGGCCTGGAACGCGCGCGACCGGCACATGGCCGAGACGCTCGCGGCGCTCTCCGCGCACCTGGAGGCGCGGGGCCAGAGCGGCAGGATCGCCGTGTGGGCGCACAACACCCACGTGGGCGACGCGCGCGCCACGGAGATGGGTGCGCAGGGGCAGCTCACCGTGGGGCAGCTCATGCGCGAACGCGGCGGGGCCTTCCTCCTGGGCTTCACCACCTACGAGGGCGAGGTGACCGCCGCCACCTCCTGGGGCGGCCCGGGGCTGGAGACCGCGCTCCGCCCCGCGCTCCCGGAGAGCTTCGCCAACCTCTTCCACCAGACGGGGATCGAGAGCTTCCTCCTGGTCCTCCTCGGCTCCCCCGCCGCCCCCGCGCTCCGCGAACAGCGCCTGGAGCGCGCCGTCGGCGTAATCTATGCGCCGCGGACGGAGCTCCAGAGCCACTACTTCACCGCCCGCCTCGCCGACCAGTTCGACGCCGTGATCCACGTGGACCGCACCACGGCGGTGGAGCAGCTGCGGTGAGGGGAGGGCCCCCTCCCCCCGACCCCCTCCCCCGCCTGCGGGGGCGCAGGGCGGGTGAGGGGGAGAAATCGACGCGCCGCGCACACGCCCCGGTAGGGGCGTGATTCA
>DASWNZ010000199.1:0-6865 GCA_036398975.1 Longimicrobium sp.
GCGGACTCCGGGTCGGGCATCGGTGTCAGCCCGACGAGTCCCCGCAGGGGGACTTCCCGCGTTTGTTGCCGCGACTTTAGTCGCCGGGCTGATGGCCGGGTGCGGGAGGTCCACATCACCCATCGGCACGGCGGCGTTCGAGGCGGACGCCAACCAGGTGACGATCGGGATGAAGATGAAGATGACCGAGGAAGGCACCACCAAGGCCGACATCTTCGCAGACACCGCCATCACCGTGCCCGGCCAGACGCGCACGAACCTGAAGGGGGTGCGGCTGCTCTTCACCACCCCGTCGGGCCAGCAGGGTACGCTGACGTCCAAGACGGGCGAGTACGACCCGGCGTCGCAGGTGATGGTGGCGCGAGGGAAGGTGGTCCTCATCATCCCCGGCGAGCAGGGGAAGGGGAAGCGCACCATCAAAAGCGAGGAGCTCCACTGGGACCAGCGCGGCGACCGCGTGTGGAGCGAAAAGGCGACGAGTCTGCTGGAAGACGGAAAGACGCTGTACACGCAGGGCTTCAGCGCGGACAGCCGGTTCACGAACGTCCAGGGCACCAACGCCCGGACCGGCTCCGTGCAGGTGGGCGACGGAGGGATACGATTCTGATGCGCTACTTCATACTCGCAATCGCGGCGGCGCTTGCCGCCACGCCCGCGGCCCTGGCCGCGCAGGCGAATTCCTGCCTCCTGGAGTACCAGAACGGGCCGTGGACCGCCGTCGGCGACCCCGCCAACCGCGTCATCTCGGCCGACGGGCCGCTGCTGGTGAAGTGCGCCGGCGGCGAGGAGCTGCGCGCGGACAGCGCGGTGATCTACCAGGCGATGAACGAGGTGCACCTCTTCGGTCAGGTGGACTTCCAGGACCCCACGCGCACGCTGACGGCCGACCGCGCCATCTACAACTCCGGCACCGGGCGGCTATTCGCGCAGGGGAACGTCATCTTTACGGACAAGCAGCGCGGCTCCACCCTGCGCGGGCCGGAGCTGGAGTACTTCAAGGCGATGCCGGGGCGGCCGGACGCGCAGGCCATCGCCACGCAGCGCCCGCACCTGACGCTGGTGCCGCGCGGGGGCAGCGGTCAGCGGCGCGACCCCATGGAGATCGACGGCGACCGCATCACCAGCACCGGCGACAAGTTCATGACCGCCGAGGGGAACGTGGTGATCGTCAGCAAGGACGTGAGGTCCACGGCCGCCACCGCCTTCTACGACGCGACCGCCGAGCGGATGGAGCTGCGCACCGCCGCCCGCGTGCGCAACCCGCAGTACGAGCTGCAGGGCGAGTACATCGAGAGCAACCTGCGCGACGGCAAGCTGACCCGCGTCCTGTCCCGCACCAACGCGCGGCTGGACAGCGAGCGGCTGGACGTGAACGGGCCGCAGCTCCTGATGTTCTTTGAGAACGACAAGCTGCAGCGCGTCGTCAGCGGCCAGGAGCCGCAGGCGGCGGCGCCGCGCGACAGCACGAAGGCGCTCCCGCGCTCGGTGGCGCTTGCGAGCGGGTTCCGGATGGAGGCAGATTCGCTGGAGGCGATCATGCCCGGCCAGGAGCTGCGCGAGGTGCACGCCATCGGCTCCGCGCACGGGCTGGCGTGGGACACCGTTGCCGTGGGCGCACCGGGCGACACCGCCGCGCGCCGCCAGCGGGTGACCACCCCGCCGGACGCGCTGGAAGACCGCGACCTGATCCTGGCGGACACCATCATCGGCTACTTCACGCGCGACACCACCGCACGCCGCCCCGCCCGCGACAGCGCGGACGCAAAGGTGAAGATCGAGCGGCTGGTGGCCATCGGCCACGCGCGCTCCGTGTACCGCGTGCGCAACGACGACGCGCCGGCGGGGCAGAAGCCCGCCATCAACTACCTGAACGCCGACCACGTGGACCTGGCGTTCCGCGACGGCGAGGTGGACAACGCCCGCGCCCGTGGCGTGCACCGCGGCGTCTACCTGGACCCCGGCCAGCCGCGGGCGCCCGCGGACAGCGCGGCGGCAGGCGCCCCGGCCGGTGCGGCTGGAGCACGGCCGGCCGCGGGAAACACCGCCGCCCGCACGCCCACGCCGGGCCGCGACCCCGCGCCGGGCACGCCGGCGGCAACGACCGGCACGGCCGCGCAGACCCCCCGTCCCGCGCCGACGGGTGCGCCGGGCCGCGGCACGCGCATCCCCACGGCTCGTCCGGCGGCGCCCGCGACGCCCGCGCCCGCCACGCCCGGGACCACGCCGCCGGGGGGGACGCGCCCGTGATGGAAGGCCGTCTGGCGCGGATGGTGGCGGAAGTACCCTCCACCGACGTATCTACCCTCATCGCGCTGCGCGCGCTGGTGGCGCGGGACGACGGCGGGCACGAGGTGGCGCGGCCCGAGTGGCACACCCGCATGCGCGAGGAGTACCGCCGCTGGTACGGCCCGCCGCGCGGCCACACGGAGGCGTACGGCGAGCTCGGCTCCTTTCAGGACGCGGAGACGGAGCACTACCTGGACGAGCAGGTCCTCAGCCGCCTGCGCGCGGACGAGGTGGTGGAGCTGCTGGGCGAGCAAGGGGAGCCGCACGAGAACGGCACCGGCTGGAGCGCGCTTCGCCTCTCCCCCTGGGTGCTGGCGGAGGTGGGGAACGGGCGCGACGAGGCTCTGGCCCTGCTCGACCACCACATCGGCGCCATCCTCACGCGCCAGGAGGACGACTCCGCCGCCGTGCAGGCCGAAGCCGCCGGCATCGTGCAGGATGAGGCCGCGCACGACGAGGAGTACTACGACTACCCGCGCGTGCAGATCGTCGCCATGCCGGAGCCCGAGCCGACGGCGGCGCCGGTGCGGCGGGGCCCCATCGTGGGCGGGATGACGCTGCGCGCCAAGGGGCTGGTCAAGAGCTACCGCAAGCGGCGCGTCGTCAACGAGGTGGACGTCGAGGTCACGCAGGGCGAGATCGTGGGGCTGCTGGGGCCCAACGGGGCGGGGAAGACCACCTCGTTCTACATGATGGTCGGCCTCATCAGCCCGGATCGGGGCGACGTCTACATCGGCGACCGGAAGCTCACCGGCGTCCCCATGTACCGCCGCGCACGGGCGGGGATCGGGTACCTGGCGCAGGAGCCCTCCATCTTCCGCAAGCTGACGGTGGAGCAGAACGTCATGGCGATCCTTCAGACGCTCGGCATCCCGCGGGCGGAGCAGAAGCGCCGGCTGGAGGCGCTGCTGGACGAGCTGAGCATCAAGCACGTGAGGAAGTCGTACGCGTACTCCCTTTCCGGCGGCGAGCGGCGCCGGCTGGAGATCACGCGGGCGCTGGTGGGAAACCCCAAGTTCATGCTGCTGGACGAGCCGTTCGCGGGGGTGGACCCCATCGCCGTGCACGACATCCAGCAGATCGTGGCCGACCTGCGCCGCCGCGGGATCGGGGTGCTGATCTCCGACCACAACGTGGAGCAGACGCTGGACATCGTGGACCGCGCCTACATCATGTACGAAGGGCGCGTGCGCGTCTCCGGCACCGTGAGCGAGCTGGTGTGGAGCGACGAAGTGGCAGACCTTTACCTGGGACCCACGCTGGCGGCGCGCATGCGCGAGCGCTATCCCAATCCGTACGAAGCGCGCGCGGACGAGCCGGGCGAAGAGCTCCCCGAGCCGCCGCAGTGAACCACACGACTCCGACGCAGCACCGGCGGAATCCCCAACAGGACGAAGCGGCATGAAGACCGGTCTCTACCAGGGAACGACCCTCAAGCAGGAGATGAAGATCAACCCTCGCCTGTACCAGGCGATGGATCTTCTCTACATGCCGCTCCTGGACCTCCAGCAGCACCTCAAGCAGGAGCTGCTCAACAACCCGTTCCTGGACCTCGTGGAGAGCGACGTCGAGGACCAGGTGGAGCCCGAGCCGGAGGCCGAGAAGAAGACGGAGGACGACGAGATCGACTGGGAGGAGATCCTCCTGAACGGCTTCGAGACCGGCGGCCGCCGCGAGGAGTACGAGGAGCGGGAGTACTACGAGCCCGTCTCGGTGGACACCAAGGACCTGGGCGACCACCTGCACGACCAGCTCACCCTGCTGCGCCTCTCCGAGCGCGAGCTCCTGCTGGGCGAGGAGATCATCGGCAACATCTCGGACGAGGGGTACCTCACCTGCACGCTGCATGACATCGTCGATTCGCTGAACGACTTCGTGCGCGAGAGCGGGGAGTGGGGCTCCACCAAGGGGTATACCCTCGAGGAGGTGGAGGGGATGCTGCGCGTGGTGCAGGGCTTCGACCCGCCGGGGATCGCCGCGCGCGACCTGCGCGAGTGCATCCTGCTGCAGCTTCGCGACAGCGTGGTGCAGGAGCTGGTGCACGAGACGGGCGAGGGCGACCCGCCGCTGGACGAGATCCGGCGCCGGATGGAGGAGAGCCTGGCCTTCCGCATCGTGGACCAGTACTTCGACCAGCTCATCAACCACCGCTGGAGCGAGATCTCCAAGGAGCTCTCCATCACCCCGCGTGACGTGCAGAACGCGGCGGACGAGGTGGCGAAGCTGGACCCCAAGCCGGGGCTCAAGTACGCCAGCGGCGGCGACAACTACATCATCCCGGACCTGATCGTGGAGAAGATCGAGGGCGAGTACCTCGTCTTCCTCAACGACACCAGCCTGCCGCGGCTGAAGCTGTCGCGCACCTACCGCGACATCGCCAAGGACAAGAAGAAGTTCGTGGGCGAGAACAAGGAGTTCATCTCCAACAAGCTGAACTCGGCCAACTGGATGATCCAGGCGATCGAGCAGCGCCGCCAGACGATGCTCAAGGTGATGAACTTCATCGTCGACCGGCAGCGCGACTTCTTCGACAAGGGCGTGCAGTACCTCAAGCCGCTCACCCTGCGCGAGGTGGCCGAGGTGATCGACATGCACGAGTCGACCGTCAGCCGCGTGACCAACGAGAAGTTCGTGCAGACGCCGCGCGGCGTCTTCCCGCTGAAGTTCTTCTTCTCGAGCGGCCTCTCGACCACGAGCGGCGAGGACGTGTCGGCGCGCGGCATCAAGGCGCAGATCGAGAAGCTGGTGGGCGAGGAAGACCCGGCGCACCCGCTGACCGACCAGGCCATCGTCAACATCCTCAAGGACGACGGCATCCAGATCGCGCGGCGTACGGTGGCCAAGTACCGCGACCAGCTCGGGATCCTTTCCGCGCGGATGCGCAAGCGCGTGTGAACAAGGCCGTCGCGCCCGCCGCGCTGGCGATTCCGGACCGGCTGCGGACCGACTTCGCCGTGCTGGTGCCCGCCTTCGACGAGGCGGAGAACATGGAAGCGCTCTTCCGCGAGCTGCGCGAGACGTTCGCGCGGCACCGGCTGGGCGGCGAGGTGATCCTGGTGGACGACGGCTCGCGCGACGGCACCTTCGACGCCGCCCATCGCGCGAGCGCTGGCTTTCCCCGCGTAAAGGTGCTGCGGCACCGGCGCAACCAGGGGAAGACGGAGGCGATGGTCACCGGCGCCCTCGCCGCCGAGGCCGAGTACCTCGTCCTCTTCGACGCGGACCTGCAGCACTCCACCGAGGAGATCCCGCGCTTCCTGGCCCAGCTGGCCGAGACGGGATCGGACATCGTGTGCGGGCGCAAGGTGGGGAACTACGAGAAGGCGGCGGTCAGCGGCATCTACAACCGCCTGTCGCAGCGCCTCTTCCAGGTCCCCGCGCGCGACCTCAACTCGATGAAGGCGTTCCGCTCCGAGATCCTGCGCGAGATCCCGCTGCGCCACGACTGGCACCGCTTCTTCGTGGTGCTGGCGCACGACCAGGGCTACTCGGTGTCCGAGATGGACATCGAGCTCTTTCCGCGCCGCGCGGGGGTGGCCAAGTACTCCGGCCGCGGCCGCGTGCTGGTGGGCGTCGGCGACCTGGTCGTCGTCTGGTTCTACCTCAAGTTCACCGAGAAGCCGATGCAGTTCTTTGGCGGCGGCGGCCTCGCGCTGATCCTGCTCGGCATCCTGGTGGGCCTGGTCACCGTGGTCCTCCGCATCGGCAACTGGATGCCCCCCTTCGGCTACCGCCCGCTCCTGACGCTGGTGGGGCTGCTGGAGACGGTGGGCGTGGTGCTTTTCGGCTTCGGCTTCATGGCCGAGCTGATCGCCACGCTGCGGTCGGAGGTGCACCAGTTGCGGAGGCGGTAGAGGGCCCTCACCCCCGCTCGTTCCTCGCTGCCCCCTCTCTCGATAACAGGAGAGGGCTCCGCCCTCTGTTATCGAGAGAGGGGGCTGGACATCGCGCCCGCCCTCCGCCCTGGTCTCGAACGCCGCACCACCCGGCCCGCACTTTGCCTCTTCCGTATACCATTCCCTGCGGACGCGCGTGCGCGGCTGGCTGCACCCCGACTCTGTTTCGATCGATGAAAGGGATCATCCCGCTCGCGCTTCTGCTCGCGGCCTGTGACGTGGAGGGGGTGGCGGTTGCGCCTCCTTCCACGAGCCCCTTTGCGGGAAAGTGGACCTCGTCAGCGTGACGGTGCTCGTCTACGAACATGGCGACTCGCTCCGCGTGGGCGGCGACGAGTTCAACTACCCGGATCCGGATGTCGCCCGCATCCAGGGCGGGCAGCTCGCCCTGTCCCAGCGCCTCGACGGGCGGGACTTCCTGCTGACGAAGGCGGATGACGACGCCGCCGTCGGCGGCTGCCCCAAGTAAGCCCGCGCACCGAACCGGTAGGGGCAGACCTGCGTGTCTGCCCACCCTCGCCGCCGCCCAAAGACCGCTCTCCGCACACCGATCCACGTAGGGCCGCCCCACGTGGCTGCCCGTGCCCGCCGCCATGACGCACCCTGCACCACGGGCCCTGCGCCGGGTCAGGCACGGGCGCGATGAATCGCGCCCCTACAGGATCGCGCGACAGGCGCAGATC
>DASWNZ010000200.1:0-22608 GCA_036398975.1 Longimicrobium sp.
CGCAGTTTAGGGGAGGGGGGCCGGGGGGGGCGGGCCTACTCCGCCGCCGCCCGCGCCGCGGCGCCCGTCAGCGCCATCGTCTCGAACGGGTCCTCCCGCATGGCGGGGGGGGGCTGCACCTTGGCGGGGAGCGACAGGGTAAAGGTGCTTCCCTCCCCCACCCGCGACTGCACCTCCAGCGAACCCTCCAGCAGCTCCGCCAGGCGGCGCGAGATGGGAAGGCCGAGGCCCGTCCCCTGCTGCGGATCGGGCTGGTGGAGCTGGACGAACTCGTCGAAGATCTTTTCCAGGTCCTCCTCCGGGATGCCGCGGCCGCGGTCCACCACGCTCACCACCACGCCGCCGTCGTCGCGCGGGCGGCAGGCGACGCTGATCGCCTTCCCCTCGCCGAACTTGATGGCGTTGGACAGGAGGTTGAGGAGGATCTGGCGCACGCGGCGCGGGTCCGTGACCACCGTCACCGGCACGGGGCACGGGTCCAGCGCCAGCTCGGAGCCGTGCTCGTCGGCCAGGGGGCGCACGGTGATGAAGAGGTCCTGGATGACGTCCGGGAAGGTGGCGTTCTGGATCTCCAGGTCCACCTTGCCGGCCTCGATCTTGGACAGGTCCAGGATGTCGTTGACCAGTTCCAGCAGGTGGCGCGCCGCCTTGTTGGCCCGCTCGATGCCGCGCGACTGCTGCTCGTTCAGCTCGCCGTAGATGTTATCGAGCAGGAGGGAGCTGTAGCCCAGGATGGCGTTGATGGGGGTGCGCAGCTCGTGACTCATGGAGGCGTAGAAGCGCGACCGGGCGCTCATGGCCGCCTCCAGCTCTCGCTGCCGCGTCTGCAGCTGGTCGTTGAGCTGCTTGAGCTGCTCCGAAGTCTGGGCCAGCGACACCGCCTGCTGCCGCAGCGCCTCCTCCGCCCGCTTGCGCTCGCTGATGTCGCGGGCGATCACGGTGAAGACGCGCTCGTCGTCCAGCTGCAGGCACGAGAGCGACGCCTCCACGGGAAAGCTGTCGCCGCCGGGGCGGGTGGCGGTGAGGGCACGGCTCTGCGGCGTGGGGGCCGGTCCGGCCTCGGTGCCCGACGTGCGGCCCGCGGCGCAGATGGCGTCCAGCGAGGCCTCGTCGAAGTCGGGGTCGAAGAAGTCGTGCACCGGCCGCCCCGCCGCGTCGCTCGCCGACACGCCGAACATCCGCTCCGCCGCGGCGTTGAACAGGGTGATGCGCCCGCCGCCGTCGAAGGTGATGATCGCCTCCATGGCCGACCTCACGATCTCGGCCATGCGCGCCTCGCTGGCCTGCAGCTCGCCTCGGTGGCGCAGCTCCAGCTCGCGGCGCTCGCTCTCGCGCAGGCGGCGCTCCTGCTCCTGCAGCTGCTGCGTCTTCAGGTAGAGGTCTATGAAGACCGCCACCTTGCTGCGCAGGATGTCCGGGTTGAAGGGCTTGAACATGTAGTCCACCGCCCCCACCGAATACCCTTCGAAGATGAACGCCTCGTCCTTGGAGATCGCCGTCAGGAAGAGGATGGGGGTGAGGCGCGAGCGCTCGCGGCTCTTGATGAGCTGCGCCGTCTCGAAGCCGTTCATCCCCGGCATCTGCACGTCCAGCAGGATGCAGGCGAAGTCCTGCTGAAGCACCTGGCGCAGCGCCTCCTCGCCGGAGTTGGCGCGCACCACGGTGTGGCCCAGCGGCTCCAGGATCGCTTCCAGGGCGAATAGGTTCTCCGGGCGGTCGTCCACCGCCAGGATGCTCGCGCGCGGCTCCGCCGTCATCCGCGCACCGGGGCGCAGGGCGGCACGCGGCGCCGGCGGATGCCCGCCAGGTAGGGCGCGATCTGCTCCATGGGGAGCACGCACGCCTCCGGGCACGCCTTGGCCGCGGCAAAGGGCATCACCCGCACCTCGGCCGTGGCCGGGTCCTGCACCACCCCCAGCCCTCCCGCGTCCAGTATCCGCCGCAGCCCCCGCGACCCGTCCGCGTTGGCCCCGGTCAGCACCACCCCGATTGCGTCCATTCCGTACGTATCCGCGGCAGACTCGAACGTGACGTCGATGGAGGGGCGCGAAAAGCGCACCGGCGCCTCCGTGGAAAGGGTGAAGTAGCCGTCGTCCACCAGCATGTGGTAGTCGGGGGGGGCGATGTACACGCACCCCGGGCGCGCTTCCTCCTTGTCGTTCACCTCGTACACCTCCATCGCGGTGCACTCCTGCAGCAGCTCGCAGAGCAGCTCCGAGTCCTTGCTGCGGTGCTGCACCACCGCCACCGGCATCGGAAAGTCGGCCGGCAGGCTGGCCACCAGCATGCGCAGGGCATACAGCCCTCCCGCGGAGGCACCGACGGCGACGATCCGGTATCCCGCGTCTTCACCCGTCACTACGAAAGCCTCCGGAAGATCTTTTCCTTCGTGTTCAGCGCCTCGTACCGGTCCTCGTACGCCGTAAAGCGCATGCTCTCCTTACTACCGAGACCCAGGATCCCGAAGTTCACCAGCGACGCGTAGAAGAGCTCGTGCACGCGGTTCTGCAGCTCCCGGTCGAAGTAGATCATCACGTTGCGGCACACGATGACGTTGAACTCCGCGAACGACCCGTCGGTCACCAGGTTGTGCTGCGAGAACACCACGTTGCGGGTGAGCGCGGGGTCGAAGCGGGCGCCGTCGTACATCGCCGTGTAGTACTGGCTGAACGACTCGGTGCCGCCGGCGCGCAGGTAGTTCTGCGTGTACTCCTGCATCTTGTCGAGCGGAAAGATCCCCGCCCGCGCCCGCTGCAGCACCACCTCGTTGATGTCCGTGGCGTAGATCCGCGACCGGTCGTACAGCCCCACCTCCTTCAGCAGGATGGCCATCGAGTACACCTCCTCCCCCGTGGAGCACCCCGCATGCCAGATGCGGATGAAGGGGTAGGTGCGCAGGAGCGGGACCACTTCGTTGCGGAACGCGGCGTAGAACGATGGGTCGCGGTACATCGCCGTCACGTTGATGGAGAGGTCCAGCAGGAGCTTCTCCATCATCGCGGGGTCGTGCAGCACCCGGTCCTGCAGCTGGCTCACGGTGGCCAGCCCCTCCGCCTGGATGCGCTTCCACAGCCGCCGCTTGAGCGACGAGTAGGCGTAGCTGCGGAAGTCGAAGCCGTACTGGCGAAAGATCCCCTCCATCAGCAGCTCCACCTCCAGCTTCTCCACGTCGCGGCGGTACGCGCTGGGGGTGTCCGGAAGCGCGACGTCGTCCCGCCGCTCCGCACGGCCGTCGCGCTCCTCCGACCGGCGCGCGGGGACGGCGGCGGGGGATGGATCCCCCGCCGCCTTGCCGCCGGTCTCTGCGCGTTCACGGCTCACCCGTGCCTCAGCGGTACAGCCACACGCGCATCAGCGACAGGAGCTGGTCCGTGTCCACCGGCTTCGTGATGTAGTCCGACGCCCCCGACGCGATCGACTTCTCCCGGTCGCCCTTCATCGCCTTGGCGGTGAGCGAGATGATGGGGAGGTCGCGGAACTCCTCCATCTGCCGGATGGCCGCGGTGGTCTCGTAGCCGTCCATCTCCGGCATCATCACGTCCATCAGCACGATGTCGACGTTGGGGTTGGCCTGCAGCGTCTCGATGGCGGCGCGGCCGTTCTCCGCGAACACCACCTCCATCCCCTGCCCCTCCAGCACGCTGGTGAGGGAGAAGATGTTGCGCACGTCGTCGTCCACCACCAGCACCTTCTTGCCGGCGAATGCGCTGTCCGACTGGTGGAGCTGCTCCAGCATGCGGCGCTTGCTGTCCGGCAGGTTGCTCTCCACGCGGTGGAGGAAGAGCGCGGTCTCGTCCAGCAGCCGCTCCGGGCTCTTGGCGTCCTTGACGATGATCGTCTCGGCGTAGCGGCGCAGCTGCGTCTCCTCCTGCTGCGAGAGCTCCTTCCCCGTGTAGATGATGATGGGGATCTCCTGCATCTCCGGGTCACCCTTGACCTGCTCCAGCAGCTGGAAGCCGTCGTCGCCGCCCAGCCCCAGGTCCAGCACCATGCAGTCGAAGCGGGTGGTGCGCAGCTGCTCGATGGCGTCGGCCGCGGTGGCCACGGCCGTGATCTCCACGTCGTCGTCGCCCACCAGCTCGATGATGCTGGCGCGCTGCCGCTCGTCGTCCTCCACCACCAGCAGGCGCTTGACGCCGTCCGACAGGAAGTTGCCGATCTTCTCGAAGGCTCCGTCCAGCGCCTCCTGCGACACCGGCTTCTCCAGGTAGCTGAAGGCGCCCTGCCGCAGCCCGCGCTGCCGTGCCCCCACCCCGCTCACGATGTGCACGGGGATGTGGCGCGTCTCCGGCGCGTGCTTCAGCCGGTCCAGCACCGTCCACCCGTCGATGCCCGGGAGGTCGATGTCCAGGGTGACGGCGTCGGGGCGGTAGTCGCGCACCATCTCCAGCCCCGTCTCGCCGTCCAGCGCCACCAGCGCCTTGAAGCCGCGCTCGCGCGCCATGTCCAGCAGGATGCGGGCGAAGGGCGGATCGTTCTCCACGATCAGCACCGTGCGGTCGCCGGCCTCCACGCTGCCGCGGTCGTCGCGGATCCCCACCTCGGCGGGGTCGCGGGGGCCCTGGCGCCGCTCCTCGCCCACGTGCGGCTGCTGCGGTGCCCCGCCCTGCTCACCGGCATCCTGGCGCGGCCCGCGGCGCTCGCCGGGACGCGGCTGGCGCGGTGCGGGGCGCAGCGCGGACGGATCGCGCGGCTGTTCGCCGCCCTCGCCGCCGCTGCGGCCGCCGCCCGGCTCGCCCGGCCAGGTGCGCGGCAGGAAGAGGGTAAAGGTGCTCCCCTCGCCCTGCGTGCTTTCCACCCGGATCTCGCCGCCCAGCAGGCGCGTGATCTCGCGGCTGATCGAGAGCCCCAGCCCCGTGCCGCCGAACTTGCGGCTGGTGGTGCCGTCTTCCTGCTGGAACGCCTCGAAGATCAGCTGCTGCTTGTCCTTGGCGATCCCGATCCCGGTGTCCGTCACCGCGAAGGCGATCACCATGTCCGCCTCGTCCAGCGTGCGGTTGTTGAAGCGCCGCCCCTTGTCCGCCTGGCGGATGGAGAGGGTGATGCCGCCGCGCTCCGTGAACTTGAAGGCGTTGGAGAGCAGGTTCTTGAGCACCTGCTGCAGCCGCTGCCCGTCCGAGAAGATCGCCTCGGGGACCTCCTCGTCCACCGCGAGGTTGAGCTGCAGCCCCTTCTGGTCCGCCACCGGCCGGAACGAGCGGTCCACGTAGGCGGTGATGTCCTTCATGTACACGTTGGTGGGGGAGATCTCCATCTTCCCCGCCTCGACCTTGGAGAGGTCGAGCACGTCGTTGATCAGGTTCAGCAGGTCGGTGCCCGCGCCCAGGATCGTCTGGGCGAACTCCACCTGCTTCTCCGTGAGGTTCCCCTCCTTGTTGTCCGCCAGCAGCTTGGCCAGGATCAGCAGCGAGTTGAGCGGCGTGCGCAGCTCGTGGCTCATGTTCGCCAGGAACTCGCTCTTGTACTTGGACGACAGGGCGAGCTGCTCCGCCTTCTCCTCCAGCGCGCGGCGCGCCGCCTCCACCTCGTTGTTCTTCTGCTCCACCTTGCGGTTCTGCTCGGCGAGCAGGCTGGCCTTCTCCTCCAGCTCCTCGTTGACCTGCTGCAGCTCTTCCTGCTGGTCGCGCAGCGCTTCCTCGGACGCCTTCAGGGTGCGGGCCTGCGCCTCCAGCTCGGCGTTGGTGCGGCGCAGCTCCTCCTGCTGGCTCTGCAGCTCCTGCGACTGGCTCTGCAGCTCCTGCGTGAGCTTCTGCGACTGCTCCAGCAGCTCCTCGGTGCGCATGTTCGCGGAGATCATGTTGATCACCACGCCCACGCTCTCGGTGAGCTGGTCCAGGAAGACCTGGTGGATCTGGCTGAAGGGCATGAACGAGGCGAGCTCGATCACCGCCTTCACCTCGCCCTCGAAGAGGACGGGAAGCACCACGATGTTGCGCGGCGGCGCCTCGCCCAGCCCGCTGGAGATGGTGATGTAGTCGTCCGGCACCCCCGTCAGCAGGATCGGCTTCTTCTCCAGCGCGCTCTGCCCAACGATCCCTTCGCCGATGTGGAATCGGTTGCTGACGTTCTTCCGCGCCCGGTAGGCGTAGCTGGCGATCAGCTTCAGGATGGGCGCGCTGGTGTCCTGGTCCATCAGGAAGAAGGCGCCGTGGTTGGCCCCCACCAGCGGCGTGAGCTCGCTCATGATGAGGCGCGACACCGCTTCCAGGTCCTTCTGGCCCTGCATCATCCGGCTGAACTTGGCCAGGTTGGTCTTGAGCCAGTCCTGCTCCTGGTTGCGCTCCGTGGTCTCCTTGAGGTTGGAGATCATCTGGTTGATGTTGCGCTTGAGCTCGTCCAGCTCGCCCTTCGCTTCAACCGTGATGGAGCGCGTGAGGTCGCCGGTGGTCACCGCGATGGCCACGTCCGTGATCGCGCGCACCTGCCCGGTGAGCGAGTTGGCCATGGCGTTCACGTTGTCCGTCAGCGCGCGCCACGTGCCCGCGGCGCCGGGCACCTCGGCCTGCCCGCCCAGCTTCCCTTCCGTACCCACCTCTCGCGCCAGCCGCGTCACCTCGTCCGCGAAGAGCGAGAGGCGGTCGACCATCGCGTTGACCACGTCCTTGATCTGCAGGATCTCGCCTGCGGCTTCGACCGTGATCTTGCGCGTCAGGTCGCCGTCGGCGATCGCCGTCGCCACCGCGGACACGTCGCGAAGCTGGACGGTCAGGTTGCCGGCCAGCTGGTTCACGTTGTCCGTCAGGTCGCGCCAGCCGCCGGCCACGCCTTCCACCTTGGCCTGGCCGCCCAGCTTCCCTTCCGTGCCCACCTCTCGGGCGACTCGGGTTACTTCTGATGCGAATGCTGACAGCTGGTCCACCATCGTGTTGATGGTGTTCTTGAGCTGGAGCATCTCGCCCTTGACGTCCACCGTGATCTTGCGGCTCAGGTCGCCGCGCGCCACGGCCGTGGTCACGTCGGCGATGTTCCGCACCTGGCCGGTCAGGTTGCCGGCCATGAAGTTCACGCTGTCCGTGAGGTCGCGCCACACGCCGGCGACCCCTTCCACGTTGGCCTGCCCTCCCAGGCGGCCCTCCGTGCCCACGTCCTTGGCGACTCGGGTCACCTCGCTGGCGAAGGAGCTGAGCTGGTCCACCATCGTGTTGACGGTGTTCTTGAGCTGCAGCATCTCGCCCTTGACGTCCACCGTGATCTTGCGGCTCAGGTCGCCCTTTGCCACGGCGGTCGTCACGTCGGCG
The DNA here is from genome assembly GCA_036398975.1 of Longimicrobium sp. Taxonomy (GTDB): domain Bacteria; phylum Gemmatimonadota; class Gemmatimonadetes; order Longimicrobiales; family Longimicrobiaceae; genus Longimicrobium. The sequence goes on from DASWNZ010000200.1 coordinate 7,239, forward strand.
ATGTTCCGCACCTGGTTGGTGAGGTTGCTCGCCATGAAGTTCACGCTGTCCGTCAGGTCCTTCCAGGTACCGCCGACTCCCGGCACCTCCGCCTGGCCGCCCAGCACCCCCTCCGTGCCTACTTCGCGTGCAACTCGGGTTACTTCGGATGCAAATGCTGACAGCTGGTCCACCATCGTGTTGACGGTGTTCTTGAGCTGGAGCATCTCGCCCTTTACGTCCACCGTGATCTTCTGGCTCAGATCGCCTCGCGCCACCGCGGTGGTCACGTCGGCGATGTTCCGCACCTGGTCGGTGAGGTTGCTCGCCATGAAGTTCACGCTGTCCGTCAGGTCCTTCCACGTGCCGCCGACGTTGGGCACCTGCGCCTGGCCGCCGAGCACCCCCTCCGTGCCCACTTCCCGGGCCACGCGGGTCACCTCGTCCGCGAAGACCGACAGCCGGTCGACCATGGAGTTGATGACCTGCTTGATCTGCAGGATCTCGCCGCGCACCTCCACCGTGATCTTCCGCGTCAGGTCGCCGTCCGCGATGGCGGTGGCGACGTCGCGCAGCTCGCGGAGCTGGACCGTCAGGTTGCCGGCCAGCTGGTTCACGTTCTCGGTGAGGTCTCGCCAGACGCCGGCCACGCCCTCCACGCTGGCCTGGCCGCCGAGCACCCCCTCCGTACCCACTTCGCGGGCGACTCGGGTTACCTCGGACGCGAATGCGGATAGCTGGTCCACCATCGTGTTGACGGTGTTCTTGAGCTCCAGCATCTCGCCCTTCACGTCCACCGTGATCTTTTGCGACAGGTCGCCGTTCGCCACCGCGGTGGTGACGAGGGCGATGTTTCGCACCTGGCCGGTCAGGTTGCCGGCCATGAAGTTCACGGCGTCCGTCAGGTCCTTCCACGTGCCCGCAACTCCCGGCACGTCCGCCTGGCCGCCGAGCACCCCCTCGGTGCCCACCTCTCGCGCCACTCGCGTCACCTCGTCCGCGAAGACGGAGAGCCGGTCGACCATGGAGTTGATGACCTCCTTGATCTGGAGGATCTCGCCGGCCGCCTCGACCGTGATCTTGCGCGTCAGGTCGCCGTCTGCGATTGCCGTCGCCACCGCGGACACGTCGCGTAGCTGCACCGTCAGGTTGCCGGCGAGCTGATTCACGTTCTGCGTCAGGTCGCGCCAGACGCCGGCCACGCCTTCCACGTTGGCCTGGCCTCCGAGGCGGCCCTCCGTGCCCACTTCTTTGGCGACTCGGGTCACCTCGCTGGCGAAGGAGCTCAGCTGGTCCACCATCGTGTTGATGGTGTTCTTGAGCTGGAGCATCTCGCCCTTGACATCCACCGTGATCTTTTGCGACAGGTCGCCGTTGGCCACGGCGGTCGTCACGTCGGCGATGTTCCGCACCTGGTTGGTGAGGTTGCTCGCCATGAAGTTCACGCTGTCCGTCAGGTCCTTCCACGTGCCGCCGACCCCCGGCACCTCGGCCTGCCCGCCCAGCACGCCCTCCGTGCCCACCTCTCGGGCGACTCGGGTCACTTCGGATGCGAAGGCGCTCAGCTGGTCCACCATCGTGTTGACGGTGTTCTTGAGCTGGAGCATCTCGCCCTTGACGTCCACCGTGATCTTCTGGCTCAGGTCGCCTCGCGCCACCGCGGTGGTCACGTCGGCGATGTTCCGCACCTGGTTGGTCAGGTTGCTCGCCATGAAGTTCACGCTGTCCGTCAGGTCCTTCCACGTCCCGGCGACGCCCGGCACCTCCGCCTGGCCGCCGAGCACCCCTTCCGTGCCCACCTCTCGCGCCACTCGCGTCACCTCGTCCGCGAAGACGGAGAGCCGGTCGACCATCGCGTTGATCACCTCCTTGATCTGGAGGATCTCGCCGGCCGCCTCCACCGTGATCTTGCGCGTCAGGTCGCCGTCGGCGATTGCCGTGGCCACCGCGGACACGTCGCGGAGCTGGACGGTCAGGTTGCCGGCGAGCTGATTCACGTTCTCGGTGAGGTCTCGCCAGACGCCGGCCACCCCGGCCACCTTGGCCTGGCCGCCGAGCACGCCCTCCGTGCCCACCTCACGCGCCACTCGCGTCACCTCGTCCGCGAAGACGGAGAGCCGGTCGACCATGGAGTTGATGACCTCCTTGATCTGGAGGATCTCGCCGCGCACTTCCACCGTGATCTTGCGCGTCAGGTCGCCGTCGGCGATGGCGGTCGCCACCGCGGATACGTCGCGCAGCTGCACCGTCAGGTTGCCGGCGAGCTGGTTCACGTTGTCCGTCAGGTCCTTCCAGGTGCCGGCGACTCCGGGCACCTCCGCCTGGCCGCCCAGCACGCCCTCCGTGCCCACCTCACGCGCCACTCGGGTTACTTCGGATGCGAATGCGCTGAGCTGGTCCACCATCGTGTTGATGGTGTTCTTGAGCTCCAGCATCTCGCCCTTGACGTCCACCGTGATCTTTTGCGACAGGTCGCCGTTCGCGACTGCCGTCGTCACGAGGGCGATGTTTCGCACCTGGCCGGTCAGGTTGCCGGCCATGAAGTTCACCGCGTCCGTCAGGTCCTTCCACGTGCCCGCCACGCCCGGCACGTCCGCCTGCCCGCCCAGCTCGCCCTCCGTGCCCACCTCTCGCGCCACGCGTGTCACTTCCGATGCGAATGTCGAGAGCTGATCCACCATCGTGTTGATGGTGATCTTGAGCTCCAGCATCTCGCCCTTGACGTCGACCGTGATCTTCTGGCTGAGGTCGCCGTTCGCCACCGCGGTGGTGACGAGGGCGATGTCGCGCACCTGCCCGGTGAGCGACGATGCCATGAAGTTCACGGAGTCGGTCAGGTCCTTCCACGTGCCGGCCACGCCGCCCACGTTGGCCTGCCCGCCGAGCACGCCCTCCGTGCCCACCTCGCGCGCGACTCGCGTCACCTCGCTGGCGAATGCGGAGAGCCGGTCCACCATCGCGTTGACCACGTCCTTGATCTGCAGGATCTCGCCGGCCGCCTCGACTGTGATCTTGCGCGTCAGGTCGCCATCGGCGATGGCCGTCGCCACCGCGGACACGTCGCGCAGCTGCACCGTCAGGTTACCGGCCAGCTGGTTCACGTTGTCGGTGAGGTCGCGCCAGACGCCGGCCACGCCTTCCACCTTGGCCTGGCCGCCGAGCTTCCCTTCCGTGCCCACCTCACGGGCCACGCGCGTCACTTCGCTTGCGAATGTCGAGAGCTGGTCCACCATCGTGTTGATGGTGTTCTTGAGCTCCAGCATCTCGCCCTTCACGTCCACCGTGATCTTTTGCGACAGGTCGCCGTTCGCGACCGCCGTCGTCACGAGGGCGATGTTTCGCACCTGGCCGGTCAGGTTGCCGGCCATGAAGTTCACCGCGTCCGTCAGGTCCTTCCACGTGCCGCCGACGTTGGGCACCTCCGCCTGGCCGCCCAGCATCCCCTCCGTGCCCACCTCTCGCGCCACTCGCGTCACCTCGTCCGCGAAGACGGAGAGCCGGTCGACCATGGAGTTGATCACCTCCTTGATCTGGAGGATCTCGCCGCGCACTTCCACCGTGATCTTGCGCGTCAGGTCGCCATCGGCGATGGCCGTTGCCACGGCGGACACGTCGCGCAGCTGCACCGTCAGGTTGCCGGCGAGCTGGTTCACGTTGTCCGTCAGGTCCTTCCAGGTGCCCGCGACTCCGGGCACCTCCGCCTGGCCGCCCAGCACGCCCTCCGTGCCCACCTCGCGCGCCACTCGGGTTACTTCCGATGCGAATGCGGAGAGCTGGTCCACCATCGTGTTGATGGTGTTCTTGAGCTCCAGCATCTCGCCCTTGACGTCCACCGTGATCTTTTGGGACAGGTCGCCGTTCGCCACCGCGGTGGTGACGAGGGCGATGTTTCGCACCTGGCCGGTCAGGTTGCCGGCCATGAAGTTCACCGCGTCCGTCAGGTCCTTCCACGTCCCTGCCACGCCCGGCACGCTCGCCTGCCCGCCCAGCACCCCTTCCGTACCCACTTCGCGCGCCACGCGCGTCACTTCCGATGCGAACGCCGACAGCTGGTCCACCATCGTGTTGATGGTGCCCTTGAGCTCCAGCAGCTCGCCCTTCACGTCCACCGTGATCTTGCGAGACAGGTCGCCGCGCGCCACGGCCGTGGTCACGTCGGCGATGTTGCGGACCTGCGCCGTGAGGTTCGACGCCATGAAGTTCACGGAGTCGGTGAGGTCCTTCCACGTCCCTGCCACGCCGGGAACGTTGGCCTGCCCGCCCAGCCGCCCCTCGGTGCCCACCTCTCGTGCCACCCGCGTCACTTCGGACGCGAAGGCGCTGAGCTGGTCCACCAGGGTGTTCACCGTGGTGCCGATGCGCAGGAACTCGCCCTGCACCGACTTGCCGTCAATCTCCAGCACCATCTTCTGCGTCAGGTCGCCGCGCGCCACGGCGGTCAGCACGCGGGCCACCTCGGTGGTGGGCTGCGTGAGGTCCACGATGAGCCCGTTGACCGCCTCCAGCTGCTGCGCCCACCCGCCGGTGACCGGCCCCGCCGAGGCGCGGTCGGACATCTGCCCCTCGCGCCCCACGGTGGTCGCCACCCGCGTCATCTCGCGCGAGACGCGGTCGTTGATGGAGGCGATCTCGTTGAACGTCTCAAAGATCTCGTCCATCAGCGGGTCGCTGGTGTCCGGCAGGCGCACGGTGAAGTCGCCCGCGCGCATCGCCCGCATGGCCGTCAGCAGGCGACGCATGGGGAGCACGCCGCCGTCGCCGCCGCCGGGAACCGCGGGACCGCCGTTGCCGCCGCGGCCCCTGCCGCGAACGGTGCCGGCGCCGTTCCCCGCGCCTCCGTTGCCGCGCGGCGCCCTCACCGGCGGTGGCGGCACCGCCTCCGCGTCTGCGGCGGGTGCCGCGGGTGCCGCGGGGGCACGGCCGCGGATGCGCCGCCCCGGCGCGGGGACGGGCGCGGCCTCGGGCTGGCCGTTCCCCTGCGGGGAAGCCCCATCGCCGTCGCCGGCGGGGGTGAGGTTCGTCGGAGTGTCGTTCACGGGATCCACGGGCGGCTCCTGCTGCACGGGGTATTCGAATCGTGGGGACGCCATGCGCGGCGTACCGTGTCGCATGCGGGCAATCGCCTTCCGCACCCGCGGGGGGCGCGGCCGGACGCTGCTTGGGCGATCGCTGCTCGGCGGAGCGGCGCGCGGGGCGCCGCAATGCATCCGCAGCCCTCACGATACTACACGGAGGGCCGCCGGACCATGGGGGGACGCGCCGGATGCGCGCCGCTGAGGAAACGTCCGTATCCCGCGATGCAACCCGCGGGCCAGCGCCCGGCTCCCTTCGCGGCTGGCGTGCACCCCCGCCGCGCCCTACAATACGCCCGCCGGGACCCCCCCGGACTTCTACACCGGAGAGCGGATGATGGATACGGCTGCATCGGGGTGGTACTACGCGCTCAACGGCGAACGGGTCGGCCCGCGCTCGCTGGAGGAGGTGCGCTCCCTGGTGGCCAACGGGGTGCTCGACGCGGACTCGCTGGTGTGGACGGACGGGATGCGCGAGTGGGCGCGGGTGGGCGACTTCTCCATCCTCTCGCCCACCTGGGTGCAGCCCGCCTCCGCCCCCGCCCCCCGCGCCGAGGCGGAGTGGACCCCCGCCGAAGCGCCCGCGCCCCAGGCCAGCCACGCCCCGCGCCCCTGGCTGCGGCTCGGCGCGCGGCTGACCGACCTGCTGGTCATCGCGTTCGTGATGGCCAGCGTGGCGACCGCCATCCCCGCCTTCGCCGCCCGCATGCCGACGGATCCGACCACGATCAAGGCGTCCGACCAGTTCCTAATGACGGCGGTGCTGGGGGTGCTGGTGGTGCTGCTGGAGGGGCTGCTCCTGCACCTGTTCGGCACCACGCCGGGCAAGTCGCTCTTCGCGGTGCGGGTCACGACGGCGGAGGGCGGGCGGCTCTCGCTGGGCCAAGCGTTCCAGCGGGCGGGGCGGGCGTGGATTCTCGGCATGGGCGCGGGGCTCCCGATCCTGACCATCCTCGTCCCGATCGCCAGCTACTTCCGCCTTGCCGCGCGCGGCCGCACCACCTGGGACGAGGCCATGGACCTGCGCGTGGAGCACGGTGAGGTGACCCCCGGCCGCGCGCTGGCCATCGCGGGATTCCTCCTCATGCTGCTGCTGATGCTGGGCTCGGCGATGAGCGGGGTGAGCGGGCGCTGAGGGCCCCCTCCCCCCGGCCCCCTCCCCCGCCTGCGGGGGCGCAGGGCGGGTGAGGGGGAGAACGGCGTGTGCGTTGCGCAGATCCCGTAGGGGCGCGATTCATCGCGCCCGTGTCACGGGCTGCACCGCCGCCCGCCCCGCGCACGGCGCCGGGTTCCGCGTCACCGGTTTACCCGGCCCTCGTCGTCATAGAGGAACCGGGAGCGCTGGCCCAGCCGGCTCAGGTGGCCAAACCCGGATGAACACGGGTTCTCCTTGTCGGCATCGGAGTCAGCGTTGCATGGTGTGCCACCAGGTACGCAGCCGCTATACCCCTGCGGATTCCAGCGGGTGGATGATTACGCCCGTTGCTCCCGAGAGGACCTGTGCGACCCTCTCGCTGACCACGATCGGCGGCACCCAACCCGCGATCCGGAAGACGTCGTGCGCTCCAACTCGGACCGGGTCGATCACCGGGTCAATCACGGAAAAGCACTTACCCACCTTCTCAGGCAATCCGTCCGCCTCAGTCCAGTACGTGATCTTGGAACGTTTCTTGTTCAGGCAGTCCGCGACTGCGACCACGTTGATGATGTCGTAGGCGCCAGATTGACCGCCAATCTCGACCGGTATACGCTGCAAATCACCCTCAGCCAAACTGCCGAGACGCTCCGCGATATCCCGCCGTACGATAGGGACCCCGAAATCAGCAAAAGTGAAGTCGAGCGGCTCACCTGGCCGACGGAGTCCCGCGAAGAACTGGCCCGAGTGTTGGATGACCGTTCCACGGAGGAACTCGTTGCCGCGAACAGGTGGTGCACCTCCCGCGACCGGCTCGCGCACGAACCAGCGGTTCGGGATTGTCACGTCGTCCTGAAGTTCGTAATAACGCATCTGCTACGGGCGTCCCCTGACCAGGCTGTTGAGAGGTGTTCCAGGCGTGGCAACCTGAACTCGTTGCGCACCTAGTGCGGCTTCAAATTTCCGCTTGTAATCTCGATCGCCAACAGCGTCCTCCGTCGCTGCAGGACGGATCGGGTAGGGGCAGACCTGCGTGTCTGCCCACCCTCGCCCGGTCTTCGCTCCCCGTCCATGCACACCAAAACCCGTAGGGGCCGCCCCACGTGGCTGCCCGTGCCCCGCCCCGGCTCCGTCGCCGGCCGTCACGCACGAGAACAAACCCCCGCAGCGCAACGCCGCGGGGGTTCGTCGTTCCTTCACACGCTCACCGATAGCAGGAGTCGAGCAGCGACTCCTTGCCCCGCGGGCATTCGGTCGCGAGGTCGAGCTGCTGGACGCCGGCACCCCGCGCGGCCTCCGCCAGCATGAGCAGCCGGCCGTATGGGGCCTTCCGATCGGCCGTCACGTACAGCCGCCTCGTGCCGGGCTTGGAGCCTACCAGCGTACGCACTCTCTCGGACAGATCCGCATCTGCCACGGGTTTCCAATCCGCGCTCTCCCGCAGAAAGAAATTGCCATTTTTATCGATCCCCGCGGTGAGCGGGCTCGGGCCGATCGGGAGGCCGGTCGCCGCAATCGGAAGGTACGGGCCGCCGGGAGCGGGGGTAAAGACCATCGCGAGCACCAGGAGAAGGACGCTCAAGAACGCGAGCGGCAACAGCGTGGAAGGCCCAAGATGGATCGGCTTCCTGATCATCGGCGTCATGGTGCCCTCAGCTGTGCGGTGTGCGTGGCATATGCCCCACATCGGAACGCCTCAGCACAGCCACTTCTGCCCTGCGCCACAGCAGGTCATCGCACAGCCGCCGCATCGCGCACGCGCCCACCGCCCGCCCCACCGAGATCCCTGCATCACCACACCGCAAACTGTAGGGGCCGCCCCACGTGGCTGCCCGTGCCCCGCCCCGCGACGACGCTTGCACCGCGCACGGATGCATGCCGGGCCTTGTCGCAACGCCCAAAACACGAATCCCCGCGACGCAGTGCCGCGGGGCCTTTCGTGCTCAGGTGCGCTGCGACGCGGCGGCGACTTTCTCCGCGCGCAGGTCCCACAGCTCCTTGGCCGCTCGCGCAAAGATGTACGTCAGGATGATCACCATCACCAGTCCGTTCATCACCCCTACGGCGAAGCGCCCCAGAACGAAGATCGCCAGCAGCGCCACACCCGCCGCGAAGTGCCGCCGATAGACCCCGTAGCCCAGCGCAAAGTAGATGGCGCCCTCGATCATCGCTCCCCACGCGCCGGGCTCGCGCGCGATCGCGCCGAGCACACCGGGGATGAAGTTGAGGCCGCCGACGATCCCGGCACCGATCCAGGCCGCCTGGATGTGCCTGTCGCGATAACCCTGGTGGATATGCTGGCCGAAGCTGCGGCGCACGGGATCTCTCCAGTTGTTTGTTGAGCTTGAAGACGAGACTGCGGGCCTAGCGCGCAGCCGCCGCATCGCGCACCCGTCCGCCGGCGGAGCGGCCGACGGCTCCCGCAAAGGGCGAGAGGAGCGTGGCGGCAACGACGAAGCGCAGATAGTACCAGATGAGGCGCACGGTGACGTCCGACGGAGGCTCGCAGCTCCAGCACTCCGCGATCTCGAAGTTCATCCCCGTCGATGGAAAAGCCTGCTCCAGCCCCGCCGCGCGCGCCAGCATCGTCACGGCGAGTGAGGCGAGCGCACCCATCGCGGCGGCGGCGGCGGCGTAGCGCGCCGTACGCTCCGTCCAGGGCGCTTCCTGCCGCCGCGCGAACGAGGCCGTGGACAGCGCGAAGACGAGAAGGAGGTACGCGAGAGCCACCGCGGTGATCTCGTTCGACAGGCCGCCGGGGGGCAGCAGGGGGACGATGCCGGCCGGCGCGTACAGCGCGGCGGCGATCAGGACCGGACGGAAAGGCACGGGGGCCGGCGCCGCGGAGAGGGGGGTAAACACGATGATCGATCCTGCGGTGAGAGTCGGGGAGGGGTCAGGGGAGGAGTCCGAGAACGAGCCCGGTGATGGAGCCTGCGAGGAAGCCGAGCGCGACCTCCGCCCAGCCGTGGCGGCCCAGGGCCACCCGCGCCCACGCCAGCAGCGGCAGCACGAGCGCGAGCAGCCATCCGGCCGGCAGCCCGCGAGACAGCAGCACCGCCGTCGCCAGCGACGCCGCCGCCATGTGCAGCGACACCTTGATCCACGGCGTCATCGCCGCACAGAGCGCCACCATCACCAGGGCGCCCACCGCCCCGCGCAGCAGGGGCGAATCAGGATGCGTGACGGCCAGATACCCGAGCAGCGCCAGGATGCCGGTGCCGCCCACCAGGAACAGCACGGGCCGCTCGTGCGGGTGCGACGCATCCACGTTCGTCCACGCGCCGCTGCGCACCTGCCGCCGCATCAGCACCGCCAGCGGCAGGAACGCGAGCAGCGCCACCGTCGCGACGCTCCGCGCCGCCGCGCCCCAGCCCCGGCCGAGCTCGACGGCGCCGACCATCACCAGCGTCGTCACGAAGGGATGGGCGAGGATCGACACCCATCGCGCCAGGCTGGTCATAGAGAGTGGGGCAAGAACTGGATGTCCTTCGACGGCCTACACGTGGATGCCCGCTGCCACCAGCAACAGCATGAAGATGCCGAAAAGCAGGTACAGGCAATTCAGCACGATCCCGGTCCATGCGAGCAGGTTCCCCGGATGCCGTCGCACGTACAGCACGCCGAGGCGGGCGCCGTAACAGCTTCCGAACGGGATGGCGAACCACAAGATTCCCGTCAGGAGCTCGATCAACACGCCGATGGGGCGGAGGTGCAGGTAGATGCCGAGCAGGAAGAACAGAGGCCAGGTGACGATCTGGGCGGAAAGCAGAATCGCCCAGACCGCCAGCGATCCGCCAGCCGTCGCAGCATTCACCGTGCGCCGAGGCGGCTCCAGATGAGGCACCCGGTCCAGCGGAGTGGAGCCTCCCGTCACTGAGCACCGTGCCGGAGCAACGGGAGGAGCCCAGCCGGCACGACGCGTTCAGGCCCTGACGAGAGCGCCTCGACGGAGATCCAGCGGGCGGGCTCCCACCCGGTTCCGGCTTCGGTCACCGGCAGCTCGGGGCGCAGGTACCACGACGGATCGCTGAACCGCGCGTCGAAGACGAAGATGATCTCGTGCCCGGGCCGCCCCGCGTATTCGAAGATGTTCTCCAGCACTCCGATGAGGCGCGGCTCCTCGATGGCGCCGCCCAGCTCCTCCGCGATCTCGCGGCGCAGCGCCGTTTCCGCGCGCTCGCCGAACTCCACTCCGCCCCCGAGCGGCCGGTAGAATGGCTCCCCGCTCGCCGGATCGGCGCCGCGCGCCACCAGGATTCGGTCAGCGTCCCTGAACACCGCGATCGCGAGTACCCGGATGCTCCGAGTGTCCATCTGAACTTCAGTGGATGCAGGACAGGCGCGACGCGCGGATGCAACAGTGAGGCAGGAGAACATCCATCGTACGATGACACCCGTTCAAGCACAAGTGTTTATGGAAGGCCGGATGCGCCCAGCGTGCCACTTGCGGGAACATGGTTTGCAACGTAAAGTACTTCGCAGATGTCAAACGCCGCGACGAGCACTGAACGAGGGGATCACCATGTCGAACCTGGTCAACGTCCTGTATCCGCTTCCCGACTACCGGCGCACGCCGCTCTCCACCGTGCGCTGGTGGGAGTCGCGCCGCCTGACGTTCAACAAGGCCGTGGGCACCACCGGACTGGTGACGCTCGCGGGAATGTCGTTCCTCTTCGCGCTCCCTCCCTTCGCCACGCCCATGCCGCTGGGCTTCATGCTGGCGGGTGCGGCCGTCTACGGGATCGCGGCGAACGTGTGCTACTCGCTGGGATGGATGGTCGAGCTGCTCGCGCGCGCCGCGTGGGGACGAAGCGCGCCGGACATGGGCCCGCTCGTCTTTCGGCAGGGCGTGATCTTCTCCGTCGGCCTGACGCTGATGCCGCTGCTGCTGTCAGCGGCGCACTGGATGGCGCGATGCGTGGCTTGGGTGGTGGGGTGAGTGGGAGCCCTCACCCCCGTCTCGTTACACTCGACTGCCCCCTCTCCCGATAACAGGAGAGGGCTGCGCCCTCCTGTTATCGAGAGAGGGGGCTTGGGTGCGCTTCGGCAGGTTCTGTTGCCGCGCACAGGCCCCCTCCCCCCGCCCCCCTCCCCCACCTGCGGGGGCGCAGGGCGGGTGAGGGGGAGAACTGCGGTTCGCGCTGCGCGGATCTCGTAGGGGCGCGATTCATCGCGCCCGTGTCACGGGCTGCACCGTCGCCCGTCCACACGCGCCGATCCGGTAGGGGCAGACCTGCGTGTCTGCCCGCCCTCTGCGTCCCTCATTGCCCGCGCCCGCAACACCGAACCTGTAGGGGCCGCCCCACATGGCTGCCCGTGCCTGCCCCGGCGCAGTAAACCGAGCGGAAGCAAAATCGCCTCACCGACGCAGCGGTGAGGCGATTTCACGGGCGGGGTGGGATTCGAACCCACGGTAGGGGGTCGCCCTACGGCAGTTTTCAAGACTGCTCCGTTAGACCGCTCCGGCACCCGCCCAGGCGGAATCCGAGCAACAAATCTTCCAGATACGCGAGGGCAAGTCAACCGGGGGCGTTGATCGGGAGAGCCTCGCGGATATATTGGGCGCCAGCTCCGCACGTCTTTCCACCCGAAGCGCACCCGATGCTCCCGCCCCTACGCGCCGCACTCGCGGCGCTTGCTGTTCTCGTGTCCGGCGCCGCGGCGGCGCAGGCGCCGGTTGTTCCCGTGGCGCAGGCGAAGGCCGCGGTGGTTGCGGCGGATACACCCCGGGTGCCTGAGAAGCCCGTGGTGGTGCGGCCGAACGGGGAGCGGTGGACGCAGATCACGGCGGCGACGGCGAACGCGAGGCCGGCGCGGTTCCCCATCGGGCGCGGGCACAGCGGGCCAGCGGTGCTGAGGGTGCAGGTGCTGCTGGACCGTGCGCTCTTCTCGCCGGGGATGATCGACGGGCGCTGGGGGCACAACACGCAGACGGCGATCTTCTGGATGCAGGCGCGCGAGGGGCTTCCCGCCACGGGCGCCGTGGATACCCTGACGATGCAGCGGCTCGAGGCGCTGGCCGGGAGCCCCGACACCATCGTGCACCGGCGCGAGCTCAAGGCGGAGGACGTGCGCGGGCCTTTTACGCGCATCCCGGAGAACATCTACCAGCAGGCGAAGCTGGCGTGCTCGTGCTACGAATCGCTCACCGAGAAGCTGACGGAGAGCTTCCACGTGCACGCCGACCTGCTTCGCAAGCTGAACCCCGGCGTGAAGCTGGACAGCCTCCGCGCGGGCGACACCATCACCGTGCCGGCGGTGCGGCCGATGGACGTGTCGGCCGCCGAGCCGATCGCGGAGCTGTGGGTTTCGGGAAGCGGGAAGTACGTGCACGCCATGAGCGCGGCGGGGCGCATCCTGCTCCACTTCCCCACCACGCTGGGGAGCACCTTCGACCCCTCGCCGCAGGGCGACTTCACGGTGGCGTCGGTTCACCCGGACCCGTGGTGGCACTACCAGCCCCGCATCCTCGCCCACGTCCCCGACGACCGGCCGGACGCCCGGATCCCGCCGGGGCCGAACAACGCGGTGGGGCGCGTGTGGATGGCCCTCACGGCGCCGCACTACGGCATCCACGGGACGAAGTCGCCGGAGACGATCGGGTACGCGACGTCGGCGGGGTGCGTGCGGCTCACCAACTGGGATGCGCTCTTCCTGAGCCGCAGGGTCACGCCGGGGACGCCGGTCCGCTTCCGCGACACCCGTCCGCCGGATGCGCAGCCTACGGGGAGCCCGGCGCCACGCACCCCCGCCGCGCGCCCGGACAGCGCATCGTCCATCCGCCGCGACACCACGGCGGCGCCGGCACGAAGGGACAGCGTACCCGCGCCGCCACCGGCGCCTCCGCGCTGAGCGTTCGGCCCGAAACCTGCCAGCCTATGCCATTCGCCCGTCCCGTGCCGTGCCGCCGGGGCGGGCGAATCGTATCTCAATCGAAAGGATGGCGCCATGAAGCGGACGTACCTGTGGGCCCTTGCCGTCGTCGCGCTGGGCGCGTGCTCGGATGGGGACGGCGACGCCGCCGCGAAGGCGCCGGACGCACCCATCCAGAACGCGCAGGCGGACAGCGGCGTGGCGGCGGACCTTCCGCCCGTCGTGGAGCGCGAGCTGACGCCGGAGGAGCTGGAGCGCGGCCGCAACTCCAACGAGTGGACGAGCGTGGTGCAGCTCGACACCACGGGCGGCGGCATGGCGGTGACGAATCCCGAGAAGTGGGAGATGATCAGCACCGAGCAGATGAACACCGGTGCCGCCTTCCTTCCGCTGGGCGGCGACGTGGGCGGGCCCTCGGTGTACCGCGTGCAGATCCTCCTCGACCGGGCCCTCTTCTCCCCCGGGATGATGGACGGGCGCTGGGGGAAGAACACCGCCAAGGCCGTGTACTTCTTCCAGCAGCGCGAAGGGCTGCGCACCACCGGCCGCGTGGACTCCGCGACGTACGACAAGCTGGCCGTCGCCGCCGGGCGCCCCGAGCAGCTGGTGGTGGCGCGCACGCTGACCGCCGAGGACGTGAAGGGACCCTTCATCGAGCTTCCCGACAGCATCTACGACCAGGCGAAGCTGGAGTGCACCTGCTTCGAATCGCTGACCGAGAAGTTCACCGAGACCTTTCACACCTCCGCGGAGCTCCTCGCCAAGCTCAATCCGGGGGTGAACCTGGACGGGCTGCAGGCGGGACAGACGCTGAACGTGCCCAACGTGCGCGATCCGGATGCGCGGGTCCAGGGCCAGGTGGCCGAGCTCGCCGTCTCGGGCCGCGGCAGCTACCTGCACGCGCTGGACGCGAACGGGCGCATCCTGTTCCACTTCCCGTCCACGCTGGGCGGCACGTACGAGCCGTCGCCGCAGGGCGAGTTCATGGTGACCCGCGTGACCAAGAACCCGTGGTGGCACTTCCAGCCCGCGCTGCTGGAAAAAGTGCCGGACAGCCGGCCCGACGCGCGCATCCCCCCAGGCCCCAACAACCGCGTGGGCGCCGTGTGGATGTCGCTCTCCGCGCCGCACTACGGGATCCACGGCACCAACAAGCCGGAGACGATCGGCTACGCAACCTCGGCGGGGTGCATCCGGCTCACCAACTGGGACGCGCTCTTCTTGGCCGACCGGGTGAACAAGAACACCCCGGTGCGCTTCCGCGACATCGTGGGCCGCACCGGCGAGCAGGACGCCAGCGGCGCCGGCTCGCGCGTGGACTCGCTGAAGAAAGCGGAGGCCGGGGCCGGCAGCTCCGGCCGCAGCGACACGGCAGCCTCGCGCAGCGGCCGCCCGCGCAGCTGAAAACGTCACACAGAGACGCAGAGAAGACTACAAGAAGAGGAAGAACTCCTCTGTGCCCTTGCCGTTTCCTCTGCGTCTCTGTGTGAGATGCAGTTCTGGATGGATGCGGGCTGGGGGCACACGCCTTGCGCCCGCGCCTGTCCTGAAGCCGGTCCGCGGACCGGCGCGGCCGAAGCTCCCAACCCCGATTTCAAACGCATGCTCCACCCCCCGCGCGGCGAATGAAGCAGCCTTTCGAGCGGCTCCTCCTGGGCCACACCCTTGCGGCCCGCTACCGCGTGGACGAGGTGGTCGGCGCGGGGGGGATGTCCGTGGTGTTCCGGGGGCACGACCTCACGCTGGGGCGCCCCGTGGCGGTCAAGGTCGTGTCGATCCCCGCCGACTCGGACGGGATGCGCCAGAACCTCCGCGAGCGCTTCCGGCGCGAGGCGGCATCCGCGGCCAGCATCCCGCACCACCCCAACGTGGTGCAGGTGTACGACTACGGCACCGATCCCGCGCTGGACCTGGACTTCATCGTGATGGAGCTGCTGCGCGGGCACGACCTCAAGGACCGCCTGGCCCGCGGCGCGCCGCCGCACGGCGAGGCGATGCGGATCGTGCGCGACGCGGCGCGCGGCGTGGCGGCGGGGCACCGCGCCGGCATCCTGCACCGTGACGTGAAGCCCGCCAACGTCTTCCTGGTGGGAACCGACGACGAGCTGGAGTTCGTGCGGGTGCTGGACTTCGGCATCGCCAAGCCGCTGCGCTCGCAGGGCGAGGACGCGCTCACCACCATCGGCCAGCTCCCCCACTCCCCGGCCTACGCATCGCCCGAGCAGCTCGACCCCGACCTGCCGGTGACCGCCGCGTCGGACGTGTACCAGCTGGGCCTGGTGGCGTACGAGACGCTCACCGGCGAGCG
>DASWNZ010000201.1:0-2248 GCA_036398975.1 Longimicrobium sp.
CCATCCGCACCATCTCCTCCACCACGTCCACCCCTTCGAGCGTGGAGGAGCCGTCGTACGGGCACGTCTTCAGCTCGCGCGCGAAGACGAAGCCGCACTGGCCGCAGCGCACACCGTCCTGCCGGTGGTCGCTGGCGAGGACCAGCGTGTCCACCTTGCCCTCCTGGAGCGCGGTCAGCGTCCCCTGGAAGCCGGCGGTGGCCAGGTAGTCGTGCGCCACGCGGTCCTTGAGCTGCTCCACCACCTCGCGCTCGCGGCGCTCCAGGTCGGCGCGCAGGAGCGGCTCCAGCTTCTCCATCACCCCGGCGGCGGGTTCGTCCACCCACATGTTGCCGGTGTGGACCACGCGCTGGAGGACGGAATCGGGGAGGAACTCGCGGAACTTGGCCGTGTTCTCCTCGGTCCCCAGCAGCACCAGGTCCTGCGGGTGGTACCGGTCCACGAACTCCTCCACCTCGGCGGCGAAGTCCTTGAAGAAGTGCCGCATCTCCTCCGCCTTGCGGCGCTGGAGGCGCGACTGCGAGTAGCCTCCGGCCTTGACGTGGCTGGGGACCGGGAGCGGGTCGCCGTGGAGCTCGATCTCGTCCAGCAGCGAGCCCAGGTACACGCTCAGGATGCGCACGTGCTCGCGGTCCAGCAGGATGACGCCGTAATGGTGGTAGCTCTCCAGCACCTGTGCCAGCGGTCCGACGACGGGACGCTCGCTCACCACCATGCGGTTCTGCACGGGGACGGGAAACTGCATCGCCTCGAAGTAGTCGCCGCCCACTTCGGCGTAGATCACCACGCCGCGGTTCGACTGGTCGAAGTCGTCCGCGATCCAGGTGCGGATGCGGGCCGCCAGCTGGTCCACCGCCTGGCCTTCACGCTGGATCAGCTCGGGCTCGATCTCCTCGAGCTGGGCGCGCTTCTGGCTCAGGAAGACGTCCCACTGACGCTTGTTGTTGTGGTTGACGGACATGTCGAGGAAGAGCGAGATCACGGGGCGCCCGCCCGGCTCGCGGGAGATGAGCCTCTCGAGGTCTTGCTTGGTAATCATACCATCCTGTGTTGAAGGAGGCGGAATCGGCCGCAGGTCCGCCCTGCGCGGCGAGCGTGCGGCTCGGTGCAAAAGAGGAGCCAGTGCCCCCCCGCTTGACGCCTCCGCTACCTTCCGGTGCCCCCGCGGTGTAGCGGGGGCGCGCGGAGCCGCGTGGCTCCGCCCATCTGACTGGAGGATATGAAGATGACCGACCTGGACTACCGGGCGTTCTGGGACGAGGGGTTCACCTGGGCCGACTACCTGGGCAGCGAAGTCCGCGAGCACCGCGACCTGTGGCTCGCCGTCGACGGCCGCGCCGTGGTCCCCGCCTGGGCCGCCGATGAGGCCGCCGCGCTGGGCGACGGCTGGAAGCTGCTGATCATTTCCGAGGACTGGTGCGGCGACGCGTCCAACACCGTCCCCGTGATCGCGAAGCTGCCCGCGACCGCGCCGGGCGTGGAGCTGCGCGTGGTGAAGCGCGACGAGCACCCCGCGCTGATGGACCGCCATCTCACCAACGGCGCGCGCTCCATCCCCCTCGTCGTGGTGCTGGACCGCGACTTCCGCCCGGTCGGCCAGTGGGGTCCGCGCCCTTCCGAGCTGCAGGAGATGGTGCTGCGGGAGAAGAAGGCCGGCCTGCGCCCCCTGTCCGAGATCTACCGCGACGTCCGCCGCTGGTACGCCCGCGACCGCGGCGAGAGCACCCTGCGCGAGATCCTGGCTATGATGAAGCGCGCGGCCTGACGAACAACTGGGCTCACGCGGAGGCGCGGAGACGCAGAGAAAGCGAGTACAGGGGAAAGAACGGCACCCCACTCCTGTTCCTAAAAACCAATCTGTCATCCTGAGTGACGCGCCGCTCCGTCCTCGCCCGTGCGCCGCCCCTCCGGCGCGCAACGAAGGATCTACTGCGCGTTCCGAGGGGACTGGGGGTGAAGCGGCATCCTAGGCGGGTCATCGAGGAGAGAGAAAAGCTAGAGGCACGGAGAAATGCTCTTCTCCGTGCCTCTGTTTCTATCTGTAAGCCAGCCTTCCCGGTGCGTCGCCAATCACGGCGCCGGTTCGAGCACGGGCAGCCACCTGGGGCTGCCCCTGATATGGAAGGGCACCCGTGTCAAGGGATGGCAGGCGGCGTCCGTCTCCCACGCGGTCACCGCTATGGTGGGAGGGACGCCCCCGAGGCCAAAACGACGATGAATCCGCCTGATATACGCCGGTTAGGTCCCT
>DASWNZ010000202.1:0-21003 GCA_036398975.1 Longimicrobium sp.
CGCATGTCCTTGCGTGCGGGCCTTTGCGCGAAATCCTCCGCGCGGCGGCCTTCGTCGCGGCGGCGGCGCTCGAGCGGGCCGGGCGCGCGGGGATCACGCGCCGCAGCCTCCGCCACCTCGCGCTCCAGCGTCTCACGCGGCACGCCCGTCTTCTCGGAGATGCGCTGGATGTACACGCTCCGCACCAGCTCATCGGAGGCGGCGCGGACGGTGGGGAGGAGCGAGTCGATCGCCTGGCGAGTGCCCTTGATGCTGGAGAAGAAGTCCTTGCGCTCCAGGATCTGGATCTTGCGCTCCATCACGTCCACCGCGTCGTCCAGGTAGCGGCGGAGCGCGGCCTGCCCCTTGTTTCGCACGAGCGAGTCAGGGTCCTCCCCCTCCGGAAGCGTGGCGACGAGCACCTCGAGGCCCGCGCGCAGGAGCTCGTCGCCGGTGCGAAAGGTGGCCTTGAGGCCCGCTTTGTCGCTGTCGTAGAGGAGGATGGCGCGCGGGGCGTAGCGGGCGATCAGCTCGCACTGCTCCTGCGTCATCGCCGTCCCCAGCGGCGCCACGGCGTTCCCCACCCCGTGCGCGGCCAGGGAGACGTAGTCCATGTAGCCTTCGACGACCAGCACCGCCTCTTCCTTGCGAATGGCGCCGCGGCTCCATCCCAGGCCGTAGAGGACGTTGCCCTTGTGGTAGACGGGGGACTCAGGCGAGTTCAGGTACTTGGGCGTGCGCTCGTCCGCCTCGCCGAGGATGCGCCCCCCGAACGCCACCACGCGCCCGCTCAGGTCCTCGATGGGGAAGATGATGCGCGCGCGGAAGGCGTCATAGGGGTCACGCCCGTTCTTTGACTCCTTGGCCAATCCGAGCGCCAGCAGGCGCCCGTTGTCGATGCCGTGCTTGCGCGCGGCCTCGCCCAGCGCGGTCCACTCCTCGGGCGCCCACCCCAGCCCGAAGCGCTCCGCCGTCTCGCGGGTGATCCCGCGCCGCTCCAGGTACTCGCGCGCGGGCTTGCCGCGCTCGTCGTCCCAGAGCCGCTTCCTGAACCAGTCCGCAGCGAAGGCGTTGACCTCGTACAGCGGCTGGTTGGGATCGACCTCCTGGCGCCGCGCGCGCTCGTCCGGGATCTCGATCCCCACGCGCTCCGCCACCGTGCGGATCGCCTCGGGATAGCTCATCCCGAGGTGCTTCATCAGGAAGGTGAAGACCGTCCCCCCCTCCCCGCAGACGAAGCACTTGTAGTACCCCTTGGCCGGATCCACGGAAAAGTTGTTCCCCTCGCCGCCGTGCAACGGGCACGGCCCGCGGAAGGTCCTCCCGGAGCGCTTAAGGCGCGTGTGCTCCGAGACGATCTCCACGAGGTCCGCCTGCTGTCGGACCTGTTCGACGAGGTGATCCGGGATCGGCACGGACTGCGGGGAATGGGGAATGGGGAATGGGGAATCGCTCCCTCACCCGACCTGCTGCGGCGCGGTGCGCGGCCGTCGCCCCCGCACTCACGCACTCACGCACTCACGCACTCACGCACTCACGCACTCACGCACTCTTCCTACGCGAACTCCACCACCGTCACCCCCGTCCCGCCCTCGAACAGCTCACCGGTACGCGAGGTCAGGATGCGGCGGTCGTTCTTGATCAGGTCGCGGACGTGGGCCCGCAGCGCGCCGGTGCCCTTGCCGTGGATGATGCGGAACGACGGCAGGCCCGCCAGGATCGCGTCGTCCACCGCGCGGCCGAGCACCGTCTCCACCTCGTCCACGCGCATCCCGCGCAGGTCCACCTCCGGGTGCGCCTCGCTGGTGTGCGAGTAGTAGCCGGCGGTCGGCTTGCTGCGCTCGCGCTGCTGGTCACCGGCGGGTAGCGGCGACAGGTCCTCGCGCGGCAGCAGGAGGCGGATGGAGCCCGCTTCCACCAGCGCTTTGCCGTCGCGCACCTCCACCACGGTTCCCGTGCGCCCCAGCGACTCGATCCTCACGCGGATGCCCGCCTCCAGCGCCACCACGGCCGTGCGGTCGGGGTGCGCGCCGGCCTTCTTGCGCTCCTGCGGCACGCGCTCGCGCTGGCGAGTCGCGGCCTCCTCCACGCGGCGGCGGGCGGCGCGTGAGGCCTCCTCCAGCTGCGCCGCGTCCGCCACGCCGCGCACCTCCTGGATGGCCGCCTCCACCTCGGCGCGCGAGCGGAGGAGGAGGTCGCGCGCCTGCTGCCGTGCGCGCCGCTCCGCGTCGCGCTCCTTCTCCTTGAGCGAGCGCTCGCGCTCCTCAAGCGCCTGCTGCAGCGCGCGCGTCTCCCCGAGCTGGCGCTCCAGCGCGACGGTCGCTTCGGATAGGCGCAGCTCCTTCGCCTCCAGGTCCAGGAGGAGGCGGGCCACATCGCGCTCGCCCTGCGGCAGCGCGGACTCCGCGTGCTCGAGCACCGACTCCGCCATCCCCAGCCGCCGCGCGATCGCCAGGCCGTACGAGCGGCCGGGGATCCCCTTCACCAGCCGATATGTCGGCTGCAGGCGCTCGGCGTCGAACTGGAGCGATGCGTTCACCACCCCGCGCTCCTCCGTCGCCAGCAGCTTGAGCTGCCCCAGGTGCGTGGTGGCGACGGTGAAGGCGGAGCGGCGCGTCAGCTCGATGAGAATTGCGCGGGCCAGCACGCCCCCCTCAACCGGGTCCGTCCCGCTCCCGATCTCGTCCGTCAGCACCAGCGCCTCCCAGTCCGCGCCGTCCAGCGCCTCGCGCAGGTTCTTGAGGTGCGCGGAGAAGGTGGAGAGCGACGCCTCGATGCTCTGCTCGTCGCCGATGTCGGCGAACACCTGGCGGAAGACGGGGAGCTTCGAGCGCGGCCCCACCGGCGGTATGATCCCGCTCTGCGTGAGGAGCGAGATCAGCCCGATCGCCTTCAGCAGCACCGTCTTGCCGCCCGTGTTGGGCCCGGAGATGAGCAGCGTCCGCTCCCCCGCGTCCATCCGCAGATCGAAAGGGACCACCGCCGCGCTGCGCGCCTGGAGCACCGGATGGTACCCGTTCACCACCTCGTACTCCTCCGTCCCGGCGGGGAGGAGGCGCGGCACGTGCCCGTCGGACTTGATGGCGTAGCGAGCCCGGGCGTACACCGAGTCCAGCGCCACCATCGCGTCCAGCGTGGCCAGCAGCTCCGGCTGCATCGGCCGCAGGCGGGCGGAGAGCTCGCGCAGGATGCGTGTGACCTCGCGCTGCTCCGTCGCCTCCAGCTCGCGCAGGCGGTTCATCATCTCCACCGCGACGGGCGGCTCCACGAAGAGCGTCGCGCCCGTGCCGCTCTCGTCGTGGACGATGCCGCCCACCTCGCCGCGCCCCTCGCGGCGGATGGGGATCACGAAGCGCCCCTCGCGCACCGTCACCGACGCGTCCGGCACCTGGTAGTGCGCCGGGAGCGAGCTGACATAGGACGCCAGCTTCTCCACCAGCCGGTTGCGCGCGCTCTTGATCTCGCGACGCGTGCGGTAGAGGAGCGGCGAAGCCTCGTCGCGCACGGTGCCGTGGTCGTCGATGGTGCGCCCGATCTCCGTCTCCTCCTTCTCCGCCTCCACCAACGCGCCGGCGAGCATCGCCAGGAGCGGAAAGCTCGCCGCCTGCCCCTGGATCGCGCGCCGCGTCACCCGTGACGATGCGAGGAGCGTCGCCACGTCGCGGAGCTGCGCGCCATCCAGCACGGAACCCTCCACGCGCAGCTTGCGGACCGGGTCGCGTACGTCCGGAATCGCGGGGATGTACCACCCCGAATCGCCGCGGAGGAAGCCGCGCATCTGGTCCACGCGCGCCAGTTCCGGCTCGATCCACCCGAGGTCGGCCGAGGGCTCCAGCGCGCGCACCGCGTCCCCGCCGAGCGCCGACGATGCGTAGCGTGCGACGATGTCCAGCGCGTCGCGGTACTCCAGGACGTTGAGAGCGTGCGGATTCATCCGGATCTGCGTGCGATGCCAAAATACGCGGAAACTAGCACGGTGTGTACCCTTGGACACCATCGCGGTTCACCCGAACAATAACCGAATCAGGAGAATCGCGAAAGAACTACTTCGTCCTTGTCTCCGTGAATCCGGGTGAGCCCCTCGGACTTGACTGCGACTCCGGAACGCGATACTTTGGGGCCCTGAGACGCGACCGCGGTGCGGTTGCTCTCCTTTCCGAAGGCCCGCCTCTCGAGGTGGGCCTTCGTGCTTCCTCGTAGATCCCGATCACGGGATTCCTCTGTCAGAAAGCCCGCCCTTGAGCGGGCTTTCGTGTCGCCATGCTCTACTTCGCCTACGTCGATGAGTTGGGCACGTCGGCCCCTACGTGAGCCGGTCCGATCCGCAGCACCGCACGAGCCCGGTCTTCGGATTCGCGGGCGTTCTCCTGCCCGCCGCCGCGGTTCGCGACTTCGGCGAGTTCTTTCTCGATTTCAAGCGCTACCTTCTCGGCCCCGAAATGAAGGGCCGGGGAGTCACCGACGCCGTGACGTGGGAAAAGAAAGGCTCCGCCCTCTACACGGCCCAGAACTACGCGAAGTACAGGAAGGCACTCACCCGTGGGACGTACCGGCTGCTGAACAGGATCGAGGAGTTTGGGGGACGCACGATCTACGTCGGCGCTTGCAAGGACAAACCGCCGTTGGAGCACGACTCGACGGAGCTGTATCGCAGCACGTTCGAGCTGCTTCTCCGCCGTATCGACTCCTTCGCGGCCGAGCAGCGGGCCGAGGTGCTCGTCGTAATGGACGAGCACGAGCACCGGGACATGCTGCTCGACCAGGCAGCGCGCATGTTGTACCACGATTCGGAACGGCTCCGGAACCTGCTGGAGCCCCCCTACCAGGTCGAAAGCCACCGGTACCTCACAGTCCAGTGCGCAGACTGGATCTGCGGACTGGTGGGGCGGTTCGGGGCTTATCGGGCGGAACCGGCGGATTTCGCGGAATTCGGGTGGGCGGAAGAGAAGTTCGCCCCGCGCGTGGATCGGGTGGCCATCTTCAAGGAGTTGACCCTCGGCACAACAGTGGAATCGTTGCCGTCGCTCCTCTCCGAAGATCCCTGAACCGCTTTGTTCTATCTCTTGCGCTCTTCCAGGTCGCCCCAGCGCAGCTTGACGCGCAGGGTGGAGAAGAAGCTGCGCTCTGGGAGGCGGACGAGGGACACGCGCTCGTCCGCGCGGCGCACCACCACGCGGGCGCCGGGGATGAGGCGCTCGCTCTCCTGGCCGTCGATGGTGAGGATCAGCTCCTCGGTGGGCGAGAGCACCTCCACCGTCAGCGTCTCCTCGGCGGGGAGGACGAGGGGGCGCACGCTGAGTGTGTGGGGAGATATCGGGGTGGCGATGATGCAGTCCACGCTGGGATGGACGATGGGGCCGCCCGCGGAGAGAGAGTACGCGGTGGAGCCGGTGGGCGTCGCCAGGATGATCCCGTCGGCGCTGTAGCTCCCCACCTCCTCGCGCAGCGCCGTCACCTGCAGCCGGATCACGCGCGCCGAGCCGCCCTTGTGCAGCACCGCGTCGTTGAGCGCCAGGTACTCGCCGCGCTCCACGCCGTCCGGCCCCACCGAGCGGATGTCCAGCGCCATGCGCCGGTCCAGCTCGAAGTCGCCGCGCAGCCAGCAGTCCAGCGCTACCTCCAGCTCGGAAGGATGCGCCGTGGTGAGGAAGCCCAGGTGCCCCAGGTTGACCCCCAGCACCGGGACGGAGTCGCGCGCCACCAGCCGTGCACCCCGCAGCAGCGTCCCGTCGCCGCCCAGCGTGAGGAGCACGTCGAGCGTGGGCACCAGGTCGGGCGTCAGGACCGCCGCGCCCGGGGCCCCCTCCAGGAGGTCGTCTTCCAGGAACAGCTCCAGCCCGCGCTCCCGGGCGAATGCCAGGAGGCGGGCCAGCGCCGCTTCGAGCTCGTCGTACCGGTCATGGCCGACGACGCCCAGGCGCCGCGGCCCCGCGCCGTCAGGCGGTCTCAAGCAGCTTCCGCAGCGGCTTGCCCACCAGCGAGCGCGCCCGCGCCGCGATCCCCTCCGGCGTGAGCCCCAGCTCGCCCAGCAGCTCGGCGCGCTCGCCGTGCTCCACGAAGCGGTCCGGGAGCCCCATCGACGCGCACCGCACCCCCGGCCAGCGCGCCGCCACGTGCGCCGACGCGTACGTGCCGAAGCCGTTCACCACCGTCCCCTCCTCCACCGTCAGAAGGTGCGGGTGGGCGGGAAAGAGGCGCTCCAGCGTCCCCTCGTCGAGCGGCTTCACGAAGCGTGCGTTGACCACCGTCGCCGAGACCCCCTCCCGCTGCAGCATCTCCGCGGCGGCCATCGCGGGCGCCACCATCGTCCCCACCGCCAGGATCGCGACGTCCTTGCCGGTGCGTAGCGTCTCCCAACTCCCGTGCACCACCGGCTCGATCTCGGCGATCGGCCGCGGCAGCGCGGGGACGTTGTCGCGCGGGATGCGGATGGCGAAGG
Organism: Longimicrobium sp.; assembly: GCA_036398975.1. Taxonomy (GTDB): domain Bacteria; phylum Gemmatimonadota; class Gemmatimonadetes; order Longimicrobiales; family Longimicrobiaceae; genus Longimicrobium. The sequence continues at coordinate 6,419 of DASWNZ010000202.1, forward strand.
GGCCGTGCTTCGCCTCCAGCGCCAGCTTCAGCAGCCCGATCAGCTCGTCCGCGTTGTGCGGCGCCGCGATCGTCATCCCGGGCACGGCAAGCAGGTAGGCGATGTCCAGCCCGCCGTGGTGCGTCTGCCCGTCGTCGCCCGCGATGCCGGCGCGGTCCATCACGAAGCACACCGGCAGCTCCTGCAGCGCCACGTCGTGTACGATGGAGTCGTACGCGCGCTGGAGGAAGGTGGAGTAGATCGCCACCACCGGCTTGATCCCCTGCGTCGCCAGGCCGGCGGCGAAGGTGACGGCGTGCCCCTCGGCGATCCCCACGTCGAAGAAGCGCTCCGGGTGCGCCTTCTGGAAGATGTCGGTGCTCGTGCCGCCCGCCATCGCGGCGGTGATCGCCACCACGTCCCTGTCCTCGGCCGCCAGCTCCGTCAGCGCCTGCCCGAAGACGTTCTGCCAGCGCGGGAGCCCGGCGGCGGACACCTTGAGCGGCGCGCCGGTGGTGCGGTCGAAGCCGCCCTGCGCGTGCCACTTCACCTGGTCCGCCTCGGCCGGCGCGAACCCCTTTCCCTTGGTGGTGAGGACGTGCACCAGCCGCGGCCCCTTCATCTTGCGAACCTGCTCGAAGGTGTCCACCAGCGAGGCGACGTCATGCCCATCCACCGGACCCACGTAGCGGAAGCCCAGCTCCTCGAAGAGCATCCCCGGTACGAACATCCCCTTGAACGCGCCGTCCGCGCGAACCGCGAAGTGCTCCACCATCTCGCCGATGGTGCCGATGCGTGGCGCCGCGTGGACCAGCCGCTTCACCTCTTCGCGGATGCGGTTGTACAGCGGCGAAGTCCGCACCTCGGTCAGTCGCTTGTGCACCCCCAGGTACTTGTGCAGCGCCCCAACGTTGGGGGAGATCGACATCTGGTTGTCGTTGAGCACGACGATCAGGTCGCGGTCCGTATCGCCGGCGTTGTTGAGCGCTTCGTACGCCAGCCCGCAGGTCATGGAGCCGTCGCCGATCACCGCGATCGCCTCGTAGTCGTCGCCGCGCAGGTCGCGCGCGGCGGCGATCCCCACTGCGGCGGAGATCGAGGTGGCGGCGTGCCCGGCGCCGAAAACGTCGTACTCGCTCTCGTCGCGGCGCAGGAAGCCGGAGAGCCCGTGGCGCTTGCGGATCCCGGGCATCCCCTCGTTGCGCCCGGTGAGGATCTTGTGGGGGTACGCCTGGTGCCCCACGTCCCAGATGAGCTGGTCGCGCGGGGTGTCGAAGGCGCGGTGCAGCGCCACCGCGAGCTCCACCGCCCCCAGGTTGGAGCCGAAGTGCGCGCCCTTGTGGGCCGCCACCACGTCGATCACGCGGTCGCGCACTTCCTGGCAGAGGGCGGGAAGCTCCTCGGCCGGCAGCGCGCGCACGTCCGCGGGAAGTTTGACTCTGTCGAGAAGTGCCATCGGGTTCTTCCTTCCACTCTCAAGGGTCGACCGGACGGCCGCATCCGAACAATCTAGACCATGAGCCGCGCTCAACCAACCTCCGCCCGTCACAGCCGCGGCACGGCTTCCACTTTACAGTACAAAGCGAAGCCCCGCGCGTCAACCCTGGTGCGTCGCCGAACGGCTCCGGCAAACCGAATTCAGGACCCGGGGTAACTTAGAGGATCGGATGGCAACGGGCATGTTTGTTTCAGGATGCGCGCCGCGGTCCCACCCCATCCATCAAGGATTCTCGTACCATGATCGACGTCAAGCAGGCCGTGAAAGCGGCAACGACTTTCGCGCGAGAGCTGTTCGACGGGGACGAGCTCCGACACCTGCGCGTGGAGGAGGTCGAGCTCTCTGGCGACCAGAGGCTCTGGAACATCACCCTTGGCTGGGTCGAACCCGCGATCAGGACGAAGGCGTCGGCGCTGATTCCCGCGTACGGGCAGGACGACATCCAGAAGCTGCCTCGCGTCTACAAGGTCTTCGATGTGGACGCGGAGAGCGGCGCCGTTCACTCGATGAAGATACGGGACGTCGCCTGATGCCGCGGCGGAACGACAAGCTTCTGCTGGACACGAACCTTCTCGTCCTCCTGGTGATCGGGCTGACCGACCCGATGCAGATCGAGCGGTTCAAGCGCACTCGGGCCTACACTCGCGCGGACTACGAGCTGTTGCGCGACTTCGTGAACGGATACCGAGCCCTCGTCACCACTCCCAACGTGCTGACGGAGACGAGCAACCTTGCCGGCCAGCTCGCCGAACCGCTGCGAGGAAAGGCGCGTGCCGTTCTCGCTGGATTCGTCAGCGGAGCCGAGGAACGCTACTACGCGAGCAGATCCCTCACCGCACAAGGGCTGTACATCCAGCTCGGCCTTACCCATACAGCGATAAAGCAGGCGGCTGGCGAGCGCGTCTCGATACTCACCGACGACCTTCCTCTATATGGGCGCCTCGCCTCGGAAGGCGCTGAGGTGTTCAACTTCCACCATCTGCGCTTCCAGGAGCCCGAGAGCTGATCAGCTCCGGCGCTCGAGCACGAACCGGGCGAGCGCTTCCAGCTCGGGCGAGGCGATGCGGGCGGCGTGGAGCGCGGAGATCGCCTCCTCCACCCGGCTGGCGGCGAGGCTGCGGGCGCCGTCGATGCCAAAGAGCGCCGGGTACGTCGCCTTTCCCACCGATTCGTCCTTGCCCGCCGTCTTCCCCAGCGCCTCCGCGCTGGCGGTGACGTCCAGCACGTCGTCCACGATCTGGAAGGCGAGGCCGACGTCTTCGCCGTACACGGTGAGGGCGGCCAGCACCTCTTCCCGCGCGCCGGCGGCGAGCGCGCCGATGCGGAGCGACGCGGCGAGGAGCGCGCCCGTCTTGCGCCGGTGGATCGACTCCAGCGCGGCGGCGTCGATGGGACGCTCCTCGCTCTCCAGGTCCAGCACCTGACCGCCCACCATCCCGGCCGCGCCGCTCGCCCTGCACAGCTCGCCCACCAGCCGCGCCCGCCGCTCGCACGAAAGCTCCAGAGCGCGCGCGGCGCCGTCGAGGACGGACACGGCGGCGGGAATCAGCGCCGCGCCCGCCAGCGTCGCGCGCGCCACGCCGAACACCACGTGCAGGGTGGCGCGCCCGCGCCGCAGGGCGTCGTCGTCCATCGAGGGGAGGTCGTCGTGCACCAGCGAGTAGGTGTGGACGATCTCCACCGCCGTCGCCAAGCGGTACACGCGCTCGTCCGGCTCGCCGGCGGCCGCGCGCCAGGCCGCGGCGCAGAGGATGGGGCGCAGGCGCTTACCCGGCGTGGCAAGGGCGTAGCGGACCGGCTCGCGGAGGGCGAGAGCCACGGAATCCGTGAGCTCCCGCGCGACCTCCTCCAGCGCATGGTTCACCCGGGCACGCTCCCGCGCGAGGAAGTCGTCGAGCCGCATCGAGGTGGGGTCGGCCAGCGTCACCGCTCCTCCGCCATCGGATCCTGCCGGAACCCGTCGCCCTCTTCCACCAGGAGGCGGATGCGCTCCTCCGCACCGTCCAGCACCGCTTCGGCACCTCGCAGGAGGCGAACCCCTTCTTCAAAGAGCGCCAGCGACTCGTCCAGCTCCAGGCCGTCGCCTTCGAGCTGCTCCACGATCTCGCCCAGGCGCTCCAGCGCGCCTTCCAGCCTGGTCTCGCTCATCGGTCCGTCGTGGGCTCGGCGCGGCAGGGGACGGTGCCGTCCGCCACGCGCAGGTCGAAGCGCCCTCCCGGCGCGAAGTCGGTGCGGGAGCGGAGCACCCGCCCCTCCGGCGACAGGGGGACGGCGAAGCCGCGCGCCAGCGTGGCGAGAGGGGAGAGCGCGTGCAGCCGCCCCGCCACCGCCGACACCCGCTCGCGCCGCCCGCGCAGCAGACGCTCCGCCGCGTCGCGCAGATCCAGGCTCGCGGAGAAGACCGCCTCGCGCCCCTCCGCCACCTGCTCGCGCGCCGCGTCCACCAGCCGCGCGCGCAGCTCCGCGACCTCGCGCCGCACCCGGTTTCCGTCGGGCACGGCGGCATCGGCGGCGGCGGACGGGGTGGGGGCGCGGAGGTCGGCCACCAGGTCGGCGATGGTGACGTCGGTCTCGTGCCCCACGGCCGAGATCACCGGGATGGGCGACTCGGCGATGGCGCGCGCGACCACCTCCTCGTTGAAGGCCCACAGGTCCTCCACCGAGCCGCCGCCGCGCCCCACGATCAGCACGTCCGCGCACCCCGCGCGCCCCAACCGGCGGATGGCGGCGGCGATCTCGGCGGGGGCGCCCTCCCCCTGCACCCGCGTAGGGGCGAGGACCAGGCGCGTCCACGGTGCACGCCTGCGCACCACCGCCGCGACGTCGCGCAGGGCGGCGCCGTCGCGCGAGGTCACGATCCCCACGCACGCCGGGTGCGCGGGAAGGGGGCGCTTGCGCTCGGGCGCGGTCAGCCCCTCCAGCTCCAGGCGCGTCCGCAGGCGGTCGAAGGCCAGCTTCCACAGCCCCTCGCCGCGCCCCTCCAGCTCCGCGACCACGAGCTGGAACTCGCCGCGCGGCTCGTACAGCGTCACGCGGCCGAGCGCGCGAACCTCCATCCCCTCGGCAGGAGTGGTGGGGAGGCGGCGGGCCTCGTCGCGCCACATCACGCAGCGGAGCTGGGCGTCGGGGCCGCGCAGGGTGAAGTAAACGTGGCCGGAGCGCGCCTTGGTGAAGTTGCTGACCTCGCCCACGACCCACATGGGCGGCAGGACGCTCTCCACCAGCTCGCGCGCGGCAGCGTTGACGTCGGCGACCGTCCACTCGGGGCGGGCGGCGCGCGGCGGGGGGAAGCCCGCGTCCGCGTCACGGGCGGCGACGGCGCGCGCGACCTCTTCGTTGCGGGCCTCGTTCATCCCGCGCCTGGGCCGCTCGCTGGCGCCCGCCGAGGAAAAGAGGTCGTACGTCACGCGGCGGTCCCGGCGCGGCGGCGGGCGCGGGCGGCGGCGCGGCGGGCCGCCTCCACCGTGTTGCGCAGCAGCATGGCGATGGTCATCGGCCCCACCCCGCCTGGCACCGGCGTGATGGCGGAGGCCACCTCGCGCACCGCGTCGAACTCCACGTCGCCGCGGATCACGTAGCCGCGCGGGTCGAGGGGGTCGGCCACGCGGGTGGTCCCCACGTCCAGCACCACGGCGCCGGGCTTCACCATGTCGCGCGTGATCAGCCCCGGCTTCCCCACCGCGACCACCAGGATGTCCGCCATGCGTGTGTGCGAGGCGAGGTCAACCGTGTGGCGGTGGCAGAGGGTGACTGTGGCGTTGGGGCCCGGCGCCAGCAGGAGCGACGCCAGCGGCTTGCTCACGATCAGCGACCGCCCCACCACCACCGCGTGGCGCCCGTGCGTGGGCACTCCTTCGCGGCGCAGGAGCTCCATGATCCCCGCGGGGGTGGCGGGAAGGAAGCCGACGGGGTCCCCCACGAAGGCGCGCCCCACGTTGAGGGGATGGAAGCCGTCCACGTCCTTGGCGGGGTGCACGCGCTCCAGCACCGCCATCGGATCGATGTGGGGCGGAAGGGGAAGCTGCACCAGGATGCCGTGCACCGCCGGGTCCGCGTTGAGGCCGTCGATGACGCCGAACAGCTCCTCGGCGCTGATGGCGGCGTCCAGGTGCACGAGGCGGTCGTTCATCCCCGCCTCGTGGCACGCGCGCGTTTTGCTGCGCACGTAGACCTCGCTGGCGGGATCGTTCCCCACCAGCACCACGGCCAGGCCGGGGACGACGCCCGCCTCAGAGCGGAGGCGCTCTACCTCGGCCGCGACCTCGGCGCGGATCTCCCGGCCGATGCGGGTGCCCTCGATGATGCGCGCGCTCACTTCTTCCTGAACTCCCCTTGCAGGACCCGTTCGTACGGCACGCTCACCCGCTGGATGGAGCGCGCGTGCCCCGTCTTCTCGTCCACGTCCACCACCGCGCCCTGCAGCGTCAGCTCCTCGTCGGCCGGCTGCAGCCGCTCGCCGCGGGCGAGGGTGCGCTGCCGCTCGATGGAGAGCTCCGCCTTCATCCCGATCACCCCGCCCAGCCCGCCGGTGAGCCCCAGGTCGGTGATCTGCGCAGTTCCGCCAGGCAGCACGCGCTCGTCCGCCGTCTGGCAGTGCGTGTGCGTCCCCACCACCGCCGCCACGCGCCCGTCCAGGTACCGCGCGAACGCCTGCTTCTCGCTCGTCGCCTCCGCGTGGAAGTCGACCACGATCACGTCCGCCTCGCCGCGGAGATCCGCGATGAGCGCGTCGGCCATGCGAAAGGGATCGTCCAGCGGAGGCATGAAGGTGCGCCCCTGCAGGTTGATCACCGCCAGCCTCACCGCACCCACCTTGACCACCGTGTGCCCGCGTCCAGGGTTGGGGGGCGGATAGTTGGCCGGACGCAGGAGGCGTGGCTCGCGGTCGAGCAGAGGAAGGATCTCCTTCTTGTCCCACACGTGGTTGCCGGTGGTGATGACGTCCACCCCCAGCTCCAGGAACTCGCGGACGGTGTCGGGCGTGATGCCGAACCCGCCGGCGGAGTTCTCGCCGTTGAGGATGACGGCATCCGCCCCCACGTCCTTGCGCACGAGCCGCAGGAGCTGCGTCACCACGCGCCGTCCCGGCGACCCGATGACGTCCGCCACGAAAAGGATCTTCACTCGCCCCGCCTCACCCCGTTCTGGTGATCCCATACCTCTGACGCGCGCAATCTATCGCGCGCCCTAACCTCCGCACACCCCCGCCTGCGGCATCCGCCACCGTCCCGGCATCTTCGTGCGGCCGGTGTCCCAAAACCGTCACACAGAGGGCACAGAGGGCACTGCAAGACGCAGAGAACCTCCTTTTCTGTTCTTACTGTACCCTCTGTGTCTCTGTGTGAGGCGCAGTTAAGAAGGCCCGGCTCCTCACGGAAGCCGGGCCCTCTGGACGGTTGGAAGCTTGGATCAGCGAGCGAAGTCGACGGCCTTTGTCTCGCGCACGACAACGACCTTGATCTGGCCGGGATACTGGAGCTCCGCCTCGATGCGCCGCGCCGTCTCCTCGCTCAGGCGCGACATCTCCTCGTCGGTCACCTGCTCGGGGATGACCATGATGCGCAGCTCGCGGCCCGCCTGGATCGCGAAGCAGCGTTCAACGCCGGGGAAGGAGAGCGCGATCTCCTCCAGCTTCTCCAGACGCTTCACGTACGTCTCGAACATCTCGCGGCGGGCGCCGGGGCGCGAGCCGCTGATGGCGTCGCCGGCCGTCACCAGGAAAGACTCGGGATAGAGGTGCGGCTCCTCGTCGTGGTGCGCCTTGATGGCGTTCAGCACCTGCGGCGGCTCGTTGTACTTCTTGGCCAGATTCCAGCCCAGCTCCACGTGCGTCCCCTCGTGCTCGTGGGTCATCCCCTTCCCCACGTCGTGCAGGAGGCCCATCCGCTTGGCGAGGGTGGCGTCGAAGCCCATCTCGGCCGCCATGTTGCCGGCCAGGATCGCCACCTCCTTGCTGTGCAGCAGCTGGTTCTGCCCGTACGAGGTGCGGAACTTCAGGCGCCCCAGCACCTTGACCACCTCCGGGTGCACGCCGTGGATTCCCAGCTCGTACAGGATCTCCTCGGCGGCCTCGCGCATCCCGTTCTCCACCTCCTTCCGCGACTTCGCCACCACGTCGTCGATTCGCCCGGGGTGGATGCGCCCGTCGGAGACCAGCTTTTCCAGCGCCAGGCGCGCCGTCTCGCGGCGGATGGGGTCGAAGCCGGAAAGGACGACGGCCTCGGGGGTGTCGTCGATGATGACGTCGATCCCCGTGGCCTGCTCGAACGCGCGGATGTTGCGCCCCTCGCGCCCGATGATCCGCCCCTTCATCTCGTCCGACGGCAGGGCGACGACGGAGACGGTGGTCTCGGCCGTGTGGTCGGCGGCGATGCGCTGGATGGCGAGGGAGATGATCTCCTTCGCCTCGCGCTCCGCGTTGCGGCGGGCCTCTTCCTTGATCTCGCGGATGCGGTGCGTGGCGGCGGCCTTGGCCCCTTCCTCCATCTCGTGCATGAGCTGGCGGCGCGCCTCGTCCGCCGTGAGCCCGGCGAGCGACTCAAGGCGGTGCTGCACCTCGGCGGTGCGCCCCTGCAGCTCCTTTTCCTGCTCCTCCAGCCGCTTCTCGCGCCGCACCACGGCCTCGGCGCGCTGCTCCTGCGCCTGCCCCTTCTCGTCCAGCAGGTGGAACTTGCGGTCGAGCGCTTCCTCGCGCTCCTGAAGGCGGCGCTCCACCCGCTCCACGTCGTCGCGGCGGCGGGCCTCCTCGCGCTCCCACTCCTCGCGGGCGCGGATCGCCTCCTCGCGCCCCTTCAGCACCTCGGCCTTGCGCAGCGCTTCCACCTCCTGCACGGCGGCGCCCCGGATGCGCTCCGCCTCGTCCTCGGCGGTGGCGCGGCTCGCGCGGAGGCGGCTTTCGAGAACGTTCTTCCCCACGAAGAAGCCGGCGGCCGCTCCCACGAGGAGGGCCACGGCGATCAGCAGGATTTCCATTGTGATTTTATTCCAGGGCGGGCCGGGGCCCGCGTCTTGTCACAAATAAGTACGGCGGCAGACTCGTTACCGACCCGCCACCGTCCCGTACGCGCTTTTTGACAGCGCGGCGGCGGGGAAGCCGCATTCTCAACTTAGGTGCGCGCCAGCTTCCACCGCAACCCTGTCGTGGAAACGGATGAGTGCCGCTCACCCCCTCCGGGCGGCTCCTCGAGCGCGCTTGGCCGCGTCGTCCTCGCCCGCTTCTTCCAGGATGGCGGCGAGCTCGGCGGTGCGCTTCCCGATCTCCTCGCGCAGGCGGCGCAGCTCTTCGCGGGCGTGGAAGAGCTCGTCGGTGATGGAGAGCGCGGCCAGGGTGGCGGCGCGAAAGGGCTCCAGCGTCTGGTAGCCGGGGAGGCCGCGCAGGGTGCTGTCCACGTGCGCGGCGATCGCGCGCGTGTCCTCCGGCGGCAGCTCGGAGCGCAGGACGTGCTTCTCCCCCGCGATCTCCACCGTGACCGAGTGGCGCGTGAGGCGGGCGCGGTTCATCGGCGTGCCTCCAGCATGGCGAGGCGGGCCAGCAGCGCCTGGATGCGCTGGCGAGCCTCGTCGGTGCGGCTGCTGAGGAGGGCGTTCTCGGCGCGCAGCCGGCGCAGCTCGCCGCCCGCGTCGTCGGGGGTGGCGGCGCCCACCGCTTCCAGCTCGCGGCGCAGGCGGTCCACCTCCGCCTCCGCCTCGCGGGCGCGGCTGCGCCAGTCGGCGACGGAAGATGCGGCGGAGCGCGCGGCGAGCTCCAGCCGTTCCCAGCCGGCGGCGGGCCCGGCGGATTCAGCGGCGTCGGATACCATGGCGCTCCTCCAGGGCACGCAGCACCCGCTCCACCTCGGCATCCACCTCGGCGTCGGTCAGCGTGCGGTCGGTGGCGCGGAAGCGGAGGCGCCAGGCCACGCTGCGCGTCCCCTCCGGAAGTCCCTTCCCCTCGTACAGGTCGAACGGAGCGAGCCCCTCCAGCAGCGCGGACGCGGCGTCCACGATGGTCGCGCCCACCTGCTCGGCGGATACGGCGTGCGGCACCAGGAGCGCCAGGTCGCGCTCGGAGGCAGGCTGAGTGGGCAACGGCGCGTAGCGGATGCCGCGCCGGTCCATCGCCGCCGCGGGAAGGCGCAGCTCCAGCGTCCAGACGGGCGCGGCCCACGCGGGCGCATCCACCCCCTCGCCCGCCCCGCCGCCGCCCAGGCTCCCGTCCGGGCCAACGACGGTGAAGCCGGCGCCCAGCACGTCCACGCGCGCGTCGGGGTACTCGCGGACGAGCTCTTCCAGCATCCCCTTGAGGTCCCACACCTCGTAGGCGCCGGCCTCGCCGGTCCAGTGACGCGGGGCGCGCGCGCCGCTGAAAGCCGCCGCCACGCGACGCTCCTCGTGCGGCATCCCCCCCGCCGGCCCGGCGCTGAACGCCGTGCCGATCTCGAACAGCCGCACGTCGCGCACGCCGTGGGCGAAGTTGTGCTCCACGCGCCGCAGCAGGCCCGGGACGAGCGAGGTGCGCAGGAAGCCTTCCTCGGCCGAGAGCGGGTTGAGCACCCGCACCTCGCCCGCGCTCTCCGGCACGAAGCCGGTGGTGCGCGCTTCCAGGAAGCCCCACCCCACGAAGCGCTCCGCGATCCGCCGCTCCACCTCCACCACCGGCGCCTCGGGGACGCTGCTCGGCCGGAACGGCGCCAGCTCGTCGGGGAAGGAATCGTAGCCGCGGCGCCGCGCGATCTCCTCGATCAGGTCGATCTCCTCCTCCACGTCGCCGCGGAAGCCGGGGACGACCACGCGCATCGGCGAGGCGTCTGCATCCACTTCGAAGCCGATTTCAGACAGCAGCGTCCCGATCTCCGCGGGCGCGACTTCGGCGCCGAGGACGCGCTTCACCCGCTCCGGACGCAGCGAAACGACGCGCCGCTCCCAGGGGCGCGGGTTGAGGTCGACCGCCCTCCTGGCCCACCCACCCGCCACCGCTACGATCAGATCCACCACGCGCTGCAGCGCTCGCGGCTGCCCCTCGGGATCCACGCCGCGCTCGAAGCGGTACGACGCATCGGTGGAGAGCACGAGGCGGCTGCGGGTGCGGCGGACCGTCTTCGGCTCGAAGAGGGCGCACTCCAGGAAGATGTCGGTCGTCCCCTCGTCCACCTCGCTGTTGGCGCCGCCCATCACCCCCGCGATGGCGACCGCGCCCTCCGCGTCCGCGATCACCAGGTCGCTGGCGACGAGCGTGCGGTCCGTCCCGTCCAGCGTGGCGATCGTCTCGCCGTCGCGCGCGCGCCGGATGCGGATCTCGTCGCCGCGCAGCTTCCGCAGGTCGAACGCGTGCAGCGGCTGGCCCAGCTCGAAGAGGACGTAGTTGGTGGCATCGACGATGTTGTTGATCGGGCGCAGCCCCACCGCTCGAAGCCGCGTCGCCAGCCACTCCGGCGACGGCCCCACTCGCAGGCCGCGCACGATCGTGCCCATGTAACGTGGGCACCCCGCCTCGTCCTCGATTCGTACCAGCACGTCGCCCACCTTGCCGTGCGAGCCGCCGGAGCGGATCTCCAGCGGCACGTCGGACGCATTCGGGAAGGCCGGAAGCTCCACCCCGGCTACCCCGCCCGGCGCCAGCTCGCGCGCCACGCCCATGTGCGACAGCAGCTCGCCGCGGTTGGGCGTGACGTCGATCAGGAGGCGCCAGTCGTCCAGCCCCAGCGCGTCCACGAAGCGGGTGCCGGGCGTGTAATCGCCGTTCAGCGTCAACAGCCCGGCGTGGTCGCGCCCCAGACCCAGCTCGCGCGCGGAGCAGAGCATCCCCTCGCTCACCTCGCCGCGCAGCTTCGCCTTGCCGATAGTCATCCCGCCGGGCAGCGTCGCGCCGACCGGCGCGAACGGGTAGAAGCGGCCCGCCTCCACGTTGGGCGCGCCGCACACTACCTGTACGGTCTCGCCGCCGGCGTTGACGCGCGTGACGCGCAGCCGGTCCGCGTTGGGGTGCTGCCACACCTCCTCGACGCGCGCGATCACCACGTCGCCGATCCCCGCGCCGAGGTGCGTGAGCTCGTCCACCGGCGCGCCGAGGAGGGCGAGGCGGTGGGCGATCTCCTCCGCGCTTCCCTGGAGGCCGGGCGCGAGGGACTTGAGCCAGAGGTACGAGACGTTCATGGACCGCCGTGTGTCGTTTACTGGTCAGGCGAGATCACCAGCGGATCGCGCCGCAGATACATCTCCACGAATGCTTCGAACGAATCCGCGATCGGCCGCAGCTCGGCTGATCCGAAGCTCACCGCGACGGGCGCGGCCTCTTCCGGATCGGAGGACAGCCGGACGACGTATGCCCACGTCCACATCGCGTAGTCGCCGATCACGAACCACCGCTCCGCGTCGGGCGCGGGCACCCACGCCTGCGCGAGCGTGCTCACCTCGTCCAGCGGCCAGAAGCGGATCAGGTCCTGGTCGAGCGCGGGACTCTCCCCATCCACCGCGATCCCGCCGACGTGACGGAAGTAGTGGCGCAGCCCCGCCGGAAGCCGCACCCCGTGCCGCTTCTCGAACCCGCGCACCTCATCGTCCCCCGCCCCACCGGCGCTCCTGATCTCCTGCTCCTCCCACCGCTCCACCAGCCGCACCAGGAACGCGGGAACTCCGTCCTCCACCGAATTTCCCATGCCCTGCCGTTACGCGAACTGCCCCAGGAACCTCATATCCCCCTCGTACAGCAGGCGGATGTCCGTGATGCCGTAGCGCAGCATTGCGATACGTCCCGGCCCCATTCCGAAGGCGTAGCCGGTGTAGCGCTCGGCATCGATGCCGGCGTGCTTGAAGACGTTGGGGTGCACCATCCCGGCGCCCATGATCTCCATCCACCCCGTCCCCTTGCACGCCGAGCAGCCGGCGCCGCCGCAGATCATGCACGACACGTCCACCTCCGCCGACGGCTCGGTGAACGGGAAGTACGAGGGGCGGAAGCGCGTCTTCGCGTCCGGGCCGAAGAAGCGGCGCACGAACAGGGCGAGCGTCGCCTTGAAGTCGGCGAAGGTGACGCCCTCGTCCACGGCGAGCCCTTCGATCTGCTCGAAGGCGGGCGCGTGGCTCGCGTCGAACGGGTCGCGGCGGTACACGGTGCCGGGGATCACCACACGGATCGGCGGCGCGTGCGCCTCCATGATGCGCGCCTGCATCGGCGAGGTGTGGGTGCGCAGCAGCGTCCCCTCGCCCAGGTAGAAGGTGTCGTGCATGTCCGCCGCCGGGTGGTCCAGCGGGAAGTTGAGCTTGGCGAAGTTGTACTCCACCGACTCCACCTCCGGCCCGGCCACGCGGCTGAAACCCAAGTCACGAAAGATCTCGCAGATCTCGTCCACCACCTGCCGCACCGGGTGAATCCCGCCCCGCCATGGCGCGCGCCCGGGGAGCGTAAGGTCCTCGCGCGGCCCCGTGTCCGCGGCGGCGGCCTGCGCGGCGGTCCGCGCGTCGAAGAGGGCGTTGAGCGCATCGCGCACGCGGTTTCCCTCCGCCCCCACCACGGGCCGCTCTCCGGGCGACAGCTCGCCCAGGCGGCGCAGGATGCCGGTCAGCCGCCCCTTTCGGCCGAGCAGGTCGATCCGCACCGCCTCCAGCGCCTCGGCCCCATCCGCCGCACCGATCGCCGCACCGCCTTCCGACTCCAGCGCGCGCAGCTGCGCGATCAGCTCTTCCGTGATGCTCATCTTACCTGTTCCGCCTGGACGGCAACGGGGCCGCTGCGAAGGTCATTGCCCGATGATCGTGTACCCGCCCACCTCGCGCATCCAGTCGATCAGAGGCGTGGAAAGCAGGTACACGATGACGCAAAGCACGATCGTGCACACGATTTCGAGCGCCCGAAGTCTGGGCCGCTCGCGAACGATGGTGAGCCGGCGTCGGTTCATCGCGCACCTCGGGGTGATCGCACTCCACTGTCACAATCTGGACGGCGGCCCGGCATTTGGCTACCCCGCAAAACACGAGCGGCGCCGTGGAGGTCCACGGCGCCGCTCGGGAACTTCGAAACAGGACCAGCTCAGCCCTGGTTCGCCGTGGCGGCGCTGGCGAGCTGCTCAAAGGCCTGCGGCTCGCGCACGGCGAGGTCCGCGAGCACCTTGCGGTCGATCTCGATGCCGGCGCGCTTGAGGCCGTTCATGAAGCGCGAGTACGACAGCCCGTTCATCCGGGCGGCGGCGTTGATGCGGACGATCCACAGGCGGCGGAACTCGCGCTTGCGGTTCTTGCGGTCCCGGTACGCATAGCGGCGGGCCCGCTCCACGGCTTCCTTCGCCGTCTTGTACAGGTTCTTGCGGCGGCCGAAGTAGCCCTTGGCGTCCGCCAGGATCTGCCGCTTCCGCCGCAGGCGGGCGACGTTGTTCTTTACGCGAGGCATGAGTCCAAACCCTCTCTATTCGGTTGCGAAAGCGCGCGTCAGGCCAGGAGGAGGCGCTTCACGCGCTTCTCGTCCGGCTTGGCGAGCATGGTGGTGCCGCGCAGGTTCCGCTTCCGCTTCGGCGACTTCTTGGTCAGGATGTGGCTGTGCATGGCGCTCCCACGCTTCACGCGGCCCTTGGCCGTCACCTTGAAGCGCTTCGCCGCACCCCGGTGGGTCTTCATCTTCGGCATCGGATGACTTCCTTTATTTCGACTCGGCCGCGGGCGGCGCGGGTCGTTCGGGAGCCCGCGGCGCAACCGGCGCGGGCCGTTGAGATGCACCCGCGGCCGCGGGTGCGGGGCGATCGTCCCCTCCCGTGTTCGCGGGGGCGGACCGATCTGAACCTCCAGACGGGCTGGAGGGAGGCTTCAGCGGCGCGATCATCATCACCATGCTGCGCCCTTCCATCATCGGGTGCGACTCTACCTTGCTGATGTCCTGGAGCGCCACCGACACGCGGTCCAGCACCTGACGCCCGAACTCGGGATGGGCCATCTGGCGCCCGCGGAACATCATGGTCAGCTTGACCTTGTTCCCCTCTTCGAGGAAGCGGCGGGCGTGGCGGAGCTTGAAGTCGTAGTCGTGGTCCTCGATCCCGGGACGCATCTTGACTTCTTTGATCTGTACGTGGTGCTGCTTCTTCCGCGCCTCGCGCTGCTGGCGCTGCTCCTCGTACTTGAACTTGCCGTAGTCCATGATCCGGCA
>DASWNZ010000203.1:0-13337 GCA_036398975.1 Longimicrobium sp.
GGCCGCTGCAGCGCATCGTGCAGGCAAATCGATCCACTTTTTTCTGCGATGACTGCCAGCGGTAGGCCACCCCGCGAACGGGGGCGTGCTGCCGGTGTCCCCGACGGAGCGCCCAAATGCACACGCCGACCGAGCCCAAGCTTCGCCCCGCCCGCCGCAAGACGCAGCGCCGCTGGCGCATCCCGCCCGTGCTCACGCAGGGCCCCGAGGTGTTCGAGGGGCTCGGCGTGCTGGACGAGGTGCCCGGCGAGGGTGGCGTCGTGCTGTGGCAGGCGCTCCGCGACGCCACGCTCTGGGCCGAAGCGTCTCCCGAAGTCCGCGCGGGCCTCTTTCAGCGGCGCGGCGCGCGCTCCAATCCCTCCCCCGCCCTTCCGCCGGAGCTCGCTCCCGCCGTGCGCGACCTGCAGGCGCTGGCCGCCAGCCCCGGCATGGGCGATCCCGTGCGCATCGCCGCCGCTTGCCGGGCCGTCGCCGAATGGGCGGATGAGCGGGGCCTCCTCTCCACGGCCCTCGCCTTCTCGCAGGCGTCCGCCCAGGCGAATCCGGTGGATGCCGAGGCCGCGTACGAGGTGGCGCGCCTGGCCCGCCGCCGCGCCGAAGAGGCCCGCGCCGAGACCTGGTACCGCCGCACCGTCGCCGTCGCCCGGCAGCGGGGCGACTGGGCGACCTACGCGCGCGCCTTCCTAGGCCTGGGCTCCCTCCACGCCAGACGCGGGAGCCTGGCGGCCGCTCGCCGCTTCTACATGCGCGCACTTCGCGCCGCCGACAGAAACACCCTTCGCGAGCTGGAAGGAAGGGCACTCCACAAGCTCTTTTTGGCCGCCGCCGAGGGCGGACAGCGGCGTGAGGCCGTGCGCCTAGCCGTCGCGGCGCTGGAGCACTACGGTCCGCATCACCCCCGAACCGCGCGACTGGCGTTCGACGTGGCGCGCCACTGGGTCGCCGGCGGCCACTTCGCCCGCGCGCTCCCCATCCTCCGCGCCCTGCAGCACGAGGCCGAGCCAGCGCCACTCCGCCTCCCCGTCCTCGCCGAGCTGGCCCGCGCTGCCGCCGGCACCCACGACGCGGACGGCTTCCTCGACGCTTGGACGCAGGCCTGGGAAGCCGTGCGCGACGAGCCCAACGCGCCACCGCCCGTGCGCGCCATCCTCGCCCTGTCCCGCGCCGCAGCCGCGATGGGCGCCTGGAGCAAGGCCGAGTCCGCAGCCCGCCACGCCCTCTCCATCGCCACCGACGCCCGTGGTCGCACCGCCGCCGAGGCCCTCCTCGACGCCGTTACCCACCGCGCCGCCCCCGCCGCGCCTCAGCCCGCCGAGCCCCCCGAGCTCTCCGCCGCCGCGGACGCGCTTGCCTCACGACTCGAGCACGCGCTCGGCAGCTAAACAACAGCAAAAGCCTCACACAGAGAACACAGAAGGAACAGAAAGCCACAGGAAAAATCTCTTGCTTTTCTCTCTGTGGCTCTGTGTCTCTGTGTGAGCCCGCTGTTGAAGTTCTCCCGCGTCTCCGCGCCTCCGCGTGAGGCCTTCCGTTCCACCCTTCCGCGAACGCGCCACGCGCACTATCTTGCCGCGATTCGGTTTTTGTTCTCCGCGGCATCGAGCCCCCGCGTGCCCAAACCCGCCGCACACCCCCTGCGCGATTCCGTGCGCGAAGCCCGGAACTTCCCCGGCACCTACCGGTTCCTGGCGCCGGACGGGGAGATCGTGTACGTGGGAAAGTCGAAGCAGATCCGCACCCGCCTCCTCTCCTACTTCCGCGCGCGCCCCGAAGAAAAGGGCTACCGCGTCGTCAACGAGGCGGGCTCCGTCGCGTGGGACTACGAGCCGAGCGAGTTCGCGGCGCTGCTGCGCGAGCTGGAGCTGATCAAGCGCTTCCGCCCGCGCCTCAACGTCCAGCACAAGCGCGACGGCCGGTACTCGTTCCTCAAGCTCACCGGCGGGGCCGTCCCCAAGCTGGCCGTCGTCGCCGCGGTCAGCGACGACCGCGCGGCCTACTACGGCCCGTTCCGAGGCGGGCGGCGGGTGATCGAGGCCGTCCGCGAGCTCAACGACGTGCTCGGCCTGCGCGACTGCGCGCTCACCATGCCGATGCGCTTCTCGGACCAGCCGGACCTGTTCGCCTTCGAGCGCACCCCCGGCTGCCACCGCGCCGAGCTGAAGCTGTGCCTGGGCCCCTGCGCGGGCCTCACCTCCCAGGCCGAGTACCGCAAACGGGTGAACCTGCTGCGCGCCTTCCTCAACGGCGATGCGGACGAACCGCTGGCGTGGCTCAACGCGCGCATGCTGGCCGCGGCGGAGCGGTGGGACTTCGAGTACGCCGCGGCCGTTCGAGAGCGGATCAAGCGGCTGGAGCGCCTGCGCGACGAGTTCGCCAGGCTGCGCGAGGCGCTGGACACCCTCACCTTCCTGTACCGCGTTCCCTGCGCGCGGGGCGTGGACCCGCGCGTGTACCTGATCCGCCGCGGCACCGTGCGCGCCGTCGTCTCGGCGCCGGACTCGCAGGCGGAGCAGCGGCGGCTGGCGCGATTGGCGGAGGAGCACTTCGGCCAGCCCGAGCCGAACAGCGCGCTCGTTTCCAAGCACCAGGTGGACGAAATCCTCCTGATAGCGCGCTGGTTCCGCACGAATCCGCGCGAGCTGGAGGCCACCGTCGCACCCGAGCGCGCGGATGCGGTCCCGCTCAGCGCGTGAGCTCCGCGCGGGTGGCACACGCGTTGCGCCCGCGCAGGGCCGTTCCGCGTGCGCGCGGCCCCTGACCATCACAGACCAAGGCATCCAGATGCGGAGCACCCTCCGCACCCTGCTCCTCCTCATCGCCGCCGCGCTCCCGGCGTGCGACGACGCGCGCCCCGAAGCGGCGGCGCTGGCGCCCACGGACAGCGCGGCGCGCCAGGAAGACCCGCGCGCCATCTACGGCGCCACCAGCGCGGAGAACGTCCGCGTGACGCCTGTGGAGATCGAAGTCGCCGACCTCCCGGCCGGGTGGAACGGGATGAAGATCGCCGCGCTCTCCGACTTCCAGCTCGGCCTCTGGCCAGACAACGAGCGCGTCGCCACCGCCGCCGTGCGCCGCGCCCTCGCCGAGAAGCCGGACATCGTGGTGCTGCTGGGCGACTACGTGGCCCGCGGCGACGACTACGCCGCGCTCGACCGAATCCTGGCACCGCTGCGGGGCACCCCAGTCTTCGCCGTCCTGGGCCACGAAGACGAGGACGACGACACGGACGGCGAGCCGGACAGCACGCAGATCCGCACGGTGCAGGCGCTGCAGCGCAACGGGGTGCGCGTCCTGCGCAACGCCCGCGCGCCGTTCGGCCGCAACGGCGACACGGCGTACATAGCGGGCGTGGAGCCCTTTACGCCCCGCCGCCCTGAGTGGCGCCAGGCGGAGATCTACGGCGGAATCCCGGGCGGCCCGCGCACCCCGCTGCTCCTGGCCCACTTCCCCGCCACGGGCCTTTCCGTGCCGAAAGACAAGTACGCCGCCGTCCTCACCGGCCACACCTTCTGCGGCCGCATGGAGGTGCCCGGCACCCCGCGCCTGACGTGGGTGAACACGGAGCTATACCCCGGCACCCCCGAGCCCGACAAGCGCCGCATCTTTCGCGTGAAGGGAAGCACGCTCTTCATCACGTGCGGGGTGGGCTACGGCTTCATCCCCGTTCGCTTCGGCTCGCCGCCCGAGGTGGCGATGGTGACCCTGCGCGGCTTCAACACCAAGGCCGCCGCCGACAGCGCCCGCGCCGCCGCCGCGCCCGGCGAGGCTAACCTCGATTCGCTGCTCCAGGCCTACGGCCGCCGCGACACCACCGCCACCCCGGTCGACACCACCGGCGGCGTCACGCCCTGACCCTCTAAACAGCGGGCCTCACGCGGAGACGCGGAGGCGCAGAGAGAACTACGAGGGGTACAAAATGGGGGCACCGGAGACGCGCATCTCTCCAGTGCCTCCATCTTTTGTTTACTCTGAATCCACCAGCGCTCGAGACCGCTTCAGCGGTCTTCCCGTGGTTCCAGCCGGGGGCTTCAGCCCCCGGCGCCGTGTGGCATCCCCGGCTCCGCCACCCTCCGCACCCGCCCCAACACCGCCTCCGCCCGCCGCATTACATCCGCCAACTCCTTTTCACACTCCAGCGCCACCATGTGCGCCGCCAGCAGACGCTGGAGCGCCTCGCGGTACTCGGCCTCCAGCGTCACCATCTCGTCCTGATCAAGCGGACTCTGCGTCATCATGTCATGCCGTTTCTCACGAATCCGTGCGCATCGAAGGAAATGGTCTCACGCGAAGGCGCGAAGGCGCAAAGAAAGGCTTCCCGTTGTCTTTCCTTCGCGTCTTTGCGGCTTTGCGTGACATCTTGATCCTTTTGAGATTACACAGAACTTCTGTCAAGGCGGATTCACCCTGGCAGCGGAGGAGGCGCGAAGAACTCTCCGCGCCTCTTCTCCGCGTCTCTGCGCCTCCGCGTGAGACCAATACGATCCTCGCGACCTCACCAGTGCCGCCGAAACGCACCTACTGCGGCGCGCTCGCCGGGTCCCTGCGCGCGGGCTGCTGGCATACGGGCCAGGTGCGCGGCCGCCCCTGCTGGTCCGGCGGAAGCTGGTCCAGCCTTGCGCGCGGCAGCTTCTCCGGCTCCTCCGACGCCAGGTACACGAGCATCGCCACCATCGTCGCGTTCCGCCGCACCTCGTCGAAGGCGATCTTGTCGTACGTGTCGCGGTTGGTGTGCCAGGTGTAGGTGCCGTAGTCCCACGACAGCGACCCCAGCCCGAAGCCCGGCGCCCCGGCGCAGATGAACGACGCGTTGTCGCTGCCGCCGCCGCTGGGGAGCCCCGGCGCGTCGATGCGCACCGAGTCCACCAGCAGCCCCGGCATACGCGAGAACCAGCGGCGGAAGTACGGCTCCACCCCGGTCAGCCCCTGCATCGACACCTGCGCGATGCGCCCGGTGCCGTTGTCCTGGTTGAAGAGCGCCTGCAGCCCCTCCACGATGCGCGGATTGTCCGCCACGAAGCCTCGCGATCCGTTCAGCCCCTGCTCCTCACCGCTCCAGTGTCCCGAGAGGATGGTGCGCTTCGGATTCGGATAGGCCTGCCGCAGGATGCGCATCGCCTCCATCATCACCACGGTGCCGGTGGCGTTGTCGGTCGCGCCGGAGGCCGCATCCCACGAGTCGAAGTGGGACGACATCATCACGTACTCGTTCGGCTTCTGGCGCCCGCGGATCTCCGCCAGGACGTTGGAGGCCGGCACGTCGCCCGTGAACCGCGACGCCGCGTCCAGCCGCACCACCGGCGACTGGTTGTTCTGCGCCATGCGGAAGACGAGTCCGTAGTCCTCGCAGCTCAGGTCGAGGGTCGGGACGCGCTCGGTGCGGGCCTGGAACACCTTGTCCACACCCCACCCCTGCGACCAGAGGTTGGTCAGGATCCCGACCGCGCCCGCCTCCTCCAGGCGCCGCGGCAGGTCACGCGCGGCGATGCCGGTGGCCTGAAGGCGGCGGTTCCACGCGGCCACCGCCTCGGTGCGCTGCGCCTTCATCCGCTCGAAAGTCTCGGCGGGCGCCCACTTCGCCCAGTTCTCGTCCGGGCGGCAGGTGGGCTGCGCGGCGGAGATCAGGACGAACTTGCCGCGCACGCTCCCGAGCGCGGCCTTGAACGCCGTCGAGTCCGCGGCTTCGGGAAGCAGCACCACGCCGGCGGTGACGGGTCCGGTGGTGCCGGGGCTCCACGCCAGCATCGTCCCCTCCAGCGAGCGCATGCGCGGCTGGATGAGGTCCACGTGGGTGTGGCCGCGCCACCATCCGCGCCAGGTGCCGTACTGCTCCTCGCGCGCGGTGATCCCCCAGTTGCGATAGGTGGAGATCGCCCACTGCCGCGCGTTCGCCATCTCGGGCGAGCCGGTAAGCCGCGGCCCGATCGAATCGGTGAGCACCTGCGCCAGCCGCTCCACCTGCGAGTTCGACATCCCCTCGCGCCAGATGCGCTGCAGCACGGGGTCGGTGGAGGTCCACTCCTGCGCCGCCGCCGGCGAGCCGGCCAGCAGCGCACCCATCACGAACGCAACGGATCGCTTCATCGTCCCCCGAGTGTGTTGGAAGTCGCGCGGGCGCTAAAAGGTTAGCACCTCGAAATACGGGACGCGCGGCCGGTACGCAAGCGGCGCCTACTTCCGCTTGGGATCCAGCTCCACCAGGCGCGCCGTGACCTGCCCGTCCACCAGCTCGGCCAGCGCGACGGTCACGGGGTCGCGGAAGCGCAGCGGCCCGGCGCTCCCCGGGTTCACCGCGAGCGTTCCCACTACCTGGCGGATCACCGGCTTGTGCGAGTGGCCGAAGACGACGAGCCCCGCGCCGCTGTACG
Organism: Longimicrobium sp.; assembly: GCA_036398975.1. Classification (GTDB taxonomy): domain Bacteria; phylum Gemmatimonadota; class Gemmatimonadetes; order Longimicrobiales; family Longimicrobiaceae; genus Longimicrobium. The sequence goes on from DASWNZ010000203.1 coordinate 6,366, forward strand.
CCGCTGCCGCCTTCTCCGGCGTTGGCGAGCCGAGCTGCATCCCGTGCAGCACCACCACCGGCACGCCGGCCAGCTCCACGTGCGCCACCTCGGGCACGCGCTTGCGCAGATCGAAGCTGTCGGTGTTCCCCCACACGGCGGTCAGCGGCGCGATCGCCTCCAGCTCCGCGAGGATGTCGGCCGAGCCGACGTCGCCCGCGTGCAGGATGTGCTCGACCCCGGCGAACACGTCGAACACCTCGCTCCGCAGCAGTCCGTGCGTGTCGGAGATGATCCCGATCTTCATGGTCGCACCCGCCGTTGATGGATGGACGCGGGGGCACAGGCTTTCCGCCTATGCCCCCCGTTCGCCGCTCCCCGTTCCCGCTTCGTCCTCCCCGCTCCGCCACCGCCGCCCGAGCGTGTGTTCCACGCCCAGCTGGTCCAGCACCCGCGCCACGACGAAGTCCACCAGGTCCGCGATCGTCTTCGGCCGGTTGTAGAAGCCTGGCGCCGCGGGGAGGATGGTAGCCCCGGCGCGCGTCAGCCGTGTCATGTTCTCCAGGTGGATGAGCGAGAACGGCGTCTCTCGCGGCACCAGAATGAGCGTCCTCCGCTCCTTCAGCGCCACGTCCGCCGCGCGCTCCACCAGGTTGCGCGAGGTCCCCGCCGCGATGGAGGCGAGCGTCCCCATGGAGCACGGGCAGATCACCATCCCGCGCGAGGGCGCCGAGCCCGACGCCGGCGTGGCGCCGCGGTCGAGCGAGTCGTACAGCTCCACGCGCGACCAGTCGCCCGTGGCGGCGCGGAGGGCGTCGATGCCGTCGATCTCCGTCTCCTCCGCCAGCAGCCGCAGCCCGTAGCCGGAGACGATCAGCCGGACGGCGGTCCCGGAATCGTTGAGCGCGCGCAGCAGGCGCACTGCGTACGGCGCACCCGACGCGCCCGTGATTCCGAAGACGACCGGGGCGTCTCTCACGCGAGCAGCCTTTCCGCGAGCACCATCACAAAGAACACGACGGAGATGGCGCCGTTCACGTTGAAGAACGCCGCATCGATCCTGGAGAAATCGTCGGCGCGCACCAGGCTCTGCTCGTACACCAGCATCACCCCGATCACCGCCGCCGCCGCGAAGTACAGCGCCCCCAGCCCCGGCACCAGGAACCCGAGCGCCACGAAGAGCGCCGTCGAGAGCACGTGCAGCGTCCTGGAGACCGCGAGCGCTCCCCTGGCGCCCAGCGCCGCCGGCACCGAGTGCAGCCCCTCCGCCCGATCGAACTCCATGTCCTGCAGCGAGTAGAGGATGTCGAAGCCCGCCACCCAGCACAGCACCGCCCCCGCCAGCGCCAGCAGCGCCCCCGCCGGCCGGCTCCACTCCCCCGCGATCGCGAGGTACGCCCCCACCGGCGCGATGGCGAGCGCGAACCCCAGCACCAGATGCGCCCACCGCGTGAAGCGCTTCGTGTACGAGTAAAAGAGGATCCACCCCAGCGCGAGCGGCGCCAGCAACAGGCAGAGCGGGTTGAGGAGCGCGGCGCAGAGGAAGAATATCCCGCTCGCCACCACCACCGCCGCCGTCGCCTCGCCCACGCTCAGCTTCCCCGCCGGGATCTCGCGCATCATCGTCCGCGGGTTCCTGGCGTCGATCGCGCGGTCCACGATCCGATTGAACCCCATCGCCGCGAACCGCGCGGAGGTGAACGCAGTCAGGATCAGGAACACGTCCGTGACGCGCACGGAGTGCTCATAAGACGCCAGCGTCGCCCCCACCAGCGCGAACGGCAGCGCAAAGACGGTGTGCGGCAGCTTCACCAGATTCGAAAGGTCGGCCACCTTCCCGCGCCCGCGGATGTGCTGGCCTTCCATGATACGCTCAGTCATTTCGTCCCATGCAGTTCAGCCGTCCACTCCGGAAGACATCCTTTCGTAGCCGAGGCTGAGCATCGCTGTCTCCGGGTGAAACCCCATGCGTTCATCGTCAGCTCCCAAACCATCCCGACGCACTCTTCCGCACTCGGTCGAACCGCTGGAGCAGGCGGTACTGGATCTGTGCGATGGTTCGGCAGGCCGCTCACGTGCATTCTCCAGAAAGGATCTCACACAGAGCCACAGAGCCACAAAGAGAACTTCGTTGTCTTTCCTCTGTGTCTCTGTGTCTCTGTGTGAGCTTGTTGTTAAGACCGTGGCGGTACCGCGTCAGTCGATCGGCTCGATGCCGAGCCGCGCCCAGATGCCATCGACGTGCGCCTTCACGTCGGCGTCCATCTCTATCATCTCGGGCCAGCGGCGGGTGAAGCCTTCTTCGGGCCACTTCCGCGTGCCGTCGATCCCCATCTTGCTGCCGAAGGAGGGGTTCTGCGACGCGTGGTCCAGGTCGTCCACCGGGCCCTTGGTGAACTTCACGTCGCGCTCCGGGTCGATGTTGCCGAGCGCGTACCACCACGCCTCCTGCGTGTTGCGCACGTCGATCCCCTCATCCACCACCACGATCACCTTGGCCAGCGACATCAGCCCCATCCCCCAGAGCCCGTTCATCACCTTGTAGGCGTGCCCCGGGTACTCCTTGCGGATGGAGACGAAGACGAGGTTGTGAAACACGCCCTCGGGAGGCATGTGGTAGTCCACGATCTCCGGCATCGTCAGGCGCGCGAGCGGAAGGAAGATCCGCTCCGTGGCGCCGCCCAGGTACACGTCCTCCACGGGCGGGCGCCCTACCAGCGTCGCGGGGTAGATGGGCTCCTCGCGCAACGTGACGGTGGTCACGTGGAAGGTGGGGTACGGGTCCTCCAGCGTGTAGAAGCCCGTGTGGTCGCCGAACGGCCCCTCGATGCGGAGCTCCTCGTCCGTGTCCACGTACCCCTCCAGCACGATCTCCGCCTCGGCGGGGATGGTCAGGTCGGCGGTGATGGCCTTGCAGGTGCGAACGGGATCGCGCCGCAGGAAGCCGCCGAACAGGTACTCGTCGATCCCCGGTGGAAGCGGCGCGCTGGGCGTGTACATCGTCGCCGGGTCCCCGCCGATCGCGACCACCACCGGCATTCGCCCGCCGCGGGTGCGCTTCCACGCGCGGTAGTGCGCGGCGCCGCCCTTGTGCCGCTGCCAGTGCATCCCCGTCGACGTCGGCCCGAACACCTGCATGCGGTACATGCCGATGTTCTGGATCCCGGTCTCCGGGTCCGAAGTCACCACCATGGGGAGGGTGATGAAGGGCCCGCCGTCGTGCGGCCACGTCTTGAGCACGGGAAAGCGCGTCAGGTCGAACTCGCCCTCGCGCAGGATCACCTGCTGGCAGGGCGGCGCGCCCTTGTACGGCCGCGGCGGCACCTTGGTGAGCTCCGCCAGCTTGGGGAGCATCGCCATCTTCCCCCAGAGTCCCTTGGGAATCTCCGGCTTCACCAGCTCTGCGATGCGGCGCGCGTGCACCTCCACGTCGTCCACCCCCAGCGCCGCGGCCATGCGGCGCCACGAGCCGAAGACGTTGATGGCCACGGGGATGGGGCTCTCGGTGCCGTCCATCAGCACCGGCCGCTCAAAGAGGAGCGCCGGCCCGCCGCCGGGAAGCTTCATCGTGCGGTCCGTGATCTCCGCCATCTCCAGGTCCACCGAGACGGGCCGCTGGATGCGCACGAGCTGCCCCGTACGATCCAGGAAGCGGAGAAAATCCCTAAGATTCTGATACACCATATCTATACCCGCTTCCCTGTATCCATTCGCCACAAACGCAAAAGCGAGGTCGAACGCCTCGCCCCGCAACCGCAGTTCTCCCCCTCTCCCGATAACGAGAGGGGCACCCTCTCCTGTTATCGGGAGAGGGGGCCGGGGGGTGAGGGCCCTCTCCTACCCCCGCACGTCCACCTGGTGCGCGATCATCGTCACCAGGCCGTACGACAGGTACGCCACCGCGCCCACCAGCAGGAGCTTGCGCGCCAGCCGCATCTGGTACGCCCCCACGTCGTCGAACTTCCCCTCCGGCTTCCACATCGACCCCAGACCGCCCGGCCCGCCGCGCGAGTGCCGCGTGTGGGCAATGAGCTGCAGGAGCGCGGACGCGACGCAGCACCCCATGAACGACAGCAGGAGTGTCATCGCGAAGACCTGGAGGGCGCGGGGCATCAGCGCTTGGTCCCCCAGTGCAGCGCCGCGATCCCACCGGAGAGCGTCGTCCAGCCCACGTCCGCGAAGCCGGCGCGCTCCATCCGCGCGGCGAGCTCGGGCGGCTCGGGGAACTGGCGCACCGACTCGGGGAGGTACGTGTACGCCGAGTCGTGCTTCGACACCAGCCGCCCCACCGCCGGCAGCACGCGCAGGAAGTAGAAGAGGTACAGCCCGCGAAACGGCTGCCACCCCGGCGTGGTGAACTCCAGGATCACGAACCGCGCCCCCCGCTTCAGCACCCGCGCCGTCTCGCGCAGCCCGACGTCCAGGTCCGCCAGGTTGCGCACCCCGAACCCCACCGTGGCGCCGTCGAACGCTTCGTCCGCGAAGGGAAGGAGCATGGCGTCCGCGCAGGCGGGCTCCACGGGGATGGACGCCAGCTTGTCCGTGCCGTGCTCCAGCATCGCGTAGGTGAAGTCGCTCCCCACCACGCGCCCGGTGAAGCCGGGGCGGCGCGCCAGCTCCACGGAGAGGTCCAGCGTCCCCGCGCAGGTGTCCAGGTAGGTGCCGCCCGGTTTGCGCTCCCACCCCAGCCGGTCCACCGCGCGCCGCCGCCACACCTTGTCGATGTTGAGCGACAGGAGGTGGTTGAGCAGGTCGTAGCGCGGCGCGATGGACGAGAACATCCGCCGGACGTGCGCGGCCTTCTCCTCGCTGGCCGGGAGCACCGAAGGGCGGACGGGGGTCTGCGGCATACCGTAAATGGGCTCGCGGGTGTAGAATAGACGCGGAAAGGTACCCCCCGCCCCGGTCGCCAGCAAGGCCGCGCGCCTCTCCTGAAACTTCCCGCCGGAGGATGCCGTACCCATCGCAAGGAGGTACGGTTTTCACCCCGTTTCCTACGTTGACCGCAACCGCGCTTACGGACCACGAGCTCGTCGCCCTCGCCCAGAAAGGGAGTGAGAAGGCATACCGCGAGCTGCTCGGGCGCTACCAGCGCCCGGTGTTTTCCCTCGTCTACCGCATGCTCCGCGACCGCGAGCAGGCGGAAGACCTGGCGCAGGAGACGTTTGTCCGCGTCTTCAACAACATCGGCCGCTACGACCCGAAGTACAAATTCTCTTCGTGGATCTTCAAGATCGCCACGAACCTGACCATCGACCACATCCGCAAGAAGGAAGTGGCTACGGTCTCGATAGATGGATCGCGCTACGCGGTGACCCCGGACGAGATCGAAGCCTCCACCATCACGGTGGCGAGCGACGACGAGAACCCCGAGGAGCGGCTGGAGGCCAAGGAGCTGGGCGAGTCGATCGAAGGCGCGATCGGCGCCCTTCGCCCGGAGTACCGCACGGCCATCCTGCTGCGCCACGTGGAGGGCCGCGAGTACCAGGAGATCGCGGACATCATGAGCCTCCCGCTGGGCACGGTGAAGACGTTCATCCACCGCGCGCGGCATGAGCTCAGAGGGAAGCTCGAGCATTTGAGAGTGTGAACGGCGGTGCCTAGTGCTCAGTGCCCAGTAACCGCGGACACACCACTAGGCACTAGGCACTGAGCACTAGGCACTAAGCAGTTGAAACTCAGCCCGATCTACTCACGTAGGCCCCAACATGAACGCAAGCCGCTGCTGACGAGGACACCGTGACGCAAGACACCGCACACCTTGAACACTGGACGCTGGACGAGCTCGCGGAGGGCACGCTCTCGCAGATGGAGCGCGCCCGCGCCGAGTCGCACCTGGCCCAGTGCGCGCTGTGCACGGCCGAGCTGGAATCGTCGAGGGCCGTGATCTCGGCGCTCGCCGCGCTCCCGCGCTTCGCCCCGTCCGCCACGTTCGCGGACGCGGTGATGGCCCGCGTGCTCCTGCCGGCCGAAGCGCCGGAGGCGAGCACGGCGAAGGCGCGCCGCCGCTGGCTCCCCGCCACCCGCCGCGGGTGGATGCTGGTGCTGGCGGCGGGGCTCGCCCCGCTGGCGCCCATCGTCCCCTTCCTGGCCTGGGTGTTCTCGCACCCCGGCGTGAACGCGGGATCGGTGTGGGCCATCGGGCGCGGGTGGGTGGCCGAGACGGTGTGGGGCGCCACCGTCCGTGGGGCGGAGTGGACGCTGCGCAGCGGCGCGGCACAGTGGGTGGTGGAGCAGGGCGGACAGATGCCGGGCGGGTACGCGGGGCTGCTGGCGATCGTTCTGATGGCGCTCCTTGCGATTCCCGTCTCCGGATGGGCGATGGTTCGACTCCTTCGGACCCCGACAGGGGAACTGACTCATGCACACTGATCGGATGAACCGCGGGTTCGCGGCCGTCGCATTCGCCGCGCTCGCGGCGCTGCTGGGCACGGCGCACGGCCTGCCCGCCCAGGACACGCTGGAGGCCGGCGCCCGCCCCGCCGCCGAGATCCGCCGCGGAGGCGACCGCATCGTCGTCGGCCGCGACGTGGAGATCGGACCCGACGAGGTGGTGGAAGGCAAGGTGGTGGTGACCGGCGGCGACCTGGCCGTGCGGGGCCGCGTGCAGGGGAACGTCACCGTCGTCGGCGGCGACCTGCGCATCGTGCAGGGCGCAGCCGTGGGCGGCAGCGTGCAGGTGAGCGGCGGCGACCTGGACAACGCCGGCACGGTGAACGGCGACGCCCGCGTGCTCGGCGGGCGCCTGGTGAACCACCACGGGCGCGTGCTCGGCGAGATGCGGGTGGAGGGCGGCGAGGAGCGCGTGGCCGGCCGCCGCACCGCCGGAGACGGACGCCTGCGCATGCGGAACCGCGGCTTCCTGGGGCAGTTCAGCGACGGGCTCTCGGGACTCCTCTCCACCATCGCGCTGGGGCTGCTCCTGGCCGGTGTCGGCGCGGCGGCGGTGTTCTACGCACACCCGCGGCTGGACCGGGTGAGCGACTCGGTGCG
>DASWNZ010000204.1:0-4083 GCA_036398975.1 Longimicrobium sp.
GATGGCCAGCCGGTCCCGCAGGCAGTGATCGCCCGCGACATCGCGCCCCCGGGGGTGCTCTCTGAGAGCCTGTGCTCCCCCTGGCAGAACGACTACCGCGAGTGCGCCTGCTTCTACTGGGCGGCCAGCCGGCCGGACTACGTGAACGTGGAGCCGCGCGGCGACGGTACCAGCACGGGGCAGCAGTGGATGCAGAGGGATCGCGACGCCTCCACCCCGCTCGTCTACATCGTGGACGACTGGATGGACCCGGCGCTGCTGAGCCACGGCGACCTGTTCCGCGGCTGGGAGCGGGCGCTGCGCTTCATCATCGGGGGCAGGGACGAGCCACCCCCGCCCCCGCCGGGGAAGCTGCCGTGATGGTGCAGCTTCAGCGCCGCCCGCCGGCGCCCCGGGCCGAAACACTCCCCCCGACGGCGGTGCACCGCTTCGACACCGTGAACGGCCATCACCTGCTGGTGGTGAATGGCTCACGGATCTTTACGCTGGAAGAGGCGGCCGCGGTCGTCTTCGACACCCGCGAGCCCGGCGACGTGGCCGCGGTGCTGGAGGAGATGGGACTGGACGCGCCTGCGTACGTGGACGACACCCCCGTGCACGACCCGCCCGTGCGTGCCCTGTCGCTGGCGATCGCTCAGAAGTGCAACCTGGGGTGCACCTACTGCTATGCGCAGCAGGGCGAGTTCGGCGGGGTTGCGCGCGACATGACACCCGAGGCGGCCCGGGGCGCGGTGGAACTGCTGTTCAGTGGCGCCGGGCCGGGCGATGCCGTGAACCTGGCGTTCCTGGGCGGCGAGCCGCTGACCAACCGCGACCTGCTGCGCGAGTGCACCGAGCGCGCGAAAGCGATGGCGGCGGATCGCGGCGTGCGCATCGGTTTCTCGGTGACCACCAACGGTACGCTGCTGCGCCCCGACGACGGCGAGTTCTTCGAGCGGCACGGCTTCGCGGTCACGGTGAGCCTGGACGGCGTGGGCGAGGCGCACGACCGGCTACGCCCCTTCCGCGGCGGCCAGGGAAGCTACGACCGCGTGCTGCGGAACGTCCGCCCGCTACTGGCCATGCAGCGCGCCATGCAGGTTTCCGCGCGGGTAACCGTGACGCCTCGGAACTTGGCCCTGCGGGAAACGCTGGACGAGTTCCTGGGCCTGGGCTTTCACAGCGTGGGTTTTTCCCCGATGCTCTCGTCTCCCGCCGGGACGGGAGAGATGGGAGCGGATGCCCTCGGTGCCATGCTGGAGCAGATGAAGGATTGCGGCGACGAGTTCCAGCGCCGCGTAATCGGAGGCGAGCGATACGCTTTTCTGAACATGGCCAACGCCATGCGCCAACTCCACCGGGGCACGCACCGCCCCTACCCCTGCGGTGCGGGCGCCGGGTACCTGGGCGTTTCCGCGGACGGCGCTCTCTCCGCATGCCACCGCTTCGTGGAGGATCCCGCGGGGCAGTTGGGTCACGTCGGGACCGGGGTGGACCTGGAGCGCCAGCGCGCCTGGCTGGAAAGCCGGCACGTGCACCGCCAGGAGCCCTGCCGCGGGTGCTGGGCACGCTACCTGTGCGGCGGCGGGTGCCACCACGAGGTGATCCGGCGCGGGCGGCCGGCGTGCGACTACATCCGTGGCTGGCTGCACTATTGTTTGCAGGCGTACGTGACGCTGGCCGACCGCCAGCCCGGATACTTCCAGGCGTAACGGATGACAGGCGGCGACATCCGGGTTGACGTCTGCGTGGTCGGCGGAGGCCCGGCCGGCACCGCGCTCGCCCGTCGCCTGCAGGCGCTCGGCCATTCGACAGCCGTCGTCGAGCGCGACGCGTTCCCTCGGCGACACATCGGCGAGTCGCTGACCGGGAGCGTGATCCCGCTACTGGACGTGCTCGGCGTGCGTGACGCCGCGGAAGCGGAGGGGCTTCTTCGGCCGGCCGGCGCGATCGTGCGGTGGGCAACGGCTGAGGTGCGGCGGGGGGACGCGGAGGGGGGCGGCTTCCAGGTAGACCGCGGACAGTTCGACGCTCTGCTGCTGCGCGCCGCAACGCAGGCCGGTGCACTCGTCCTGCAGCCCGCGCGCGCCGTTTCGATCGAACGGCGCCCGGACGGCGGATGGTCGACCCGCGTCCGCTCCGCCGAAGGGGAGAAGACGATCTTCTCCCGGTTGCTGGCGGATGCCAGCGGGCGTCCCGGGTTGTTTGGCCGCCGCCGCCGGCTAACCGCCGCCCGTACGATCGCGCTGTTCGCGTACTGGCGGGACGTGTCTCTCGCCGGCGATGAGGCCCGGGTGGAGGCCGGCGAGCACACGTGGTATTGGGGGGCGCCGCTGCCCGGCGGCGAGATGAACGCCGCGGTGTTTGTGGACGCTGGAACGTATCGTGAGGAGATCCGGCGGTCCGGCGGCCGGGAACGATACTACCACCGTCTGCTGGAGACGTCGATCCTCCTGGGTGCATGCACGCGAGGCGTCCGCGTGACCGGGGTGCACGCCTGCGACGCTACCCCCGGATACGCCGCCACGCTGTCGTCGATCGACCGCATCTCGGTCGGTGAAGCGGCATTCAGCATCGATCCGCTCTCGTCGCAGGGAGTGGCGGCGGCGATCGGGTCCGCGTTGCACGCGGCAACCGTGCTGCACACGATCATCGCATGTCCGGAGCGTACCAGGCTTGCGCTGGGTTTCTATCGGCGTCGCGTGATGGCTTCGGTGCGGATGCACGGGGCCGCGGCGACGCGCTTCTACGCCGATGCGGCGCGAAGCTGGCCGAGCTCCTTCTGGACGGCGCGTGCGGGGGACGTCGGTACGCCGGCCGCGCCCCCGCGCCACGGCACCCCCTCCGTGTGCATGACTCCGTCCACCCTGCTGGCGCTCGGTCCGGAGGTCTACTTCACGCGGGGCGCCGCCGTGCGCGACGACATGGTCGTTCCAGCAACGATGGTCCGCTCTCCCGCGTTGGAGTCGCCTGTCGCGTTCCTCCACGGCATCGAGGTGGGCCCGCTTCTTCAAAGCATGGATCACCCGGTCCGCGTGGGACGACTCCTCAGCCTGTGGATCCGGCAGATGTCGCCGTGGACGAGCGCGGCCATCCTGGAATGGGCTCTTGAGCGTCGTGTGCTGGTGCCGCACAACACCTCGTTGCTTACGAACTAGGAAAAGAAGGTTTCACCCAGAGAACCAGAGAACCACACGCGTTTCCTCTGGTCCTCTGGTCCTCTGGGTAAGACCAATCTGTTTGGCTGAATGCACGGTCAATCAACCGAGCGGGATGAGCTCCGCTGGTTACACTCCCGCCCGCGACTAGCGTTAGTGCTAGTGTCGCCTGATACAGGGAGGATGCGTGTACTGCTCGAACTGCGGGACGAAGGCGCAGGGAAAGTTCTGCTGGCAATGCGGGGTGCCGCTGACCGCCCACGGCCATGCCCTGGCGCCGCCGTTCGACGACTCCGCGCCGTTCGACCTCGTGGCGGTCGGGCGCTCGCCGGAGGCACGGGAGCTGGTCGCCCGCCACGCCGCGCAGGCGGGGAAGAGGCTCACCGGCGAAGAGTTCCTGAAGGCGTTCGACAAGCCGTTCTCGGCACTCGCGGGGATCCCCATCTCCCCGATCGCCACGGTCGCGCAGAAGGTGAACGCGAGGCTGGGGGTGAAGACCGGGAAGGAGCGCGTGGCAACGATCGACCGGCCCGCCCGCGAGACCTTCCTGGCGCTCCTCTGCTCCCTGGCGCGCAACGGCCAACTCGTCCGCGCGCTCCACACCGCCACGGACGGCTGCGTGGTCGAGGCGGTGCTGCCGTCGGACATGTTCGCGTTCGAGGGAACGATCCTGGTCACCCTGCGGCGGGCCGACCCGGGTACGGAGGTGCGCGCGAGCACCATCATCCCGGGACAGCTCTTCGACTGGGGGAAAAGCAACGCCTGCCTCGACACGCTCCTCACCGACATGCGGAACATCCCGGTGATGGTCTGATACCGTTTTCTCAATTTAATTGTGCATTCATCGATCCCCGAACTGCGATAGCTCTCACAGAGAAATCACAGAGGAACCTGTCCGATAAACCCCTGAGACGAAGCGAAGCAAGGAAGTAAACAGTAGATTCAG
>DASWNZ010000205.1:0-19858 GCA_036398975.1 Longimicrobium sp.
GTCGCTCCGCGACGCATCCCCCTCCCCCAAAACTGCCTGGGGGAGGGGGTTTTCTTGGGTGCAGTTTGGGCGAATGCGGCGGACTGTGACGGGGCACCGCCGCGGCGCTATATTTGAATGCGGACGCCGCACGGCGCGTTCGCGAAACCCGCACCTCCCGAGGCCCATGGACGTCCTTTCGCGCAACAACGTCAAGGTATTCGGCCGAGGCACGCAGCCCATGCTGTTCGCGCACGGCTTCGGGTGCGACCAGAACATGTGGCGCTACGTGACGCCCGCCTTCGAGGACGAGTACCGCATCGTCCTCTTCGACTACGTGGGCTCCGGCCAGAGCGACCTGGCGGCGTACGACGCGAACCGCTACTCCACGCTGGAAGGCTACGCGCAGGACGTGCTCGAAGTCTGCGCGGCGCTCGACCTGCGCGACGTGGTGCTGGTGGGGCACTCGGTGAGCAGCATGGTGGCGGTGCTGGCGGCCAACCACGAGCCGGACCGCTTCGCCAAGCTCGTGCTGATCGGCCCGTCGCCGCGCTACGTGAACGAGGCGCCGGACTACGTGGGCGGCTTCGAGCGCGCGGACATCGAGGGGCTGCTGGAGATGATGGACCGCAACTACATCGGCTGGGCATCGTTCCTGGCGCCCGCCATCATCAAGAACGCCGACCGGCCGGAGCTGGGCGAGGAGCTGACGGCGAGCTTCTGCTCCACCGATCCCAAGATCGCGCGCCGCTTCGCCGAGGCCACCTTCTTCGCGGACAACCGCGACGACCTGCGGCGCGTGCGCGTTCCCGCGCTGGTGATGCAGTGCACGGACGACATGATCGCGCCGCCGGAGGTGGGTGAGTACGTGCACCGCAGCATGCCGGGGAGCACGCTGCGCGTGATGAAGGCCACCGGCCACTGCCCGCACATGAGCCACCCGGAGGAGACGGTGGAGCTGATCCGCGATTACCTGCAGGCCCAGCCGGCCTGACGGTGCGGATGGAGGCGCAGATGGAGGGGGTGCCCGAGGAGATGCTGGATGGCGCGCCGTTCGGCTTCGTCTCGTTCGCGGACGACGGCGCCATCACCGTCGTCAACTCCACCGCGCTCTCCATGCTGGGCTACGAGCGCGGCGAGCTGGTGGGGCGCCCCTTCGAGATGCTGCTGGGGATGGGCGCCCGCATCTTCTACCAGACGCACTTCTTTCCGCTCGTCACGCTCCACGGCCGGGCGGACGAGATCTACCTGATCCTCCGCTCCAAACAGGGCGCGCCGGTGGGGGTGCTGGTGAACGCGCTGCGGCGTCCGCGCGGCGGCGGCTTCGCCAACGACTGCGCCTTCATGCGCGTGAGCGAGCGCGAGAAGTTCGAGAACGAGCTGCTCCTCGCGCGCCGCGCCGCCGAGGAGGCCGGCGCCGCCCTCCAGCGCCGCTCGGACGAGCTGCAGGAAGCCAACGAGATGCTGGAGTCGCAGGCGCTGGAGCTGGAGCTTCAGCACCAGACGATGGAGGAGCAGGCGGTGGAGATGGAGGTGCAGTCCGAGGAGCTGCGCGAGGCGAACCTCGTGCTGCTGGAGCGCACGGCGGAGCTGGAGCGGCAGCGCGCCCGGGCCGACGAGGCGAACCGCGCCAAGAGCACGTTCCTGGCCGTGATGAGCCACGAGCTGCGCACTCCGCTCAACGCCATCGGCGGCTACGTGCAGCTCCTGGAGATGGGGATCCACGGCCCCATCACGCCCGAGCAGACGGAGGCGCTCAGCCGCATCGACCGCGCCCAGCGGCACCTGCTGCGGCTGATCAACGACGTGCTGAACCTGGCGCGCATCGAGGCGGGGCGCGTGGAGTACGTGATCGAGGACGCCTCCGTCGCGGAGATGGTGGCCGCCGTCGCGCCGATGGTGGAGCCGCAGCTCGCCGCCAAGGGGATCGCCTTCGAGGTCCGCATCCCCGACGGCGAGGTGGCGCGCGCGGACCGCGACAAGGCGCAGCAGATCATCCTCAACCTGCTCGGGAACGCCGCCAAGTTCACTCCCGAAGGCGGCCGCGTGGTGGTGGACACCGGCTTTCGCGAGGAGGTGGCGGACCGCGTCTTCCTGCGCGTGACGGACACCGGACCCGGCATTCCGCGCGAGATGCTGAGCTCGGTGTTCGAGCCGTTCGTGCAGGTGGACGCCAGCCATACGCGCCGCAGCCAGGGCACCGGCCTGGGCCTCACCATCAGCCGCGACCTCGCGCGCGGAATGGGCGGGGACCTGCGCGCCCGTAGCGTGGTGGGGGAGGGGTCGACGTTTACGCTGGCGCTGCAGAGGGCGGGGGGTGGGGCTGGTGGGTCCGGGGATGGCCGAGTTGCCGGTGACACCGGTCCAAGTTCCGGCGGTTGAAACCGCTGCAACAACCGCGGGAAGCCTGCCTTCGCAGGCTCCGCCGGGGCGGCGCTGGTGCCGGGGGCGAACGCCGGGGGCGAACGCCGGCGGCGGGTCGCCGGGGGCTGAAGCCCCCGGCTGGAACAACGCGAAGACCGCTGAAGCGGTCTCGTGCACCGCGACCAGTCCGCGCAGGCGGACTTTGCGTGTTTCCAGTGGCGGATTCATTCGCTCCTGGAGCGGGCCTCGGCGCATGACCGGCGGCCCCTACGAGGCATCGGCGTACGCGCCGGACTGTGGAGCCGCCGCCGCCCCCCTCCCCCAGGCAGTTTTGGGGGAGGGGGATGCGTCGCGGAGCGACGCTGGGGGTGAGGGCTACTGCACCCGCCGCACGCGCTGGATGGTGCGGCGGTCCGGGGCGCCGGGCGGGCGCGCGGGCGACGTGCCCCCGGCGCGGCCGTGGAAGCCGGCGAGGCTGCTCGCCTCCGCCTGCGCCAGGAGGCTGGTGACGGCGTCCAGGGCACCGGTGGCGCGGGCGGCTTCGGGGGGGACGCCGCGGCGGACCAGGGCGCGGATCTCCTCCGTCAGGATCTCGTACTCGCGGCGCAGGGCGTGCTCCGTCCAGCCGAGGCGCGCGCGCTGTGCACCGTGGCGCGCGGAGAGCATGTGCCGGAAGTCGGCGCCGTCGCGAAGGAGGTGGCTCTCGGCGTCGCTCTCCCCCGCCTCGTCCAGGATCACCAGCGCCTGGGCCAGCGCGGCCAGGAAGGCGGCCGTGTGGTCCTCCAGGTCCACCCGGGCCAGCTCGCGCGCCTCCGGGATCGCGGGGTCGGCGCGCATGCGGGCCACGCACCCCGCCATCAGCGAGTCCAGCGCCGCCTGCAGCAGCTCTCCCACGCGCGCGACGCTGGCGACCGCTTCCGGCTCCGCGGCCGCGGCGGGGGTCGAGAGCCAGAGGGTGAAGCAGGAGCCCTCGCCGGGAACGCTGCGCAGGGAAAGGTCGCCGCCCATCAGGCGCGCGAACTCGCGGCTGATGGTGAGCCCCAGCCCCGTGCCCCCCGCCGTGCGCGTGTGCCCCGTCTCCGCCTGCACGAACGGCTGGAAGACGGCCTCCAGCTTCTCCGGCGCGATGCCGATCCCGTTGTCGTGCACGCGGATGCACGTCCAGGGGCCGCGCCCGGCGGGGTGCGCCTCGGGGTCCGCCTCGGAGACGACGTCCACCTCCACGACGATCTCGCCGCCGGGCTCGGTGAACTTCACCGCGTTGGAGAGGAGGTTCACGAGCACCTGCCGCACCCGGTCCTCGTCGCCCACGTACGGGTACTCGCGGCCGGGGGCGAGCCGGTTGGCGATGCGGATCTCCTTGGCGCGCGCCTGCGGCTCCACCAGCGCCAGCGCGTTCCCCACCACCCCCGCCGCGTCGCCCCGCTCGCGCACCACCGTCATGCGCCCGGCTTCGACCTTGGAGAAGTCCAGGACGTCCTCGATCAGCCCCAGCAGGTGCTGGTTGCTGGCGCGGATGCGGGCCAGGTACTCGCGTTGCGAGTCCGTCACGGGCCCCACGACGCCCATCTCCATCAGCTCGCCGTAGCCCAGCGTGGCGTTGAGCGGGGTGCGCAGCTCGTGGCTCATGGCGGCCACGAAGTCGGACTTCGCCTGGCTTGCGATCTCGGCCTCCGTCCGCGCCCTCTGCTCCGCGGCGAAGAGCGCGGCGTTGTCCACCGCTACGGCGATGCGCCCCGCCAGGTCCTCGAACGTCGCCACGTCCGCCAGGGTGAACCGGCGCCGCGACTCGCAGGTGCCCACCCAGAGCGCGCCCAGCGTCTGCCCGCGCGCGACCAGCGGCACGGCCACGGACGAGGTGCACGCCACCGGCTCCCTGGCGCGCGGGGAGACCTCGGGGTTGTGGACCGTCTCGCGGCCGCGCATCGCCAGGAGGGGCGGGCTGCCGCCGGCGGGCACGCGGTGCTCCAGCAGCGCCGCCTCCCCATCCGTGTCCACGTGGCGCGCCAGCACCTCCAGCTCCGCGTCTTCGCCCTGCGCCAGGTACACCGCGCAGAAGTCGGCCATGCGCGGCACCGCCAGGTCGCACACCGCGCGCAGCGCCGTGCCGTAGTCGAGCGACGCGCCCAGCGCGCGGCTCGCCTCGGCCAGGAACTGCTGCGTCTCGGCGCGCCAGCGGTCCTCCGTCACGTCCATCATCGAGCCGATCATGCGCAGGGCGCGCCCGTCCGGCAGCCGCGCGACGACGCCGCGGTCCAGCACGGATGCGTACTCGCCGTCGCGCCTGCGGAAGCGGTACTCGGCCGTCCACGCCTCCTCGCCCTGGTCGATGGCCGCGTGGATGTCGCGCACCACACGGTCGCGGTCGTCGGGGTGGATCTGCTCGTACCACCACTCCACGCGGGACGGCATGGTTCCGGCCGGGTAGCCGAAGGTGCTCGCCACGGCCTCGTTCCACTGGAGCTCGCCCGTGGTCATGTCCCAGTCCCAGATCACGTCGTTGGTGGCGCGTGAGACCAGGCGGTAGCGCTCCTCGCGGTCGCGCAGCTCCACCTCGATGCGCTTGCGCTCCGTGACGTCCTTTTGCACGCCCACGAAGTGCGTCAGCCGCCCGGTGGGATCGTGCACCGGGCTCACGGAGAGGGCGTTCCAGTAGGTCGTGCCGTCCTTGCGGTAGTTGATGAACTCCACCGCGCACGGCTCCCGGCGCTCGATCGCCTCGCGCAGCCGGGCGACCTCGCCCCGGTCCGTCTCGGGGCCCTGCAGGAAGCGGCAGTTGCGGCCGATCATCTCCGCGGCGGGGTAGCCGGTGAGGCGCTCGGCGCCGCGGTTGGCGTAGATGATGGGATTGTCGGGGAGGTTGGGATCGGTGATGAAGATCCCCTCCGAGATCGCCTCGATGGCGCGCTCGCGCAGGCGCAGCTCGGCCTCCGTGCGCATGCGCTGGGTGAGGTCGATGAAGGTCACCACCGCGCCGGTCACCGCCTCGCCCTCGCGCACCGGGAACGACGAGTACGACACGGGGAGCGGCGTGCCGTCCTTGCGCCAGAGCGTGTCCTCGTCGATGCGCACGGCCTGCCCGGTGCGCAGCGTCCGCGTGACGGGGCACTCGTGCGCCGGGTACGGCGTGCCGTCGGCGCGGGTGTGGTGGATGAGGGGGTGCATCCGCGCGCCCAGCACCTCGCCCGGCGTGTGGCCCAGCATCTCGGCGCCGGCGCGGTTGAGAAAGGTGCAGCGCCCCTCGCCGTCCATCCCGAAGATCCCTTCGTCGGTCGACTCCAGGAGCGACGAGCGCCGCCGCTGCTCCTGCTCGATCTCGTACGCCGCCTCGCGCAGCTCGATCTCGGTGACGGCCGATGCGGCCAGGTCGCTCAGGATACCGATCTCCTCCTGGCTCCAGCTGCGCGGCCGGTTGTCGATGGCGCAGAGCGCTCCCAGCGCGTGCCCCTGCGACGTGATCAGCGGGATACCGGCGTACGCGATGACGGAGAGCGCCGGGATGGCGAGGTTGTCGGCGACGCGCGGGTCGAGGCGCGCGTCCTCCACCACGAGCGCCTCCCGCATCCCCAGCGTGTACTGGCAGAAGGAGTGCGAAAGCGGGGTCTCGCGCTGGGACGCCCACGGCTCGGGGAGGCCGACGCACCCCTTGAGAAGCTGCCGGTCCTCCTCCACCAGCGTCACCAGCGCCACGGGCACGCGCAGGATGCGCGTCACCAGGCTGGAGAGCCGGTCGAACGCCGTCTCCGCCGCCGCGTCGGCGAGCGCGACGCGGCGCACCGCGGCCAGGCGGCGGGGATCGTGAAGGATTTCTTGCAGCGTATGTGTCATGGTCCAGCCACACCGTTGAGCCGCGTGCTCGGAGGCGCGGCCCCGGCGCAAGTGCCGCGCCAGCACCGCTTTGGGCTCACGCAGAAACACAGAGGGAGCGGAAAGAGGAAACGGCGAGAGGAACGTTGTATCTTGCTCCGTGTCTTTGCCGTCGTCTCCGCGTCTCTGTGTGAGATTGCTGTTCCACTCCCGATTCCGGATCATGCGTCGATTCACGCTCCTGCTTCTCCTGCTTGTGTTCCCCTCGTGGCTCGCCGCGCAGGAGACCGTCCGCGTCACCGTCGTGGTGAGGGCCGGGGATGTGCCCGCGGCGGGTGCAACCGTGCGCGCGGAGGCGGCCACCGTGCGCACCGACGCCGAGGGAACCGCCACCCTCCGCCTGGCGCCCGGCGCGCGGACGATCGCGGTGTCCAAGCTGGGCTTCGCACCTCAACGCCTGACGCTGCGCGTGCGCTCCGACACCACGGTGGCCGTTGCGCTGGAGGAGGCGGCGGAGGAGCTGGAGGAGATCGTGGTGACGTCCACGCGCACGGGGCAGCGCATCGAGGACGAGCCCACCCGCGTGGAGGTGCTGACGCGCGAGGAGGTCGAGGAGAAGATGCTGATGACGCCCGGCGACATCTCCATGATGCTCAACGAGACCTCCGGGCTGCGCGTGCAGACCACCAGCCCGTCGCTCGGCGGCGCGAACGTGCGCGTGCAGGGACTGAGCGGCCGCTACACGCAGATCCTCTCCGACGGGCTTCCGCTGTACGGCGGCCAGTCCGGCGCGCTCGGCCTCCTCCAGATCCCGCCGATGGACCTGGGGCAGGTGGAGGTCATCAAGGGCGCGGCATCAGCGCTGTACGGCTCGTCCGCGCTGGGCGGCGTGGTCAACCTGGTCTCGCGCCGCCCCGGCGAGGAGGCCGCGCGCGAGCTCCTCCTCAACCAGACCACGCGCAACGGCACGGACCTCGTGGGCTTCGCCGCGGCACCGCTGACCGAGCGCTGGGGCTACTCCCTGCTCGCCAGCGTCCACCGCCAGGCCGAAGCCGACGTGGACGGCGACCGCTGGACGGACATGCCCGGCTATCGGCGCGCCGTCGTGCGCCCGCGCCTCTTCTGGGACGACGGCGCGGGGCGGAACGTCTTCATCACCGCCGGCGCGACGGTGGAGGACCGCGAGGGCGGCGGCCGGGTGCCCGCGGGCGACTTTCCCGAGACGCTGGAGACGCGCCGCGGCGACGTCGGCGCCGTGGGCCGCATCCTGAAGGGCGACCGGCTCCTGGCGGTGCGCGCATCGGCGATGGCGCAGAGCCACGCCCACGGCTTCGGCGACGTGCGCGAGGACGACCTGCACTCCACCGGCTTCGCGGAGGCGGCGTACTCCGGCACCGGCGGCGGGCACACCTGGGTCGTGGGCGCCGCCCTCCAGGCCGAGGGCTACCGCGCGGACGACGTGAGCGGCTTCGACTACACGTACGTCACGCCGTCGCTCTTCGCGCAGGAGGAGTTCGCGCCCGCGGAGTGGATCACGCTGTCGCTTGCGGGGCGCGCCGATTGGCACAGCGAGTACGGCGCCTTCCTCAACCCGCGCCTCTCGCTCCTGCTTCGCCCGGCCGGGTGGACGGTGCGCGGCTCGGTCGGCACCGGCTACTTCGCGCCGACGCCGTTCACCGAGGAGACCGAGTCCATCGGCCTCTCGCGCGTCCGCCCGCTGGACGGCCTGGTGGCGGAGCGCGCCCTCACGGCGTCGTTGGACGTCGGCCGCAGCATCGGCCCGGTGGAGGTGAACGCGACCGTCTTCGGCTCGCGCACCGAGCACGCGCTGCAACTCGTGGAGAGCGCCGTGCCCGGGATGCTGGAGCTGGTGAACGCGCCGGGCCCCACGCGCACCCACGGGAGCGAGCTGCTCGTGCGGTGGCACCAGGGGCCCTTTCACGTGACCGGAACGCACACCTTCATCCGCTCGCGCGAGGACGACCCCGACGGCTCCGGCCGTCGCGAGGTGCCTCTCACGCCGCGCCACGCGGTCGGGGTGGTGGGGATGTGGGAATCGGAGGATGCGGGGCGCGTGGGCGTCGAGTTCTACTACACCGGCCGCCAGGCGCTGGAGGACAATCCGTTCCGCACCGAGAGCCGTCCGTACCTGATCCTCGGGCTCCTCGCCGAGCGCCGCATCGGCCGCGCGCGCGCCTTCATCAACCTGGAGAACCTGCTCGACGTGCGGCAGACGCGCTACGACCCGCTGGTGCTTCCCGCGCGCTCCGCCGAGGGGCGCTGGACGACGGACGTGTGGGCGCCGCTGGAGGGGCGGGTCATCAACGCGGGCGTGCGGCTGGATCTGTAGCCCTTTACGCAGGATAAAACCCCTCGTATCATGGAAGTGGCCACTGCCGGCTCCCTCCCCGCGAGGCTCGCGATGATCCACGGCGACACTCCGGAAGCGCTCCGCATCCACGACACGGTGCGCCTTTCCGCCACGGGCTTGGCCAAGGTGCTGGGCGACCTCGAAGCGCGCGTGATGCAGGCCGTCTGGGACATCGGGCGGCCGGTGCCCGCGCGCGCGGTGCACGAACGAATCGCGCGCGAGCACAGCGTGACGATCCACACCGTCATCACCGTCCTCAACAAGCTGGTGGAGAAGGGCCTCCTCCGCCGTGCCAAGCGCGACGAGCTCCTCCACTACGACGCCTGCCTCAGCGAAGCCGACTTCCGCGCCCAGGCGTCGCGCCGGCTGATGGAAGGCGTCCTGTCGTTCGGCCCCGAAGCGGTGACGGCCTCGTTCGTGGACATCCTTGCCGACCAGGACCCGGAGCAGCTCGCCGCGCTGGCCCGCCTCATTCAGCGCCGCCTGGCCGAAACCGCGGGCGCGGATGTGGCTCGGATGGCTGGGAGGTAGATCGCGAGTGGATATACCGGAGATGGATGCATCGTGTTGCGATGTACGCCGGGGACGGGGCGCCGGGGGCTGAAGCCCCCGGCTGGAACGACGCGAAGACGGCTGAAGCCGTCTCGACAAATCGCGCATTTTGTCATCCTGAGCGACGCGCCTCGCGATCTCGCCCGTGCGCGTATCTCTAGCGCGGAGCGAAGGATCTACGGCGCGTTCTGAGAGGTTCGCGGTGACGTGCCGAGCGCGCTTGCAGGCAGCCTCGCGGATTTGGCCGGGTACATTCGATCGAAGGATCGGAGAAATGAGCTTTCAACGGATGCTGCTGCTAGCCGGCACGGTATTAATGTTGGCCTGCAACGACGCGGCAAATCGGCCCTCCGATGTCAAAGTCGGCACCGTCGCGCCTGCCAAGCAGTCCGCAACTCCGGCAGCGGCATCCAAGGATGCAGATCCGCCGGAGGTTGCCGACCCGCGGCAGTACCTCAACCTGGGGCGCATGCGCTGGGAGGGGTGGGAGACGCAGCCGCCCGCGGACCGCTTCGCACGCCTTCGGGAGCTGGGCATCACACCGAACCGCCGCGAGAGCGCCGCGGCCGGCGAGGACGGACAGGATCCGATGGGCGAGCGCGCCGAGGACTTCCACTTCGTCGACTTCAGCGGCGACGGGGTGGCGGACGTGATCTACGACGGCGGGTGGTTCGAGATCAACGCTGACGGGCAGCTCTCCGCCATGGAGGGAACACGCCTCAAGATGTACCAGGTGATCGGGGGACGGGCGGTCCAGGTGATGGAGCAACACGGGTCCGTCAAGCGACTCTGGAAGGCGCGGCCGGGCGATCCGCCGTCTCTGCTCATCGAGCACGTGGGCTGCTGCAGCGAAGAGCTGTGGTCTGTATCCTTTTATCGGCCGGTTCTCGCCGGCGGCAAGGTGGAGTACGAGCATTACCGGACCATCCTGGGAAGGCAGGAGCTCGACGTCCCGAAGCAGTTCACGGGCCCTGCACGGAGATTCACCGTGACCCAGGACGGTTACCTGCTGCGCGCGGCACCAAGAATCGATACCACCGACGTATGGCCCAACTGGGGTGGCCGCGGCAATGCGATGGCCGTGTACACAAAGGGCGCGCGTGGCACCGCCTACGCGGAGCGCCGGGACGCAACGGGGCGAGTCTGGTGGTTCGTCAGGATGGACGGCCGGACGCCTCCCACCGAGGCGCAGATCAGAGACGAGCCCGATTCTCCCGTGCTCACGGATCGGATCGGGTGGATGAGCAGCCGGTTCCTGACCGCGGCGCCATGAGTCTCGTGCAGCACGGGGTCGAAACTTGCGAGTGCGTTTTACCCTCTGTAAAAACATCGTTTGCGCGAGGGCGTGTCGGGATGCAACCCGGCCAGGATAGACGTGGAGGATGAGCGGCTGATGATCGATAGCGCGAGTGCAGGGTACAGGATCGGCGTGGCGGCGGCGCTGGCGGTGGCGGTCGGGGGGCCGGCGGCGGCGCAGACGGACTACTACAACACGGACAAGGGCCGCCCCGTGCGGGTGGAGGATGCATATCCCGTGGAGCGGCACGCGTTCGAGCTGCAGATCGCGCCCCTGCGGCTGGAGCGCGCGGCGGGGGGCGTCTACAACTGGGAGGTCGCGCCGGAGGTGGCGTGGGGCGTGCTTCCGCGGACGCAGCTGGAGCTGGCGTTCCCGCTGGCGCACGTCGATGCAGGGGCGGGCGGCAAGGCGTCGGGGCTGGCGGGGATCGAGTTCTCCGCGCTCTACAACCTGAACAACGAGACGCGGACGCTCCCCGCGCTCGCCGTCGCGGCTGACGTGCTGCTCCCCGTGGGCGGGCTGGGACCGGCCCGGGCGTATCCCACGCTCAAAGGGATCGCCACGCGCACCTTTTCGCGCGCGCGCTTCCACGCCAACGCGGAGTACACGCTGGGGCCGGATGCCGGCGAGGTGGGCGAGGCTTTACGCTGGATGGCGGGGATCGCGGTGGACCGCACCTTTCCCATCCGCTCGATCCTGGTGACGGCGGACCTGTTCGCGGAGCAGGCGCTGGACCCCGACGAGAACCTGGCCTGGACGGCGGAGGCGGGGCTCCGGTACCAGACGAGCCCGCAGTTCAACGTGGACCTGGGCATCGGCCGGCGCTTCGCGGGCGATGAGCAGGGGTGGAGCTTCACCGTGGGCGTGGCGCATGCATTCGCCCTGCGCACGCTGCTGCCGGGGCGGTGAGTGGCTTATTCTGACGATGAGTATCGGAGGATTGATGGATAGAGGAGATCGCGCCCGCCGCGTGCTGGGCGCCGCGGCGCTGGCGGTGGGGCTGGGGATGGTGGCCGAGCCCGCGCACGCGCAGTGGGCACGGGTGCACGAGCAGTTCTACATGCCGGCGAGCCACAACTGGGTCTTCCGCCGCAACTACCCGGGCGCGGACCGGCTCTTCAACGCCTTCGACTACGGGCACGCCATCCTGTACGAGAAGCTGTTGACGCGTCCCGGCGCGCCCGTCAGCGAGCTGGAGGTGAAGGAGTTCGACTACATCACGCGCAAGCTCCTGGTTGCTCCGCCGCGGCTTCCCGTGGAGGAGGCCGCGATCGAGGTGGAGTACGCCAAGCTCGCGCCCGAAGCGAAGATGATGTTCGAGTGGGCGCACATCCTCCACCGCCAGATCTACGACATCCTGGGCGACGAGCGGCTGGGCCAGGCGGAAAAGGATCGCGAGGTGGCGGCGGTGATGCGCTACTACAAGTCGCGCCCGGACCTCGCCTTCAGCTCCCTTCCCAAGTCGATGGAGCTGATGGAGGGGCAGTACTACGCGACGGCGTTCCGGGAGGCGTATCCGAAGTTCAACGGGCTGATCTGGGGCTACCACTGGCTCCAGGTGGGCCTCTACGAGCCGCTGATGACGGGCCGCTCGCCCGAGGCGCGGCAGGCGGGGGTGACGGCGACGGTGGCGCGCTTCCGCCAGATGCTGGAGAACGCGCCGGAGCACATGCCGCGCGTGATGCCGATGACGGCCACGATCGCCCCCACCTTCGCGGCCCGCTACCCGGAGGCGGCGATCGTCTTCGACAACCTGCACGGGATGCACGACGTCATCTCCGACATCCTGGCGTCGCCCCGGGTGCCGCGGGCCAAGAAGCGCGAGGAGATCCTGCGCGCCGCCGCGCACTACCGCGACGACACGTCGTTCCTGATGACGGTGCAGGAGTGGCGCGAGATGGGGACGATGATGGGCATCCAGAACATGGGCGGCCCGGCGGTCGGCTTCCTTCCCGACTTCCCCGCGCCCACGCTGCCGCGCGGCGCCGTCATGGCGCACACGGGGACGAACCACGGCGCGGCGGGCCAGACGAGCCACGCCGCGCACGGGGGCGCTCCGCCGGCGGCCGGCCAGGCGCAGGAGCACTCCGCGATGTCGGGGATGCAGCCCGCGCAGGGCGCCCCCGCATCCGCGAGCGTGCAGATGACGGAGCTGCACGAGCGCCTGATGGCCGACCCGATCATCCGCCAGCGCCTCGAGGCCGACACCGCGCTGCACCGTCTGGTTCAGCAGATGCACGGCACGACGAGCCGCGTCGCGAACGAGAGCGCGGCGTCGGACAGCGCGCAGGCGATCGACTTCGCGGTGCGCCTCCTCGCCGATCCGCAGGTCCAGGCGCGGGTGCACTCCGATCCCCGGCTTCACCGTCTCTGGAGCGACCCGGAGGTCCAGCGCCGCCTGGCCGAGCTTCGCCGCCGGCAAGGGATGCGGCCAGCCGCCCCCGCGACGCCGCAGCACAACCATTGAGCGGGCGTCCCAGCGACGACCCGAGGAGTTGTTGGATGCACGGAAAGTTGAGCATCGCCATCGCGGCGCTCGCGCTCGCGGCGTGTTCCGGCTCGCCGGGCGAGGACCAGGCGGCCAAACCGGCGCGCGACACCGTCGCCGCCGCCGCGCCCGCCGCGGCCAGCCACGACATGCACGCGATGGCCATCGACGGCACCTCGGTCGACACGGGCTCGGCACACGCCGGCACGCAGCACGGTGCGGCCTCGCACGCCGGGATGGATCACTCCGCGCCGGCGCACACGGCCGCGAGCCACGAAGGTGCCGGCGGTACGCAGTCGCACGCCGGAACGAACCACGGCGCGACGGGCGGGCAGGCGCACGCCGGAAGCCAGCATGGGGGCGCATCGACGAGAGGCGCGCAGGCGACGGGTCACTCGCGCGCGGGGCACACCGCGGCCGGGTCCGCAGATCACTCCGGCTCGCACACGAGGTCCGGCCGCGCCGCCGTGGGTACGACGGAGCACTCTGAGCACAGTGGCACGGCGGGTAACGCGAGCAGTCGGCCCGCCGCGTCCAGCCACGCAGCCATGGGCCACGGCACCACGACCGCCGCGCAGCCGGCATCCGCGAACTCAAGCCATGCGGCGATGGGCCACGGCACTGCAGCCCCCAAGCAGCCGGCGGAGGATCGCGCCACGGACAAGCTGCTGACGCTGGTCGGCGAGCTGGTCCGCGACCCGGCGGTGCAGCAGGAGATCCGCGAAGACCCGGCGCTCCGCGAAGCCTGGGAAGATCCCGGGGTTCGGCGCGTCGTCACCAAGCAGCCCTGAGCCGAGAGGGGGTGCCGGCGCCCGGCACCCCCTCTCGACGCAACGGGCACCCGCCGAGTAGTATTCCCCGGTCGACGCATCCCATGCCCCCCCTCGAACACCGCCGAAGCATGGCCCCCGCCAAGCACGCCTGCTGGCGACGATGGCTGTTCCGCGCCGCCCTACTCCTCCTGGCGCTGGCCGTCCCTGAGCTCGCGCTCGCCCACGGCGCGCTGCGGCGTGCCCAGCCCGCCAGCGGCGCGCACCTGGGCACGGTGCCGCGCGAGATCCGGCTCACCTTCAACGAGAACGTCGAGCTGGCGGTGGCGCGCATCCAGCTCATCGGGCCGGACAGCGCGGAGATCCGGCTGGGCACGCTCGCCCTCGACTCGCCGCGCGTCCTGGTGGCCGCTATCGGGGGCGCGCTGCAGGCAGGCGAGTACACCGTCGCCTGGCAGATCGCGGGCGCGGATGGGCATCCGGTGCGAGGCAGGTATTCGTTCGTGATCGCCCCCGGCGCCGAAGGGCTCGCGCCGCCGCCCAGCCTGGCTCCAGCGGACCAGCCCCCTCCGCCGGCGGACCCGGACGAGACGCATCACAACGCCGCCACCTTTCCCAGCGGCCCCGGCTTCGACGCGGAGTCGCCGCTGTACGTGGTGGTGCGCTGGCTCACGTACGTCGGGCTGCTCGGCGTGCTCGGTGCGCTCGCGTTGCGCCTGGTGGTGCTCCCGGCCGCCTCGCGTCTGGGCGCAAGTGCGCTGGCGGCACCCGCGGCGGCGCGCGCGGCGGGGATCGGGCTGGCTTCGGCGGCGCTCGTCGCGCTGGCGGCGGTGCTGCGCCTGTACGCGCAGTCGTACGCCATGCACGGTCCCGCGGGCGCCGTGGATGCCGGCCTCGTCACTACGATGCTGGCGCGCACCACGTGGGGCTGGGGGTGGATCATCCAGGCGGTGGGGACGGTCATCGCGCTCGCGGGGTTCGTCGTCGCGCGGCGGAAAGGGGCGGGATGGACGCTCGCGGCGCTGGGAGGACTGGCGCTCGCCGTCGCCCCCGCCCTGTCCGGTCACGCGTCGGCGGTCCCGCGGCTCAGCGGGTTGGCGATCGTGGCCGATGCGGTGCACGTGCTGGGGGCGGGCGGGTGGGTCGGCGGGCTCTTCCTGCTGGTGGCCGCGGGCGTCCCCGCCGCCATGCGCCTGCCGAAGGAGGAGCGCGGCCCCGCCGTCGCCGCGCTGGTGAACGCGTTCTCGCCGGTGGCGCTGGTCTGCGCGGCGGCGCTCACCGTCACCGGGTTGTTCGCCACCTGGCTCCACGTGGGCGCTCCCTCCGCGCTCTGGCAGACGGACTACGGCCGCACGCTCCTGATCAAGCTCGCGCTCCTCGCCACCGTCTTCGGCACCGGGGCGTACAACTGGCGTCGTCTCCGCCCCGCCCTCGGCGACGAGGCCGGCGCTGTCCGCCTGCGCCGCTCCGCGACGGTCGAGATCGCGGCCGGCGTGCTGGTGCTGCTCGCCACCGCCGTGCTGGTCGCGACGGCGGCGCCCGCAGGGTTGTGATGGGGCGCCTGAACACCGCGGGATAAATCCCCCGGCTGGAACCACGGGAAGACGGCTAAAGCCGTCTCGAGAACGCGGCATCCGACCCGGAGTCCGCGGAGGCGGACTTTGTGCTGTTGTTGCCGCGAGTTCACTCGCCACCCCCACCCACATGCCCGATCCCACCACCCGAACCTCGCTCGCCGCGCTCGCGCTGCTCTTCGTGAAGCTCGGCACGACGGCGTTCGGCGGGCCGGCGGCGCACGTGGCGATGATGGAGGACGAGGTGGTGCGGCGGCGCGGGTGGCTCACGCGCGAGGACTTCCTCGACTACCTCGGCGCGACGAACCTGATCCCCGGCCCCAACTCCACCGAGCTGGCGATGCACGTGGGACGCGAGCGGCGCGGCTGGGCCGGCCTCGCCGTGGCGGGGGCGGCCTTCATCGTTCCGGCGGCGATCATCGTCGGGGCGCTGGCGTGGGCGTACGTGCGCTTCGGGACGCTGCCGCAGGGGGCCGGGCTCCTGTACGGCGTCAAGCCGGTCGTCATCGCCGTGATCCTCCAGGCGGTCGCGGGGCTCGGGCGCACGGCGCTCAAGAGCCGCGCGCTCTGGATCGTCGGGGCGGCGGCCGCGCTCCTGTTCGGCCTCGGGGTGAACGAGCTGCTCGTCCTGGCGATGGCGGCTGTCGCGTGCGCGGCTGGGAGGCGAGCCGCATCGGATGGCTTGCGCGCGGCGGGCATCGCGCTGGTGTGGCCGGCCGGAGCGGTGGCGGGCGCGGGCGTGGCTCCGGCGTCGCTGGGGGCGATCTTTGGAGTGTTCCTCAAGATCGGCGCGGTGCTGTTCGGGAGCGGGTACGTGCTCGTCGCCTTCCTGCGCGCGGACCTCGTGGAGCGGCTCGGATGGCTGACGGAGCGCCAGCTTCTCGATGCGGTCGCCATTGGACAGGTCACCCCCGGGCCGGTCTTCACGACGGCCACTTTCATCGGATACATCCTGGCAGGCGTCCCCGGCGCGGTGGTGGCGACGGTCGCCATCTTCCTTCCCGCGTTCGTCTTCGTGGCGGCGAGCGGGCCGCTGGTGCGGCGCATCCGCTCCTCACCGACGGCGGGCGCGGCGCTCGATGGGGTGAACGTCGCGTCGCTGGCGCTGATGGCGGTGGTCACGATCCAGCTCGCGCGCACCGCCCTCGTCGACCCGCTGACCATCGCGCTGGCGCTGGCGAGCGCGGTGCTCCTGATCCGCTACCGGGTCAACTCCGCGTGGCTGGTGCTTGGCGGGGCCGCGGTGGGTCTGGGGCGGGCGATGTTGGTGGGCGCGGTGTAATCAAGTCCGGTGCAGTGACACGGAGGCGTGGATGGAAGGCGGCATTCCCGGCCGGGCACGCTCGGTGCTCCGGCCGTTTTCGTGTGTGCCTCCGCCCCCTCCATGCGAATCGAATGAGGCGTTCTGAGAAAGAGATGC
Source organism: Longimicrobium sp. (assembly GCA_036398975.1). Classification (GTDB taxonomy): domain Bacteria; phylum Gemmatimonadota; class Gemmatimonadetes; order Longimicrobiales; family Longimicrobiaceae; genus Longimicrobium. The sequence continues at coordinate 16,623 of DASWNZ010000205.1, forward strand.
GCTCTGGCCCTGACCATGGCCGCCGCCTGCTCCGGATCTCCGGTGCCCGCGCCTTCCGGTAGCGCCGGCGGCGAGTCGGTGGCGGTGGCGCGCGACTGCACCGTTCCCGCGCCGACCGCCGCGGACATCCGCACGGCCCGCGACGTCACCTACGCGGTCATGGATGGCCAACCGCAGCGCATGGACGTCGCCTGGCCGGCGGGAGAGGGGCCGTACCCGCTGGTGGTGCTCATCCACGGCGGCGGGTGGAGCGGCGGGGACAAGAGCGCGTACCACTACGCGATGCGCGTGCTCGTAGCGCAGGGATACGCGGCCGCATCGATCAACTACCGGCTGGCGAGCGCGCCTCGCAACCTCTTCCCCGCGGCGGTGGAGGACGTGCGCTGCGCGGTCCGCTTTCTCCGCTCCAATGCGGGCAGGTACCGCATCGACCCGGCGCGGATCGGGGCGCTGGGGCACTCGGCGGGGGCGCACCTGGCGGCGATGCTCGGCACGGCTGCGGACGTGCCGGGGCTGGATGGCGCCTGCCCCATCCGCGACGTGTCGCCTGCGGTGAGCGCGGTGGTAGCGCTGGCGGGGCCGCAGGACATCCGCACGGCGGGCGCGCTGGACCCCAGCCAGCGCGGGATGGTGGAGAACTTCCTGGGCGCGCCTCCTGAGGCTGTGATGGAGCGCGCGCTTCTCGCATCGCCCGCGGTGCACGTGAAGGCTGGCGCGCCCCCGTTCCTCCTGGTCCACGGCACGTCGGACGGCGTCGTTCCGCTGCGGCAGTCCCGCTCCATGCGCGACACCCTGCGCGCCGCGGGCGTGCCCGTGACGCTGATCGAGCTTCCCGGGATCGGGCACAGCATCGACGAGTTCGGGATGAGCGCCAGTTTCCGCGTTTCCACCTGCACTACCCTGGCGTTCCTGCGACGGTGGTTGCGGCCCGAAGATCGGTAACAGCGGTCTCACGCGGAGGCGCGGAGACGCAGAGAGAGACGGGCGGGCGTGGGTGGCGATGATCGCGGAGGACGGAGCGGGGGCGGGCACGGGCAGCCACGCGGGGCGGCCCCTACAGACGATGGTGTGGCGTTGCGGCGATTACGGTGGCGGCGGGGGTGGGCAGACACGCAGGTCTGCCCCTACGGCATCGGTGCGTTAAAGCGCGCGGCCGCGCAGCGTCGAACACGGGCGCGATGAATCGCGCCCCTACGAGGCATTGCGCGACGCACGCATTTCCAGCCCCCTCTCACGATGACAGGAGGGCGCAGCCCTCTCCTGTTATCGGGAGAGGGGGCAGGCGAGTGTAACGAGCCGGGGGTGAGGGCACACGGAGTTCTCCCCCTCACCCGCCCTGCGCCCCCGCAGGCGGGGGAGGGGGCCGGGGGGAGGGGGCCCTAAACGCCGCGAGCCCCCGCCGCTTTCGCGTGGGGGCTCGCGTTTCGCTGCCTCGCCTTCAGGCGCTCAGAGGCGGGTGCCGCCGGAGGTTCCGCCGGGGCCACCCGTGGTTCCGCCCGGGCCACCCAGTCCACCCGTCGTTCCACCCGAGCCACCCGTCGAGCCACCCGTGGTTCCACCCTGGCCGCCGACGCCGCCCGTCTCGTCCGGGCGGTAGACCGTGCGCTCGGCGGTGGGGGCCGCGGTGGCGGGGCGGTGCGTCTCCACGGGGCGGACCGGCTCGCGGTGGGTATGCACCTCCTCCGTCTTGCGGCGGCCCAGGAGCCCCAGCAGGCCGAGGAGGCCCAGCAGCCCCCACGGGAACCCGTTGCCTTCGCGCTCGGTCTCGGTGGTGGTCGTCGTCACCGCCGTATCCTGCGCGTCCACGCGGATCACCGCCGCGCCGCAGAGGACGAACGCCAGGACGCCGAGCCTCGCCCAGCCCATCGTACGCTTCGCAACTGAGTACATGGCTTCATCTCCGCAAAAGAAGACTCCAAGGAAGCTTCGGGCGCCGCCACAAGCACGGACCATGCCGCACCTGCCGGTATCACCCCCGCCCGCGGCTCTCCTTGATGCCGCTGAGTACGAGGTGCTCCGCCTTCTGCCAGCCGTCCAGGCTGATCCGCTCCGCCTGCTCCAGCAGCTGGCGCAGGACGGCCATCGTGTCGTCCACCGTCCCCTCCTCGTGCGGCGGGAGGCACGTGCGCAGCGTCGCCTCCACCAGCTCGCGCAGGATCTGGTACTCGCGGTGGAGCGCGGCGCGCGACCAGCCCAGCCGCGACCGCTGCCGCCCGTGCCGGTCGAAGACGACGCGCTGGATGTCCGTGCCGTCGCGCAGCAGGGCGAGCTCGCCGCCGCCCTCGCCCAGCGCCAGCAGGGCCAGCCCGGCCTCCATCAGCGCGGTGGCCATGTGGTCCTCCAGCTGGGCGCGGTCCAGGTCGTGGGCCGCGGAGAGGGCGGGATCGGCGCGCAGCCGGGCGCCCCATTCCTCCGCGATGTCGTCTGCGCGGCGCGCCAGCATGCGCCCGACCTCGGCGAGGCGCGGGACCGCGGGAGGGGCGGCGGGGGCGGCGCGCGGGCGCTCCTCTCCGGCCGCCGGCTCCGAGTCCGCGGGGAGCCAGAGTGTGAAGCAGGAGCCCTGGCCCGTGCGGCTCTGGAGGGTGACGTCGCCCCCCATCAGGCGGGCCAGCCGGCGGCTGATGGAGAGCCCCAGCCCCGTGCCGCCGCTCTCCCGCGTGTAGCCGCCATCCACCTGGAAGAACGGCTGGAAGATCTCCTCCTGGTGCTCCGGCGCGATCCCGATCCCGCTGTCCTCCACCTGCACGCGCAGCCAGCTTCCGGAGCCGCGCGCCTGGACGCCGGGGTCCGGCCGGTCCGTGACGCCGCACGACACCCGCACGCCGCCGCCGCGCGGGGTGAACTTGATGGCGTTGGTGAGCAGGTTCGCCAGGATCTGCTGCACGCGCTCGGGGTCGCCCCAGTACGCGGCGTCCGTGTCCGGGTCCACCTCGTTCCGTACGGCGACCCCCGCGCGCGACGCCTGCGGCAGCACGAGCCCGAGCGCGCCGTCCAGCGCCACGGCCAGCGTCGAACGCTCGCGCACCACGCGCAGCTGGCCGGACTCCACCTTGGCCAGGTCCAGGATCTCGTTGACCAGCGAGAGCAGGTGCTGGCTGCTCGCCTTGATCCGGTCCAGGTGGGCCCGCTGCGCATCGGTGAGCGGCCCCGCGATCCCCATCTCCAGCAGGTCGGTGTAGCCCATCACGGCGTTGATGGGGGTGCGCAGCTCGTGGCTCATGGCCGCGTAGAAGCGG
>DASWNZ010000206.1:0-17096 GCA_036398975.1 Longimicrobium sp.
GCGCCTCGCCGGCGCGGCGCTCCACTTCCTCCAGCGACAGCGCCGACGGATCGGGGCTGGCGACTGCGGCGGGGAAGCGCACCCGCGGCAGCTCCATGAAGGTGCGAAGGTAGTCGACGATCTCGCGCAGCCAGTCGTACCGGCTGTGGGCGCGCTTGCGGGCCATCGCCGTCGCACTGGCGGCGGACCGCCAGAAGATCGCTGAGGCGGGTTCCTCCGCCGGCATCGGACGCGCAAAGAAGTCGGGCTCGACGTTGAGCACCGTGGCCAAGCGCTGGAGGGTCTCCGGCGCGGGGCGCTGCTTGCCACCCTCGTACTGAGTAATGGACGCGGACGTGACCCCGACCAACTCGGCCAGGGCCACGCCAGTGAGCTGGCGTGCCTCGCGAACCTGCCGGAGGCGCTGTCCGACGAACTTCGGCGCGGCGCTGCTCATCCTGCGTCGCCGGTGCCCTGGTCGGGGAGCATCTTCGGGAGGGCCTCGTCTTCCACGTTGATCACGTGGTCCACCGCGGTCGACTGTTTGCGGCCGAGCACATTGGGGAACATCTCGATCAGGTCAAGAGACTGTGCCGCGTAGACCCCTTCCCCTACGATCGGGAAGCGGACGTACACGAAATCGGGCGCCTCCTGCCGCACACGAAGCCACGCCGGGATCCCGTCGCAGCCGTGCACAAGGTACGCATGAAGGGGGGTGTTGTCCCGTACCTTCTCCAGGGTGAAAAGGTCCAGGATGTTGGGGCTGCACAGGATGCGCCGGTGCGCCGCGTCGCGGACGGCGCTGTCCTTCGCCGGGATGTAATGCGGGGTGAGCGAGCCGCTTCCCCCAATCAGGATCGCGTTCTTGGACGTCTTCGAAGCGTTGACGACGTACTTCGGTACGACGCCGTTGACGCGGTGCTTCTCGCCAACGGCCATCACGCTCTGTATCACCGTCGCGCGCTGAATGTGGGGGCGGAGCTCGATGCCCTCGTCGCCCGGCCACAGAGTGCGAATCTGCTCCGCCGTGCGCGGATAGGTATCCGCGACAGCGCGGTAGAGGTCCTCGAGGACCTGACGCTTGAAGTAGCGGAGGAAGAGCTCGATCAGCGGGACCTGCGGTTCCTGCATTCGCCTACCCTCCGCTCAAGTTCATGAACCTTTAAGCACCACGTCGTAATGTGCAATAAATTTTAAGCGTTGCTGCCGAACGCGCAAGGGTGCAGCTCCAACTTACTACGGCGCTTTCAGTTCCCGGCGCGCCCCCGGTGTGCCGTCGCCGGCTCGTTCACCGCTCGGGATGTCAACCCCCGGGGACCGCACAGGGAGGGACGCTTTGCCACAGGGCTCACTTCACCTCCTTCAGGTCTTGGTAGTCGCCGCTTGTGTGTAGCACCACGGTGACGGTCTGACGTCCACGGTTGCGCCAGAACCACCCGTGCCGTCCGTCGAACGCGGCGACCAGCACCCCCTTGTCGCCCGCCTGGTTTCTGCCTTTAGCGTAGCCGTGATACGGGGTTCCCGGCTTATCCGCGTGGGTGTCAGAGTTCACCACGCCCCCCTCCACGGTCCACTCGTACGTGACGCGAGCTCCCTCGCGCATCGCCACCTTGATCTCGCGCCCCTGCCCTGGCTGCAGTGCTACCCGGGTAACGTCCGAGGCGAGCGTTGAGTTGGCCGTCGCTGTGGTCGGCGGGGGAACGGGAGTGGCGGGTGCGGTGGCAGGCGCTGTGGCCACGGCTGCGGCCGGGGCGGCCGCTGCTGCGGGCGATTCCTTCGCAGCGGCATCCGCCGCCGCATCGGCTTCCGCCTCGGCCGCGAGCGCCATCTTGATCTCGCCCATTTCGGTGAGCCCCAGCACGCGGCCGACGCCGGTCGGGTCGATGGCGTACTCGGCAGGGAGCACCACCGTAATCAGGAGGAGAAGGGCCACCCCCGCCGCGACCGCGGTCGAGCGGAGGAGCGCGCGGGACGACGGAAGCTCGCTCTTAGGAGGTGTGTTCACGTTGTGCATCGACGTTAACCGTTGTGGGAGACGAAGTAGCCGGCGAGCTGGTAGCCCATCAGCAGGAATCCAGCGGACATCACCACGACGTTGCCGGTGTACGCGTGCTTCGCGAAGCTACGGGTGCGCCGCCAGTAGCTCATCGCGATCAGAATGGCGCTGAGCGCCAGGAGCTGTCCGATCTCCACGCCGACGTTGAAGGCGATCAGGTTGGGGATCAGCCCATCCGGCGAGATCTGGTACTCGATGATCTTGGTCGCCAGCCCGAAGCCGTGGAACAGGCCGAAGACCAGCGTCGCCACCTTGGTGTTGGGCTGGAAGCCGAACCACCGCTGGAAGGCGCCCAAGTTGTCGAGCGCCTTGTAGACCACCGACAGGCCGATGATCGCGTCGATCAGGTACGCGCTCACGCTCACGCCCGTCAGCACGCCCACGAGGAGCGTGGTCGAGTGGCCGATGGCGAAGAGCGAGACGTAGACGCCGATGTCTTTGAGCCGGTACAGGAAGAAGATGACGCCCAGCAGGAAGAGCAGGTGGTCGTACCCGGTTACCATGTGCTTGGCGCCCAAGTAGGCGAACGGCACCAGCATGACCCCGGAGATCTCCTGGATGTAGCCCTTGTCCCCCGCGGCGACGCCGTGCGCGAATGCGTCCGCGGGTGCGCCGACGAGCGCCACCAGGCCCGCCACCACGACCAGCAACAGCAGCCGCCTGCGTGGAGTGCCCAGTCGATTGATCACTGCCATTCTCATCAGGATCTCCTCTCCATCTGAAAAGCCCAGGAAGGATGTGCCCCGTTGACCCATCCGTTCGCGGGCTCAGGTGAATCACCTCGACTGCGCCTTGCCCGTTCGCGTCCGTTGTGCGCCCTGCGGCCAGAAGAGCCACATCGTCACACCCAATCCGATCACCGCCACCCCGAAGAACAGTGCGCGGGTCAGGCCCTGCTCGCTCCGCAGTGCGGCGATTCGCGCATCGACCCGGCGCTGGTGCCCTGCCCATGCGACGGGGTCCCGGACCTCGTACACAGCCATGTCTTCGCCGACGCCGCTCCGGACCTCCTGCTCCCACTGGATGCGGGATTCGAGTATCAGCAGGTGCCGCGCGAGCCCGGCGCACGCGATGACGAGCGCGAACCAGAGCAGCGCCAGACGGAGGGTCCGGTGGCCGGGCCCGTCCCTCTTGACGCTCACGAGGGTGCCGGCCCGGTCGTGCGTCGCGACACGACCTCCGCGCGGGCGAGGTGCGCCTCGAACTCCGCATCGGCGCAGTCAGCCCATCCGTGCGGCGCCGGAACGAGGCGCCGCTTCTCCTCGCCGCACTCGAAGCAGAGCCGGCCGCTCTCGAGACCCGGCGCGTACAGCTCTTTGACTTGTGGCTCGGTGAAGGAGGGGACCACGTCCCACGCCTGCCAGACGGTTCCGCCCGCATCGGTGAACTCCCGGTGAGCCATCGCGGCCTCCCCTTACGCGGCGTGGACGGTGTCGAGAACGCGCGCCGCCCAGGACTCGCGCCCGTCTGGCGTTTCGCTTCGCGGCACCTCGGCCCCATAGCGCAGATAGAGCGCCGGGACGACGAGCATGTTGAGCAGCACCGCGCTGAGCAGCCCGCCCAGCACGACGATCGCCATCGGGCTCTGAATCTCGTTCCCCGGCTCGCCGCCCGCGAGCGCCAGCGGCACCAGCGCCAGCCCCGCGGAGAGCGCCGTCATCAGCACCGGGTTGAGCCGCTCCAGCGAGCCGCGGAAGACCGCCTCGTCCAGCGGCACCCCCTCCGCCAGCAGGTGGTTGTAGTGCGACACAAGCAGGATCCCGTTCCGCACGGCGATGCCGAATAGGGTGATGAAGCCCACCAGAGTGGCCACGTTCAGCACGCCGCCCGAGATCACCACCGCGAACACGCCGCCCACGAGTGCCAGCGGAAGGTTCACCATGACGAGCATCGCCTGGCGCACCGACCCGAACTCCAGGAAGAGGAGGAGGAAGACGGCCGCGAGCGAGACCAGCGATAGCAGGCCGATGGTGCGCGTCGCCTCTCCCGCGGACTCGAACTGGCCGCCGTACTCGATGGAGTACCCGGCCGGGAGCTTCACCTGCGCCGCCACGCGCTCCTGGATGTCCTCCACCACGCTCCCCACGTCGCGCCCGCTCACGTTGGACTGCACCACGATCTTCCGCTGCACGTTCTCGCGGCTGATCCCATTCGGTCCGCGGTCGTTCCGCACGTGCGCCAGCGCGGAGAGCGGCACTTGCACCCCCACGGGCGTGTCGAAGCGGGCGTTGGCGATTCGCTCCAGGCTGCCGCGCGACGCCTCGTCGAAGCGTACGATCAGGTCGTAGCTCTGCTGCCCTTCCAGAACTTGGCTTGCCACCTCGCCTGCGAATGCCACGTCGATGGCCTCGGCCAGGTACTCCGGCGTGACTCCGTAGCGCGCCATCGCCGCCCGGTCCATCGCAATCCGCGCCTGCGGCACGTCCGCCTGCTGCTCCACGGCGACATCTGCGGTTCCTTCCACGCCCTGCGCCGCAGTCTTGATCTCGTCACCGAGGCGGCGCAGCTCGTACAGGTCGGGCCCGAATAGCTTGATGGCGATGCTGGCGCGCGTGCCGGAGAGCATGTGGTCGATTCGGTGGCCCAGCGGCTGGCCGATGGTGATCTCCGTGCCCGGTACCATCGCCAGCTTCTGCCGCAACTCGTCCACCGTCTCCTCCAGCTCGTGCTCAGAGAGGTCCAGCCGCACGTCGATCTCGGCCGCGTTCACCCCCTGTGCGTGCTCGTCCAGCTCCGCGCGTCCCGTGCGACGGGCGGTCTCCCGCACCGCGGGGTGCTCCAGCAGGATCTGCTCGATGCGACGGCCGAGGGAGTTCGACTCCTCCAGCGAGGTGCCGGGCACCGTGAGCGCGCTGATGACCAGCGATCCCTCCTGAAACTCAGGAAGGAACGCCCGCCCCAGGAACGGCACCGCGGCGAAGGCGAGCACCACGGCCGCCACCGCACCGCCGATCAGGGTGCGCGGGCGACGGAGCGCCGGGCGCAGAATGCCGGAGTAGCGGGCCTTGAGCCAGGTGACCACCCGGCTCTCGTGGGCGGACGCCGTCTCCTTCGCGTTCGGAAGGAGGTAGGCGCAGAGCGCCGGGGTAAGCGTGAGCGCCACCATCAACGAGGCCAAGATGGACACGATGTAGGCGATACCCAGCGGCCGCAGCATCCGCCCTTCCACCCCCGTGAGGAAGAAGAGCGGCACGAAGACCACACAAATGATCAGGGTGGCCGTGGTGATGCTGGCCCGGATCTCCTTCGACGCCTGGTAGATCACCTCGAAGGCGGGAAGCCGCTCCTCCTCCGGCTTCAAGCGGTTCTCGCGCAGGCGTCTGAAGACGTTCTCCACGTCGATCACGGCGTCGTCCACCAGCGCGCCGATGGCGATCGCCATCCCGCCCAGCGTCATCGTGTTGATGGAGATACCCAGCGCCTTCAGCGCGAACACCGCCACGGCGAGCGAGAGCGGGATCGCGAGCACCGAGATGAAGGTGGTCCGCACGCTCCACAGGAAGACGAACAGGATGATGACCACGAGGATCGCCCCGTCGCGGAGCGCCTCGATGACGTTGTCCACTGCCGTGCGGATGAAGCTCGCCTGGCGGAAGACGCCCTTGTTCACCCGGACGCCCGGCGGGAGCGTCTTCTGGATCTCGTCTAGCGTGGCGTCGATGCGACGCGTCAGCTCCAGCGTGTTGGTGTTGGGCTGCTTGGCCACCGACATCACCACGGCGGGCGCCGCGTTGATGGAGCCGTCTCCGAGCTTCTCGGAAGCGCCCACCCGCACCTCGGCCACGTCACGGATCAGCACCGGGGTACCCGCACGGACTGTCACGACGGTGGTCGCGATGTCGGCTAGGTTCTGCGCCCGTCCGATCCCGCGGATCACATACTCCTGCCCCCGGTCCATGAACACGCCGCCGGAGGCGTTGACGTTGGCCCCCTCGGCCGCGCGGAGCACCTCGGGGAGCGTCACGCCGTACGAGCGCATCCGGTCCGGCGAGACGAGCACCTGGTACTGCTTGACCTCGCCCCCGATCGGGATCACCTGCGACACCCCCGCCACGGCGAGGAGGCGCCGGCGCACCGTCCAGTCCGCCACCGCACGGATGTCCATAGGCGAGGCGCGCCGGTCCCCGGTCACGCCCACGATCATGATCTCGCCCATGATGGAGGAGACCGGAGCCAGGATCGGCGGCGGCACTCCCTCGGGGAGCGTGGCGGCGACGAGCTGGAGCTTCTCCGCGACGATCTGGCGGGCCTGGAAGATGTTGGTCCCCCAGTCGAACTCCACGAAGACGATGGAGATGCCCTGTGAGGTCGCCGAGCGCACGCGGCGCACCCCCGTGGAGCCGTTCACAGCCGTCTCCACCGGGTAAGTGACCAGCGTCTCCACCTCCTCGGGCGCCATCCCGTGCGCCTCGGTGAGGACCGTCACCGTAGGCGCGGTGAGGTCTGGGAACACGTCAACTGGCATCCGAGCGGCGGTGAACGCACCGGCCGCGAGAATCAGCACGGAGGCGACCGCGACCAGCAGACGGTTGCGGATGGACCAGCGGATCAGTCCGTTGAGCATGGCGGCCCCCCTTTAGTGCGCGTGGCCGCCAGACATCGGCGTGTTGGACATTGAGGCGAGGCGTACCTGGTATGCGCCGGTCGTCACCACCATCTCGCCCGGCTTGATTCCCTCGACCACCTCCGTCATCGTCCCGTCGCTCTCCCCCACCCGCAGGCGGCGCCGCTCGAAGGTCTCGCCGCTCACCTGCACGTACGCCACGGGGATGCCGCCGTCGTCCACGATCGCGCGGGTGGGGATCGCCACCCCGCGCGCGCTGCCGCCGGCGGGAATCGAAGCGCGGGCGAACTGCCCCGTCTTGAGGACGCCGTTCGGGTTGGGCACCGCGAACACCGCGGGCACGGTGCGGGTCTGTGGGTCGACCGCACTCCCCACGGAGACCAGGCGCGCCGCCGTGTAGGTCCGCGAGTCGCCTTCCACCGTGAAGGTGGGCTTCGCATCACGCGGGAGCGCCGACGCGGCCGCGGCGGGGAGGTTTGCCTTCAGCCAGACGGTGCTCGGGTTCACGATGGTGAACAGTGGCGCACCGGCCTCCACCCGTCCCCCGGGTATGAAGCCGCGCTCCGTCACGAAGCCGGAGATCGGCGCGCGCACGCGGTAGCGGTAGTCTGCGTCCGGGCCGCCACCCATCGCCCGCGCCTCGGCGCGCGCTACCGCCAGCTCGTGCCGCGCCTCCTCCAGCCGCTTGGCCGGGATCGCGCCCGCGTTGAACAGGCGCTGGGCTCGTGCAGCCTCACGCTGCAGGCGCTCCACGTTCTCGCGGATGCGGGCGTAGCCCCCCTCCTCGGAAGTGGGCGAGAGCACCGCCAGCACCTGCCCGGCGCGGACCGGGGTGCCCACGGAGGGTGCGCCCCGGTTCGCCTCCGCCATCGCGATCCCGCTGGAAGGCGAAGAAACCTGCACCTGCGCCCCGTCCGCCGGCACGATCTCCGCCGCCGCGGAGACGGAGCGTGCGACCTCGCGCTCGGCTGCGGGCTCGACCGCAAAGTCGATCACCCACTGCTGCTCCTTCAGGAACGAAATCCCGCCGCCCGCCTCTTCCTCCGGCTGCTTCGGGAGCTGCCCCGCGTCCGCCCACACCCGCACCTCGGGGAGCGTGTGGGTGCTGGTGACCTGCGGGCTCTGCAGGGCGAGCTGCACCTGGTACGTGCCTGCCTCGCGCACCACCGGGTCCAGGAGGAAGATCCCGTTGCGCGCCGGCTTCGGCAGCGTGAACTGCTCCATTACCCGGCCGTCCTTTACGAAGCGGACGACGAGCATTCCGGAAGTGATCGGCTTGAAGTCCTCCATGTCGGTGAGGTGGATCGCCCAGTTCCCCACCTCCTTGCCGGCCACCGGGTGCGGGTACTCCAGGAACAGCTCGGTGGACCCGTTCCACTGGGTGACCACCTCGCTCGGATGCTCCGCCTCTTCCTCCGCCGCGCCGCCAGTGCAGGCGGCGAGCGGAATGAGGCAGAGGAGCGCCACGGCAATCCGGTGCGCGGACAGCGTCTCGGTCATTGATCTATTCCTCCGGTGGCGCGTTCCAGGTCGGCCACGCTGGTCAGGTATTCGGCGAGAAGGGCGTCGGCGCCCTCGCGCGTTGTGCGAAAGGTCTCGGCCGCGTCGAGCAGCTCCAGCAGGCTCGTCTCCCCTTCCGCGTACGCAACACGCGCCGACGCAAGAAGAGCACGGGCGCGCGAAAGGAGCCCCTCACGCAGTGTGAGGCGCTCGGCCAACGAGATGCGACGCTCCAGGGCTCGGCGGACCTCTGCCTCTGCCGCGCGCCGGGCGAGCGCCACGCGCGACTCCGCCTGCGCGACGGCAGTCTGTGCCTCCGCGATGGGTCCCTGGTTTCGGTCGGAGAGGGGGAGCGGGACGGATACGCCGAGCACGGCGCCCGCCTGGCCGCCCGCCTGCTCCTTGAGCCCAGCGGTGACGGTCGGGTTGGGGCGCCGCCCGCGGGTGCGCAGCTCCACCGCCGCGCGTGCCGCCGCCACATCAGCTTCGGCGGCGCGCACGTCGGGGCGCCGTAGCGCACGAGCCAGCGCGCTATCCGGCGGGAGCGCCGCGGCACGGAGCGAGACCGCGCCCAGCGTGTCCGCCGGAAGCACCGCCGCATCGGTGAGCGCCGCAGAGTCCGGCCGGAGGAGAAACGCCAGCTCGCGCCCGGCCTGGCGGAGCTCAAGAGCGGCCTCGGCGGAAAGCGTGGCGTAGCGCGCCGCCTCCACCTGCAGGCGCTGCAGCTCGTAGGCAGAGATGTCGCCCTCTCGGAAGCGCGCCTGCCCCGCGCGCTCGGCGGTCTGGAACAGGCCACCGGCCTCACCGAGCGAGCGCAGCCGTGCCTCTGCGGCGGCGGCGCGCAGGTAAGCGCGGGTCGCGTCGGCCCGTACCCGTGCCCGCTCCGCCTCCAGGCGCACCTCGGCGGCCGCGACCTCGCGAGTCGCCGCTTCACGCCGGGCACCTCGCTGCCCGGAAAGATCCAGCGTCTGCCCCACGGAGAGCACCGTTTCGTGGTACCCGCCGTTGCCCCCGAGCTGCTCGCGGTCGAGTGACAGGGTGGGGTTTGGGCGGGTACCGGCCGTGACCACGCGGGCCTGGGCCGCGTCCACGGCGCCGCGGGCGAGGCGCAGGTCCAGGCTGCCGCGCTCGGCCGCGGCAAGTGCCTCCGGCAGCGTCACGCGACGAGGGGCCGGCGAGGAATCCTGCGCCGCCAGCGCGGGCGCGTAGCAGGGCAGAAGCGCCAGCACGCAGGCTGGAATGATCAATCTTTGTAGCACGTTGTCTGTCTCCTCATGGCGGCCCGAAAAGCCGCCACGACCCGGCGCACGTACCCGTGCGTGGGTGCACGTGCGCGCTCCCCCGGGGATCGTTCGCGGACGGCCCTGAAGGCACGCACGCGGACGCCACGCCGGTCGGCGTGTTTCCGGGACGATGAGTTCCGTCAGTTGTCGGTTACGGGAACTGCGGGGCGGGCCGGCCAGCGCATGGAGCGCGGCCACCCTGGGAGGTCAGACGAGGGGAGGGGCTCGAGCGGCGTCGCCCAGGGGTGGCGCTCGGGATGAGAGCCGCTGGACGGGTCGCCTCGGAACGACGCGGTCCGTCTCCGCTTCGCTGCGGAGGGCGAACCGGACGGGAGCGAGGAAGCCGAGATCCACCGCGACGCGCTTGAGCGCCACGCACTCGTCGTGGAGCGACGCGGCGTGCGCCCGGTCGTGATTGTGGCCGGCTTCCCGGTCGTGAAGCTCGGCGCCATGATCGTCGACGGCGTCGGCGTGGTGGTCCGCGCTCGCGAAATGAGCGTCGTGCGCCAGCGCGTGCAGCACGGGCACGCCGGCCGCGACGAGATTCGCGACCAGCGCAAAGCAGGCGGCCAGGAGCCGCCAGCGGGACGTGCCAGGGTGCACCGACATGCGGCTAAGCTAGCACTCCCATGGCTGATACGTCAATCGACGGCTGGAAGAATCATCGCGTGGCACGGTTGTTCCCGGCCAGGTCGACCGCGGATGCCGCCCCGGCAACCGACTCACTAGCGAGGAGGATGGGATGCAAGGACGGATGGGCCGGCTGCTGTGCGCGCTCGCACTCGGCATCGGCTTCTTCGCGCCCCCGGCGCGCGCCCAGCAGACGCGAGGCGCCACCGCAGCGGGGCGAATCGACTGGGCGGCGGTCGACCGCGCCATGGGACGTACCGGCACCTCCGCGCCCGGGGGTGTGCATCGCTTCGGAATGCCGCGCAGCGACCTCGTCGTCACCTCCGATGGGGTGCGGGTAAGACCCGCGCTAGCGCTCGGCTCCTGGCTCGCTTTCAAGGCCACGAGTGGCGGACGCGCGGTGGCCATGGGCGACCTGGTGCTCACTGAGGCCGAACTAAACCCGGTTCTCTCCCGACTCCAAGAGGGCGGTGTGGGGCAGACCGCGATCCACAAGCACCTGCTGCGCGAGTCGCCCGCAATCTGGTGGACGCACGTACACGCCGAGGGTGAGCCAGTCCGGATCGCGAGCGCGGTGCGTGCGGCCCTGGCGCTTACGGGCACGCCGGGGCAGACGGCGCCGACGCTTATGGGGGAAGCGTTCCCGCTGGACACCGCGGCGATCCGACGCACACTGGGGCACGCGGGACGCGTGAGCGGAGGCGTCTACCAGGTGAGCGTGCCACGCATGGAGACAATCCGCTCGCACGGCGTCACGGTCCCACCCTCCATGGGTACCGCTACAGCGATCAACTTCCAGCCCACCGGAGAGGGCCGCGCCGTCATCGGCGGCGACTTCGTCATGACCGCCGGCGAGATAAACCGCGTTATCAAGGCGCTTAGGGCGAACGGAATCCAGGTAGTCTCCCTGCACAACCACATGACGGACGAGACCCCGCGCCTCTTCTTCATGCACTTCTGGGCCAACGACGATGCGGTGAAGCTGGCAGGCGGACTCCGTGCGGCACTCGATCAGACAAACGTGCACCGTGGCGACGCACGGTGACCGGGTCACGCGGCACATCGCACACCCTGAACGCGGTTCTGCCTCGCAGAGCCCGCGCTTCCGTAGCGGATGCGGCGGATCGCGACGTACAGGCCGGCGAATCGCTCGCTCCGAGTGGCGGCGGCGGGCGGCGACGTTTCACTGCTGCATGTGGCTGGGGATGTTCCCGCGCATCAGGTTCACCGTCGAGAGTTCGGTGTAGCGGCCTCGCGCTCCACCGCGGGCTCCCCTGTGGAGCGCGGCGGCCACACTGCCCCCTCCGTCACTCCGTTTCGGGTACGCCTGTCGTACTGCCGGTCCTGCTCCCTATGCGCAATCAGAGCGCGCTCAGCCGCCGCGCGCGTTCGTGCGTCCATGCCAGCGCAACTCGGGCCTGAGACCGCCTCAATCTCGCGCCGGATCGCTCGTGCGCCGGCCGTTGCGATGTCCACGTGTTTCGCCTCGTGGAGCGACAGCGCGCGGATGAAGGCGTCCCACTGCGCGATCAGCTCAGCGGACGCTCCCGCAGGCGGCACCCATCGGGGCAGGGTTACGCGTGCGGTCAGATGGAGGTCGGCGACGCTCGCGCGGCACGCTCCCCCACCGCCCCAGCGAGCCCGCCAGCTCACGTTCCACTCCGTTCGTGCGAAATATCGACCGCCGAGTGTCTGAACGCTCGCGGCCCGCATCGACGCCCAGACCGCCGCTGGGGTGTCGCCGACCACATCGTAGAATACGTACTCGGCGGACGCGCGCCGTATCAGCGCGGGCTCAGGTCCGCCGCCGCGCACCGTAGGCGTGCACGCGCCACACGCCAGGAGGAGGAGCGGGACCGCACTGGAGAGGCGAGCCCACACGTTGGGAGAACCCCGGGCGACCAACAAACCCGTCGTCGCACGGACGCGGCCTGCC
Organism: Longimicrobium sp.; assembly: GCA_036398975.1. Lineage (GTDB taxonomy): Bacteria > Gemmatimonadota > Gemmatimonadetes > Longimicrobiales > Longimicrobiaceae > Longimicrobium. The sequence continues at coordinate 11,949 of DASWNZ010000206.1, forward strand.
CACGAGCCGTCAGCAAAAGCGCGGAGTCCCATGTCCATCAGCCACTCACCGGGGTTGAGGTGTACGGGAAAATTGCGGTCGCGCGGAGTCACCAGCCCCTTGTGACCTTTTGCAAACACAGGCGGTAGGGCGCCCCGACGTTGTGACGGCTCCGGAACGGACGGGTGCGCCCGCGTACGCGAATCTCGAGCGCTGCGTGAGCGTGAGGAACCGGCAGGAGGAGCCCTCCACCCGTTCACCGCTGGAGGGCTTCTCCTTCTCCCCACCTTCGGACTTCAGGTCTTCAGCCGCGCACGGCGCGTCGGAGGGAGCCACACCTGAACGCTTGGGACTGTGCCCACGCCAGCAACGGGCCGGGCAGCGGCGCGGCGAAGATCCTGGAGAACGCGAGGTGCCCACGGAAGCATCCGCGGGCCGCGCCCCTTCCCTGGGCGGCTCACCCGCATCGCGCCAGTGGCCGCGGCGGTATCGCCCTGCACCTGCCGCATCGTCTGGAGCTGCGCTAGTGCCTCGGAAAGTGCGGATGCGTCCGCGCCGGGTGCGAGCAGGATGATGTCGTGCGGCGGCGTGTCCGCGCGGCGCAGGATCCGGAACCCCGCGTCGCCCACTGCGGAGCGTTCGACCATAGCGACCGTCACGGGCACACGGGTTGGGCGGCCCCGCTGGGCAGCTAGGGGGTGCACCGAAGTGCACGCGAGCAGGAACAGGACAGGTAGGATTCGCATCGTCGTTCCGCGGTAGAGGTTAGGTTGTGAGGCGTCCAGCCTAGTCGCAGACGGTGGCGTACCCTTCCCAGTAGACCTGCCATGTCGCCCCGTCATCGTAGCTCACTTCGATGACGACGTACTCACTGCGGCAGCTGTCGCCCCCGCTAGCATCGCCAGAGTCGCCTCCTGAGCCGTCGCCGCTTCTCTCGCAATCGTCACCGGCGTCCGTGGGGGAGTACGGGTCGTATGGGTCGTAGACCAACTGGTACTCGTTCCCGCATCCGCCGTTGTCGCCCGTTCCGCTCCGTACCAGCACCGGGCGGTCGATGAGGCCCTGGGGAACTACGAGCTGCGCATTGATCTGGAGTAGACCGATGCGGGTTTGCCCCATGCGACAGATCGCGTTGAACCTCCCCCTGAACCTCCACACGTTGCCTGCGTTGTCTTCCCCGTCCGCTGACTGGTCGACTGAGAATACCGCCGTTCGCCAGCGTAGCTTGCGGCGATCGGTGAAGTACCCGGTATAGCCGCGGAAACGCAGCGGCGGGCCCACCTGGAAGAGCACCACACCCTTTTCGTCAGGGCTGTTCCAGTAGAGGTTCGCGTAGTCATTCTGATCGCGGCAGACGACCGCTTCATCCAGAAAATCCGCCTCCACGTACAGTGGGAACGCGTTCCCGGCCGGGCTGTCATCGTACGAGTAGTCAGAGCCGTACTCGGAGTCGACCTCCGCCATGTCCCAGACCGTCTCGTCGGGGTTGACTGATAGCGTAAGGTAATCGCGTTTCGCTGGCGGAGAGATCGCGGTCGGGTCGCGGCTTGCGTCGGAGCACGCAGCGAGCACGAACATGGCGCCGGCAAAGACTGCGCGGCGTAGAACTCTGAACACGTTTCCTCCTCCCCCGGGTGTGGGGTGCATGGGTGGGAAGTTGTAACACCTGCGGAACCAGCGTTGGGCCGGAATCTTGCCGCCGGTGTCATCCCCGAACTCCACGGTCCGGGGAGCCTGACGTGCCCCATCCCAGAGGGAAGAGACACGATGCCGATCCGTGACGAACAGGTGTTCAGCGATGAAGAGATGATCTCCGCGTTCGCAATGGTCTTCCCGCCTGAGGAGGCTGAAGAACTCGGATTGTCCTTTAACGCGATGCCAGATCTGCACTTAGAGAACCCGACAGCGGAGGAGCTCGCCCGTGCCTCCGCCGCGGGACCGCGGTCTTACGATGGGGATCTACTTGACTTGCTATCCCTCGTTTCAGACAGCTGCGCGGAACGCGCCTGGCAGCTGCTGCGCATTTCTCCCGAGGACGGCGCGCGCCGCCGTGACTCGTTCCGGCGCCGTATCGAGGAGGCGCGCTCCCAAGCGGAGGCCGAGCGCGACACCGACAGTAAATAGGCGCGATGCAATCGGTCAAGCCATTCGCCACAACATCGCCACACTGTCTCCTTACGTAACATTCCTGGCGCCAAACACGCGTTAGGGCGGCGTCCCCCGCGGCATCCTCGCAACCTATGGTCTCGAAGCTGAGAGGTTGGCACGTTGGGGTTGCTGCAGAGGCATTCGCGGCAGCCCAGTTTGCACGATTTGGATATGACGTGTCCGTCCAGTACGGGGCAGATCAACCTGAGTATGACCTGGTTGTCGCGCGGGGCGAGGGCCTCCTCAAGGTATCCGTCAAAGGCAGCCAGGACGGAAGTTGGGGTCTCACACAGGCGCACCTGAAAAACGCGGATTACCACGGAGCAGTTGAGGAGTGGCTGCGACGCCACGGGGCGAAAACAATACTCTGCTTCGTCCAGTTCAAGGGTGTAGCGCTGGACGCACTCCCGAGGATGTATCTTGCCACCCCTCGAGAAGTGGCGGACCGGCTGCGGGCGAGCGCTGCCGGCCGAGGAGACACAATCCTCCACGAGAAGAAAGTTTGGGGGCCGCGAGCTCACGGCGCCGGAACAATCGACGAAATTCCTGCCAAGTGGGTGTTTATGCCCGAGCGGATCAGCCAACTTCTCGGAGAAAACTGAGTCATACCTCGATACGGACACGCGGTCCCTCGTCCACCCCTTAACGCTGCTAACGCAAGAGAGCCCGACAGGCGGGGGTGCGCTCGCTTTCGGTCGTTCTGTTCTTGCCGTAAAGCAAACAAAGTGGCATGTTCCCGAGGGGCGCGGCATGCGCGTCCGCTCCTTACGGGTACTCGCTTATTTGCGTGCGCATGTCCGTTTTGCAGAAGCCGGGAGGGGACCATGCGGCGCGGCCGCGGCGGCGGCGGCAATGGACGCTTCCCGCAGCGCCTGCGCTGCGGCGTACTCCGTTTGAAGGTGCCTCCATCCTGGACGAGGTGCCGGACCCGCTGCGCCTTGTCCTATGGACACGCCTTCGTGACGTCCTCCTCTGGGTTGCGGCCGGGCCAGCCCACCGGGGGGTGCTCTTTGCCGAGCAGATGCAGGGCTCGCCTAAAGCCGTGCGGCTATCCCGCGGAGACTTCCCGCCCGAAATCACCGAGCCCCTTCACTCCCTCACAGCAGCGTTGTTTGGCGACGGCAGTGCAGACGGTCCGCGCATCGCCGAAGCATGCCTGCGGGTTACGACCTGGGCAGGCCGTGAGGGCTACCTGCAAACCGCGGCGGACTTCGCAGAGGCCGCGGCGGCCGTGCGACCGCGCGATCCGGGCCCAGCCTTCGCCGCGGGCCGAGCCGCGCGCTGGCAGGCGGCGTACGAGCGGGCCGATCAGTGGTTCGACCGCTCTCTCGCGCTCGCCCGCCGCGCGCGAGACTACTCAGCGTACGTCGACGCGCGGCTCGGCTGGGGCACGCTGCAGGTTCAGCGCGGCAACCACGAGGCCGCGCGGACGCAGTTCATGCTCGCCTGGCGCACCGCCCGCAAGCACAAGATCCGCGAGCTTGGGGCAGCCGCGCAGCACAACCTGCTGGCTCTCGCGTACGAAGAGGGCCGGTACCAGGAAGCAATCGAGCATAGCCTCGCCGCGCTCAAGCTCTACGGCGGGCGGCATCCGCGCTTTCCGTACATCGCGCACGACGCCGCCCTGCTCTGGGTATCGCTAGGTTACTTCGCGCCCGCACTCGCCGTCTTCCACGCCGTGGTCCCATTCATCACCGCACCGGCCGAACAGGTCCAGTTCATGGCCAACGTAGGACGCGCCGCTGCGGGTGCCGGCGAACTGGATGAGTTCCACGAAGCTTGGGACGAGGTGATGCGCCACGCGCGCGCGGGCACGCAGTACGTTGCCTCTGCGTACGTGAACCTTGCGGAGGGCGCGCTCCTGCTGCGCAACGTGCAGCAGGCAGCGGACCTTGCCGGGCGGGCACTGGAGCTGGCCCGGCGGCGGGGCGAAGTAACCGAGGAGCGAAATGCCCTGATGCTTCTCGAGCGGATCCGGAGCGGGCATGATACACCACCCGTGCCCGACGTGCCCGCGTGGGTATCGGAGCTCTCCACGGAGCTTCTGGCCGCGCTCGCCAGGCGGGTGGCGGACCGGCCACCCGCCTGACGCGGCCGCTCGGCTCAGTGACCGGAGCCGAACATGCCGCCCACCGCTTCGTCGCCGGTCGATGTCGAATCCGTGACCGGTGTCGTACCCGTGGTGCTGGTGGTCGTGGTGGTGGTGGTGGTGTCGTTCTTGTGGCCCGATCCGAACATCCCGCCGTCCTGCACGGCGGCATTCCTGGAGGCGCCCTCCGGCCGTAGCGGCCCGGTGGGCGCCTCGCTGCATGCGGCAGCCACGATGGCGAGTGCGATGACGGGAAGGGCGGTGCGCTGGCGCATGAGACACCTCACGTGTGTGCGGGGTTGAAAAGGCCGCAGAGGCGCGGCGCCCCAAAATTACACACAAGCGCTACGAATGCGCCACGTTGGTGCCGCTGATCGGATGCGCAGCTGCAGGAGGACCCGCCCGCGGCTACGGCGGGAGTTCGCTAACGGCCGACAAAAGGGCTCTCTTTCGGCCACCTGTGGGCGTGCTGGCGGGTGTGTGGCGCGGTGTTGACCGGGTGGAATGCGTCCGGATATAGATGCTATCGTCGCGAAAAAACACCGCTAACGATACGCCACGGATGGCCGTCCGATGGACTCGACTGAACCGATCCGCAGCCGGCACAGGATCACCCGCCGCTGGTGCGTGCCGCCCGTCCTGCTCCGCGCGAGCTCTGAGACGCTGGACGGGAGTCCGATCCTCGACGAGTTCACCGGGGACGAGGCAGATCTGGGCGTCTTCCTCTGGCAGGCCGTCCGAGACGTGCTCCTTTGGGCCATGGCACCACCGGGGGAACGCGCTGGCCTCTTCGGCCCGAAGGGTGTGGAATGGCGCCGTGCGCTGCTCGGCCCCCTCGGCGGCGATCCGCGCGTGGCGCCGGCGGTGGGCGGCCTCCTCGACGTAGTGGAGCGCCCCGGCAGCATCGAAGAGGACGTGGTCAGCCGCACCTG
>DASWNZ010000207.1:0-10580 GCA_036398975.1 Longimicrobium sp.
ACGGTCGATTAGCTCAGTTGGTTAGAGCGCTCGCCTCACATGCGAGAGGTCCGGGGTTCGAGTCCCTGATCGACCACTTCACACGAAGTCCCGCCGCAGCGGCATGCTGGGCGGGATTTCTCGTTTTCCGGAGGCATTCCCCCATGGCGATCCCCTTTCCCGAGCGTCCCCCCGAGCCGCCGGAGGAGCCGCGCACCCTGCGCACGGCGGTCATCCTGGCGGTCCTCTTCGGCCCGCTCGGCCTGCTCTACGTGAGCATCCCGGCCGCCCTCTTCCTCTCGTTCACCGCGATCGTCGTCGGCCTCTTCACCGTCGGCACCGGCCTCATCGGCGTCTGGGCGCTCTCCATCTTCGTCGCCGTCGTCCTGACCTGGGAAATGAAGTAAGGAACGGCTGGCCTCACGCGGAGACGCGGAGACGCGGGAGAACTGCAAGAGAAAGGGCCGCGGCAGAAAATCCCTCTGCTGTTCTTTCTCTGCGTCTCCGCGTCTCCGCGTGAGACTTGCTGTCCTACTCGCCAGGCGAAAGCTTGCGCTCGTCGTCGGGAAGCGCGTCGCGGACGCCGGGGTCGCGGGCGAGGTCCTCGATGGGGGTCGCGAGCTTGCGCGTCCAGGCGCTGAACTCGGAAGGCGGCACGCCCGGCACGTTCACCGGCTCCGCCTCGCCCACCAGGTCGTCCAGGCTCAGGCCGACCAGCGCGGCGGGGGTGCGGGAGAGGAAGGCGTGCACCGCGCCCCGCAGCGCAGCGCCGCTGCCAGGGTGCTCGGCGCTCGGAAGGACGCCCTCTGCGGCGAGGCGCTCGAGGATGGCGCGGCGCTCCTGCACACGATCCATCCGCTGCTCTTCCGCCGCTTCGTCGCTCGGAATCACCCCCACCTCCCGCTTCACCTCGATGTCGCGGCCGCGCCAGAAGCCCGCCAGCGTCGGCATGTCGTGCGTGTTGGCGGTGGCCAGCGACATTGGCTCGTACTCGGCGGCGGGGCGGAACTCGTCGCCCTCCCGCTCGAAGTAGAAGACGCGCGACGAGAGCACCCCCCAGCGCCGCAGCACCGGCGGCACCTCAGGCGGCACCGTCCCCAGGTCCTCGCCCACCACGAGCGCGCGGTGGCGGTCGGCCTCCAGCGCAAGGATGCCGAGCAAGTCCTCCACGGGGAAGCTGACGTACGCGCCGTCCTTGCCGGCCGCGCCCTCCGGAATCCAGAACTGGCGGAAGAGGCCGATCGCGTGGTCGATGCGCAGCGCCCCCGCGTGCCGCATGGACGCGCGCACCAGCCGCACCCAGTAGCGGTACGCATCCTCCCGCAGCGCCCGCGGATCGAGCGGCGGAAGCCCCCAGTTCTGCCCCTCGGCCGAGTACGCGTCCGGCGGCGCGCCGATGCTGGCGCCCGTCACGAAGAGGTGCGGGTTGGCCCACACGTCCGCGCCCGCCGGCGAGGTGCCGATCGCCAGGTCCTGGTACAGCCCGATCGACAATCCCGCACCCTCCCCGCGCGCCGCGGCTTCGGCGAGCTGGCGGTCCAGCTCGAACTGGAGCCAGCGGTGGAAGTCGATCTCCTCCGCGTGCGTCTTCGCGAACTCCGCCACGGCGGGCGAGCGCGGGTCGCGGAGCGGTTCCGGCCACGTGCGCCAGTCGCCGCTCTCCAGGTGGACCGTCAGCGCCTCAAAGGTGGCGAAGTGGGTCAGCGATTCACCCTGCGCTTCCAGGTAGGCCCGGTACGCCTCAGCCCGCTCGCCACGGTCGGCGGCGAAGGAGCGGTACAGCACTTCCAGCACGCGCCGCTTGAGCGCCATCACCGGCTCGTACCGCACGTGATCGCTCGTCCTCAGCTCCTCCAGCTCCGCGCGCGCCGCTTCCACCATCCCCTTCGCCTCTTCCGACGCGCCGTACTCGGGGATGGAGGTGACGTCGATGTAGATGGCGTTGCGGAAGATGCGGCTCACCGGGCTGTACGGGCTGATGTCCGCGCCCTGGTTGCGCAGCGCGTGCAGCGGGTTGACGCCCAGGAACGCGCCCCCGATCTCCGCCGTCCACTCCGCCAGCCGCGCCAGGTCGCCCGTGTCGCCGATCCCCCAGTTCTTCGCGCTGCGCACCGAGTACAGGTTGGCGATGACGCCGAAGACGCGCTCCTGCCCCGCCACCTCCGCGACCGACGGGCAATGGCCGGGGACGACGATGAGCGTCTGCTCCCCCTCATGCTCGCCGCTCTCCGTGCGCAGGGTGGCGCGGAGGGTGTGGTAGCCGAGCGGAGGTTCGTCGGACAGGGTGAGCCGCAGGGTGCCGTCCGGCTCCGGCTTCGCTTCGCCGCTCGCCCGCACCGGCTCCCCCGTTTCGGGGACGAGCTCCAGCGTCCATGCGACGTTCGCCGTCCCTTCCGGCGCGCGCGCCAGCACGATGGCGAGCTCCGGGTCGTCGCGGCGCACCACGCGCACGGGCGGGAGGACGCGCGAGCGGTCGAGGCGCTCCCATTCGTCCAGGGTCGATTCGGCGTCGGCGGCGGTGGAGGCATCGATCCCCATCGCCCGCAGCAGCGCCACGCGCGTGCTGTCGGACGTGGTGCGCGTCTCGGTGCCGGACTGGTCCACGTAGCTCGGGACGATCCCGGCCACGGCGGCGAGTTCGTGGAGGCTGGACGGCTGCTGCATTCGTCGGATCTGTAGGGCTGAATGAAAGAGCGCCCCCTCGGCGCCGGACCCTGCGCCCGGGCAAGGGCGGTGCCCGGCGGGTTTCAGCTACGCAGATCCTCCATCCGGCGAGCGCCGGAAACATCCTGTTACAAGGATGCCTGCGATCGCTCCTCGTGCCTCGGCGGACGAGCGTGCCGGGTCCCCATCGTGCTTACCGCGAAGTCGGCGAAGCTGCTTCATCGTCGCGGCACGATGTTCGCCAATGCGCATGGCTGCTTCGCAAACGACAACCCCGCATACAGACCATGTCAGGCCAATACTGGCGTCTAGTAGTGCTCGCGTGCGTGCTCGCCGCGGCGCCCGCGCGGGCGCAGGAGAGCTACGTGCGCGTGGCGGTGAGCCCCAACACGGACGCAACGGCGGTGGCGGCGGACAGCACCGCCATCCACGACTTCCACATGATGCTGCGCGACCGGCAGCGCTGGGGGAAGCCCGCGCCGGACGTCAGCGGGCTGGCGCAGTATATCGCCGAGGATGCGGTGCTGCTGGCGCGCTTCGGCGAGATCTTTCGGGGGCGGCAGGAGATCCTCGCCTGGTTCCAGCGCATGCTGGGCTTCGGGCAGATCGACAACATGCGGCTCACGGCCGGCGCGTCGCGCGGGATGTTCTACGTGACCGGGCGCTACCGCCACATGATCCACCGCGCGGACGGACGCGGGCGGTTCATGGAGGACCTGGGGAGCTACGCCTGGGTGTGGGAGCGGCAAAAGGATGGCGTGTGGAGGATCCAGTCGATGATGATGGTCCCGGAGCCCAACCCGGGGAGCCCCGCGAACCCGTACCAGTAGCATCGTGCAGAAGATGAACAGGCTGTACCTGACCGTCCCGATCCTCCTGGCGCTCGCGGCGCCCGCCTCCGCCCAGGCGCGCGCGGGGTTCGCCAATGGCCGCGACGCCGCCCGCGAGCCCGCCCGCGACCCCGTGCGCGAGGCGGCCCGCAACGCCCCCGAGGTGCGTGGACAGACCCCCGACGCGGCGTCGCTGCCGGGGCCGGTCTTCGCCCCGGGCGGCCGCCCCTTCTCCTCCGGCGTCTTCCTGGGCGACGCGGAGAGCAAGATGGAGGTGATCGACGTCTCCATCCGCCGGTTCACCGCGATGGTGGGGAAGCGGCCGGCGCTGGTGAAGACGTTCCACGCCTTCAACGCGGACTTCTCCGCCAACGGCTGGGCGGGGCGGCTCATCCGCAAGGTGCATCGCGAGGGCTCCACCAACTACCTGGCGCTCGCCCCCGCCTGGACCTCGGAAGTGCCCACCGACAGCGTCCTCTCCGCCATACTGGCCGGCAGCGCGGACGACGAGCTCCGCAAGATGGCGCGCGACGTGAAGGCGTTCGGCGCGCTGGTGCTGATCGAGCCGGGGTGGGAGATGAACGGCCGCTGGGGGTACCGCTGGCAGGGGGTGGACAACGGCCTCGCCGCCAGCGCGCCGGCCAAGTACGCGGCTGCGTGGCGGCGGCTGGTGGACCTGTTCGCGCGGGAGGGCGCCACCAACGTGCGCTGGGTCTTCAACCCGAACACCGGCAACCCGGTGCTGGGCGGCGCCCCGGGCCCCGCGCACTGGAACTGGTGGGGGCGCTACTACCCGGGCGACGAGTACGTGGACTACGTGGGCTTCCACGGCTTCAACGGCCCGTCCGTCTGGTTCAAGCGGTGGATGCCCTTCGCGGAGCTGTTCAGCGGCCCCGAGGCGGACTTCGCGCTCCCGGAGATGGTGCGCCGCCACCCCAACAAGCCCATCATCATGGGCGAGCTCGCGGCCGAAAAGGATCCGGTGGAGCTGCGCCGCGGCGGCTGGATCCGCGACGCATACCGCCAGATGATCGACCACCCCAAGATCGTGGGCGGCATCTGGTTCCACATGCAAAAGGAGACCGACTGGCGGGTGAACACCCTCCCCCAGGTCCTGCAGGCGTACCAGGAGGTGATGCGCGACCCCCGCGTCACCGATCGGTTCGTGGACGTCTCCCCCCGCCTCCCGCGCCACGGACGCCGGTAGCGCGAAGCGTCCCCTCCCTGGCTGGTCGCCGGAGGAGGGGACCTGCTCATGGACGGCCGCCGAACCATTCGATCAGCACCCCAAGCGCGATCCCACAGAGCAGCAGCAGGATCCACGCGAGGACGAACTCGATTCCGGCGATCAGGATGAGGGCGGCGCCGCGAAGCCAGCGGGGGAGCCGGGCGGCGCGGCGCGTCAGCGGCTCGTCCACCCGGCGGAAGAGGCGCATGAACACCGTGTCGTGGTCGATGGCCTTGCGCAGCCCGCCGTGGGTGTTGGATTGCGATGGGTCCAGCCGCAGCGATTCGCGAAACGCGGCGCGGGAGCCGGCCAGCTGGCGAAGGTGGTAGAGCCGCCACCCCTCGATGGCGTGCGCCGTCGCGCTCTCCGGGTGCGTGGCCAGTAGGCGGGCGGAGACCTCCGCCGCCTCGCCGTGGTATCCCATCTCGATGAGCGCCGCCGCGAGCACCGTGTTGCACCCCTCGTGGTCCGGCTGGAACGCGAGCCCCTCGCGCGCGCAGCGGACGGCGTCCTTCCAATCGCGCTGGTCCAGCCGGATCTGCGACAGGATGTGCCAGCCGTGCACGTACCCGGGAGCCACGCGGATCGATTCCAGCGCCGGCACGGCCGCCTCTTTCGGAAAGCCGCGCGACTTCAGCACGAACGCGAGCGCGAAGTGGCTGAACGGCGCCTCCGCGTCCGCCGCGACGGCCGCCTTCGCGGCGGCCAGCGCCGCGCCCCACTGCTTCTCCTCCGCATGGCAGAGGGCGAGGAGGGCGTGCGCGTAGGCGTCGTCCGGGTCCGCGGCGAGGGAGCGGGCCAGCTCTTCGCGCGCCTGCGAGTAGCGCCCCAGCCGGTAGAGGAGGCGCGCCCGCTCGTTGCTCTCGCCCGTCAGCGCGCGAAGACCCCGATGAAGCCCACGAACTCCACCTCGCCGCGTGCCGCGCCGCCGCCCACCTGGAGCATGGCGGTGTCGTTGCCGTCCAGAAAGAGCGCGTCGGGGCATCGCGCCCGGTCGCGCAGCACGCGGGCGAGCTCGTAGAGGGTGATCCCCGTGCCGTCCACCGTGTGCGCCAGCACGACCTCGCGCGGCCCGCACACCGCGACGGCGCTGCGGTTGAGCGGGGTGCCGCCGGGCAAGGGTGAGAACTTCGGATGGATGCGGCCGCCCAGCAGCAGCGCCGGCCCCGACTGCGTCGCCTCGCGCATGCGCCCGCGCAGCGTGCTCGCTCGCTCGGTGGGGACGATGCGCGCGGTGCCGTCGCTCAGGATGGCGAAGACGCCGTTGGGCCGGAGGTAGAAGTTGCCGGTCCCGGCGCGCGTGTTCAGCGGGTCCAGCGTCCGCCCGCGCTCCACGTGCAGGCCGGTGGGAGTGCGATCCTTGTCAAAGATCCCCGCATTGCTCACCGCCAGCAGCCGCAGCCCCGCCCCCCTCGCCCAGCGCTCCACCGCCGCCGGCGACCGAAACGGCGCGCCCGACGGATCCTTCCACAGCATCCGCACCTCCGCCCGCCACAGGTCCACGCGCACCAGCTGCACCCGCGCCGCCCCCTGCTGCACCGTGTCCACGCGCAACGGTGCGGTGCGCTGTGCCATGCACGGCGCCGCGAGCAGGCAGGCGAGGGCGGGGAGGAGGATGCGCATGGGTCGGATGATCGAGGGTGGCGAGTGAACTCGCGGCAACAACCGCACAAAGTCCGCCTGCGCGGACTCGGGGTCCAATGCCACGCTTCACCAGACGGCTTCAGCCGTCTTAGCGTGGTTCCAGCCGGGTGCTTCAGCCCCCGGCGACCAGCCGCCGGTCCCCGCCCCCCGCCAAACCTGCGAAGGCAGGTTTCCCGCGGTTGTTGCAGCGGTTTCAACCGCCGGAACCAACTCCGGAGCATCCCGACCCATCCCCCCGCTTGCGCCGGGCGCCAAACTCCCGTCCATTCTCCGCACCCCCGGCACGAATGCCGGATTACACCACCCTCGCCCGACCCGCTGTTGAGCACCATCGCGCCATCGATAGAGCAGCACCAGCCTGCCCGCCGCGCCGCGCCCACCATCATCCTCGCCGCGTATGCGTGCGCGGTGTTCTGCAGCGCGTTCCTGCTCTTCCTCGTGCAGCCCGTGTTCAGCCGCATGGTGCTTCCGCTGCTGGGCGGGTCGCCGGCGGTGTGGAACACGTGCATGCTCTTCTTCCAGGCCGCGCTCCTGGGCGGCTACCTGTACGCGCACCTCACCACGCGCTGGCTCCGTCCGCGCGCGCAGGCGACGCTGCACCTGGGGCTGATGGCCGCCGCGGCGGTGGTGCTCCCGGTATCCGTGGCCGGCGCCGCGCCGACGGGGGGCGGCTCGCCCATCCCGTGGCTCCTCCTGCTGATGGCGACCACGGTCGGGCTGCCGTTCTTCGTGCTTTCGGGCACGGGCCCCATCCTCCAGCGCTGGTTCTCGGAGACGGGCCATCCGGGCGCCGCCAACCCGTACTGGCTCTACGCCGCCAGCAACCTGGGGAGCATGCTGGCGCTCCTCGGCTACCCCGTCCTCGTGGAGCCCAACCTCCGCCTGGCCGCGCAGAGCCACGCGTGGACGCTGGGCTACGGGGCGCTGGCGATCCTGCTGGGCGGGTGCGCGCTGGCCGTGTGGCGCGCGCGGGGCGGGGAATCGTCCGCGGAGCCCGCCGCGCCCATACCCGGACGCGAGCGGGCGCTCTGGGTAGGGCTCGCCTTCGTGCCGTCGAGCATGCTGCTGGGCGTCACCACGTACATCACGACCGACCTCACGCCCATCCCGCTCCTCTGGGTGGTCCCTCTGGCGCTGTACCTCCTCAGCTTCACCCTGGTCTTCGCGCCGCGCACGATCGTGCCGCACTCGTGGATGGTGTGGATTCAGCCGTCGCTGCTGGCCGCGGCGGTGATGATGCTGCTAGAAGGGTGGCTGCGCGAGCCGTCGGTGGCGCTGCCCATCCACCTGGGCGCGCTCTTCGTGACCGCGATGGTGTGCCACGGCGAGCTGTCTCGCCGCCGCCCGCCGGCGTCCAAGCTGACGGAGTTCTACCTGTGGATCTCGGTGGGCGGGGTGCTGGGCGGCATCTTCAACGTGCTGCTGGCTCCCGTCCTCTTCACCCGGATCTACGAGTACCCGCTCCTCCTGGGCCTGGCCTGCCTCGCCCGTCCCCGGCCGGAGGAGAAGGAGGATGAGGGGCTGTCGCGCCACCTCTTGTACGCGCTCCAGGCGCTGGTCTATGGCGTCGCGCTCCTCTACCTGGCGAACACGGAGAATCCGCGGCTCCCTGGCATCGCCGTCGTCGCGCTGGCGGCGGTGGTGATCAGCCTGATGACGGTGGGGCTGGCGCGCGCGCCGGGGTGGCTGGCGCTCTGCCTGGGCGGGCTCCTCCTGTCGCAGGCGCGCACCGAGGTGATGTCGCCCAACAACCTGGCGACGCGGCGCACCTTCTTCGGCCACTACCGCGTCTACGTGAACGGCATCGGGGGGGGCTACAACGTGCTGGGCCACGGCTCCACCCTTCACGGCGCGCAGAGCCTGACCCAGGAGCTCACGGGCGAGCCGCTCACCTACTACGTCCGCAACGGCCCGCTGGGCGACATCTTCGCCACCAACCCGGTGGGGATGCGCGGCGTGCGCGTCGCCGTCGTGGGGCTGGGGACCGGCACCACCGCCGCGTACGCCCAGAAGGGAGAGGAGTGGACTTTTTACGAGATCGACCCCGGCATCGTGGAGATCGCGCGCAACCGCAACTACTTCACTTACCTGCACAACGCCGAGGCGCCCATCCGCGTGGTGCTGGGCGACGCGCGGCTGTCGCTGGCGAAGGCGCCTCCGGGCGCGTACGACCTGATCCTCCTGGACGCCTTCTCGTCCGACGCGGTGCCGGTGCACCTCCTCACCCGCGAGGCGCTCGGCACCTACCTGGAGCGGCTGGCGCCGGGCGGGCGCATCGCCTACCACGTGAGCAACCGCTACCTGGACCTGGAGTCGGTGGTCGGCGAGCTGGCGCGCGAGCGGGGGCTGGCGATCACGGTGGGGACCGGTCCCAAGTCGAAGCCGCAGCGCTACGAGCAGTCGTCCACCTGGGTGGTGGTCGCACGCCGGCAGCGCGACCTCTTCGGGCTGGACAACCCGCCGCGGTGGCGGGCGCCGAAGCTGCGCCCCGGCGCCCGCCCCTGGACCGACGACTACTCCAGCGTGCTCAGCGTCTTCCGGGGATAGCGTCCGAACCTTTGCGGCGAGACGGTGTACAAACGTCCGTATCGCCCGGGGCTTCGTCGTCCCCGGCCGCGAGCGGCGTGCGCCACCCCCCGGGCGCAGCCGCGCGCCTCCTGGTGCCCGCGGCGTGTCAGCCGCCCCAACTTCGACGGGAGTCCAGCCGATGTCCAAGAGCAACGGAACGAAGCGCCTGCGTGCCGAAGACGGCCGCGTCGACCTCACGGCCCGTCCCGGGTGGACCACGGCGCAGGAGCGCCTCCCGGCCGTTGGGGAGCAGGTGCTCTGTGCCGGCGGCCCGGGCGAGGTGGTCGCCGTCCTGGGCAAGACCGGCGACGGGAGCCGGCTCCTGGAGATCCGCCTGGGCGACGTGCAGGCCAAGCCGTTCTTCGCCGCCGCCTCCAACGTGCTGGTGGCACCGCCCGCCTGACTGGACCGGGGCCCGCTCGCACGAGCGGGCCCTTCTTGCTCCCTGACCGACACCGACGCGCCATCCGTGGCGCGTGTTTCGCGAAAAACGCCCAGCGGCCCCCGGTTTTCAGCCGGCGGGCCGCTTTATTGCGTCCTCGCGGGTGGGGCCTTCGCACGTCACTCAGCGGCGGGAGGAAGCATGGCCACAGCTCGCGCTGGCGACACCGTCCGGGTGCACTACACCGGGCGGCTGGAAGACGGGACCGTCTTCGACTCGTCGCACGGGCGGGAGCCGCTGGAGTTCGCCCTGGGCGCGGGCGAGGTGATCGCCGGCTTCGACGACGCGGTGGAGGGGATGGAGCCCGGCGAGTCGAAGTGGGTCTGGATCCCCGCCGCCAGCGCGTACGGCGCGCACGACGAGGACCTGCTGCTGCTGGTCGAGCTGGACCGCTTCCCTCCCAACATCCGCCCCGAAGTCGGGCAGCGCCTCCAGATGAAGCGCGACGGCGGCGAGCCGGTCGTGGTCACGGTGGCCGAAGTCTCGGACGATGGCGCGGTGCTGGACCAAAACCACCCGCTCGCGGGGCGGGACCTCACCTTCGACCTGGAGCTCGTCGGCATCTCGTGAAACACCCCGTGCCCTCCGCAAGGCACACGATCCAGGCCCCGCGACGGGCGGGGGCATCCACACACCCACAGGCAGAGGGTTCCATACCATGGAGAAGGTGACAGGCACGGTGAAGTGGTTCTCACAGGAGAAGGGATACGGCTTCATCCAGCGCGAGGACGGCCCGGACGTGTTCGTCCACCACAGCGCCATCCAGGGGTCGGGGTTCAAGTCGCTGGACGAGGGTGAGCGCGTGGAGTTCGAGGTGGTGGAGGAGCCCCGCGGCGCCAAGGCCGCCAACGTGGTGCGCCTGGACGCGCCCGCAGGCGGCTCCGCGGGCGGTGCCCCGGGCGGCGATGACGGCTACGGCAACCGCAGTGGCGGCGGAGGCGGGTACGGCGGCGGCGGCGGAAGCCGTGGCGGCGGCGGCTACGGCGGCGGTGGCGGAAGCCGCGGCGGCGGTGGTGGCGGCTACGGCGGCGGCGGCGGGTACGGCGGCGGTGGGGGCGGCTACGGCGGCGGGGGTGGTGGCCGTGGCGGCGGTGGCGGCGGCCGTGGCGGCAGTGGTGGCGGCGGCCGCGATCGCGACCGCGACTGGTAGGCCCCCTCCCCCGCCCGCGGGGGCGCAGGGCGGGTGAGGGGGAGAACTACGCCCCCGCTGCGAACGTCGCGGCAG
>DASWNZ010000208.1:0-79650 GCA_036398975.1 Longimicrobium sp.
AGAGGAGCGCCTCCGCCTCCCGCAGCATCCCCAGGATCTGCTCCACCGTAAAGTGCTTCTGCCGCATCGTGAAGTCCTCCTCGGCCTCCCGGCCTCGTGGACTCCCATTCTAACTGGCCCCATTCCGGGGGGGCACCCCAGGAGCCCTCTCCTGTTATCGGGAGAGGGGGCAGCGAGGAACGAGCGGGGGTGAGGGCCCTCTACTCCTTCACCACCGGCGCGATGCGGTCGCGGTCGGTGTCGAGGGCGCGCTCGACCCAGAGGACCTGCACCAGGGTCCAGACCAGGAGGACGAGCGGGAGGGCCAGGAGGAGGCCCAGGAAGCCGAACATCCCGCCAAAGAGCACCAGGGCGAAGAGCGTGATGAAGGGGTGGATCTCGGCGCTCTGCTTCATGGCGAAGGGGGTGATGACGTACCCCTCGATCTGCTGGATGGCGAGCGCGGCCAGCGCCGTCCAGCCGCCCTTGGCGGGATCGTCCATGAAGGCGACCATGGTGGCCGTGCCTCCGCCGACGAAGGGGCCCACCAGCGGGATGAACTCCAGCGTGCCGTTCAGGAGCCCCAGCAGGAGCGCGTTGGGGACGCCGATCAGCGAGAAAAGAAGGACGCTGAGGACGCCCACGCACAGCATGGCGAGCGCCGTCCCTTTCAGCCACCCCACCAGCCGCTCCCCCAGGAGCTGGAAGACGCGGTACACGGCCGGGCGCTGGTCCGCGCGGACGAGGCGCAGCACCGGGTTCATCAGGTTCTCGTTGGGGTTCGCCAGCGCGAAGAGGGCGCCAAAGAACACCACGATGGGGATGAACAGCGCCTCCAGGAAGCTCATCGCGTTCCCCACCGCGTTGGCGTTCCCCACGGCGCCGGGCTTGGCGATCTCGGCGGGGCGGGGGATGCGGATGGGGGCGCCGGTCTGCTGCCGAAGCCACACCTCCCACTCCTTGATCTGCTGCTCCAGCCCTGGCCCGCGCCCCACCATGTCCCTGAGCTGCGCCACCAGCACGGGGAGGCCAAAGGTCAGCAGCGCCGCCACCCCGCCGATCACCAGCACCCCCACCAGCGCCGCCAGCCACTTCCGCTCCAGCGGCAGCTTTCGTCCGATCGCGTTGAGCCCCACGGCCACGATCGCCGCCGCGTAGATCATCAACAGGACCTGCGCGATCGTGTCGAAGAAGCGGAAGAGGATCGCCAGCCCGAACGCGAGCGCCACCGCCTTGTAGACGTGCTCCGGCTGTATCCCTGCGAGCCGCGGGCCGGTGTGCGCGGCCACCGCATCGGCGGAGATGGCGGGCTGGGCTGCGGGTGTCGGTTGGTCTGGCATGGGCGGGGTGGGCGGGTGGGGGGAGCTCCTCGCGGGGTGGTGCGGCAAGGAGTGAACCAGCGGTGCGTGAGTGCGTTAGTGCGTGAGTGCGCTGAAAACAGAAGTGCTAAGTGCCAAGTCCTGAGTGCTACACAACCGCAGTTCAGGACTCAGCACTTAGCACTCAGGACTTCCCCAACGCACTTCCGCACTCACGCACTAACGCACTTCTTTCCTACTCCTCGTCCTCGTCGTCGTCGCCGTGCTCATAGCCGGCGGATTCCTCGGCGAGGAGCTCCATCAGCTGCGAGCCCCAGGCGCTCTCCAGCAGGCGGCGCACCTTGGGGAAGCGGTCGGTGACCTCCGCCATCTCCGGCGTGACGAACATCTCGATGACGTCGCCGCGCTTGTAGGTCCCCGGCTCGGCCTCCTCGAGGAAGGCCTTCAGCTCCTCGATGAGGTCGCGGAGGTCGCTCAGCAGCTCGCCGGGGAAGTGCCCCTCGTCCAGCGCGACCGCCGACTCCGTCCAGTCGTGCACCTGCGATACCAGCGCGTCGAAACGCGCATCCGCCTTCGGATCAGCCATTATGCGGTTCTCCTCACCCTTTGATCTCGACCGGTACACTGCCGTCCCCACGAGCGACACACCCTATCGACCGCGCGCACGCGGGTCAAGTGCGGCGCCCCCGCGAGGTGTCCGTTTTTGGGACGGGTTTTTCCCAGCGGCGGGCATGGACACGGCACCCGCTGCCGGGCGCAGGCGCGTAAGTGCGTAAGCAGCAATGGGTTGTGAAGCGAACGCACGGGGCACGGTCTTCGCCTTAAGAGGGTTCGCCGCGAACGAAGCACTTCATCAACTACGAGACAAATCCGCGCCATGCCCTCCATCGACCTCGCCACCGTACTCGTGCTCTGGATCACCGGAGCCGTGCTGATCTTTCCGCTGGCGGGGCTGGCGGCGCGCTTCGGGCTGGTGCCGGTGCTCCACGCCGTGGCGCGGGTGCGCCGCCCCGGCGCGGACGACGAGGAGCTGGACGACCGGCTCGCCGGGATGGAGGTGGAGCTGCGCGCCCTGACGGCCGCGGTGGAGCGCCTGAGCGCCACCCGCTGAACCGAACGACTTCATTCGGCTGCGCAACCTCGCCCGCCGATCCATCACTTGCAGGAGTTGCGACCGTGGACGTTCCCCGCCCCAAAAAGAGCAAGCGCGCACGCTGGGTGATCGGCGGCGCCGGGATCGCGGTGCTGGCGGGGGCCACCGTGGCGCTCGCCCGCCTGGACCCGGCCGCCCCCGCCGTGGAGCGCGCCACCGTTTGGACCGACACGGTGCGCCGCGGCGACATGCTGCGGCAGGTGCGCGGCCCCGGCACCCTGGTGGCCGAGGACATCCGCTGGGTTCCCGCCGTCGTTCCCGGCCGCGTGGAGCGCAAGCTGGTGCTGCCGGGCACCGCGGTGAAGGCCGGCACCGTGCTGGCCGAGCTCTCCAATCCCGACGTGGAGCGGCAGGCGCTGGAGGCGCGGCGCCAGCTGGCCGCGGCGGAGAGCGACCTCGCCACGCTGCGCAGCAACCTGGAGTCGCAGCGGCTGACGCAGGAGGCGACCGTGGCTACCGTGCGCAACCAGCTTCGCGAGAACGAGCGCCTGGCGCGCGCCGCCGAAGGCCTCGCCGCGCAGAAGATGGTGTCGCAGCAGGAGCTCGACCGCGCCCGCGACAACGCCGAGGAGCTGCGCGTGCGGCTGGGGGTGGAGCAGCGCCGCCTGGCCTTCATCAGCCAGTCGATGAGGTCGCAGATCAGCGCGCAGCAGTCGCAGCTCGGCATCCTGCGCACCCTCATCCAGTTCCAGCAGCGGCAGATCGACGCCATGCAGGTGCGCGCCGGCAGCGACGGCGTGCTCCAGGAGCTCTCGGTGGAGCCGGGGCAGTGGGTGAACAGCGGCACCACCCTCGCCCGCGTGGTGCAGCCCGGCCGGCTGAAGGCGGTGCTGCGCATCCCCGAGACGCAGGCCAAGGACCTGGTGGTGGGCCTCCCCGCCTCGGTGGACACGCGCAACGGCATCGTGCGCGGCCGTGTGGTGCGCATCGACCCCTCCGTGCAGAACGGGAGCGTGGCCATCGACGTGACGCTGGAAGGCCCCCTCCCCCGCGGCGCCCGCCCCGACCTGTCGGTGGACGGCACGGTGGACATCGAGCGCCTCACCAACGTGATGTACGTGGGCCGCCCCGCCTACGGCCAGGCGGAGAGCACCGTCAGCATGTTCCGCCTGGACCCCGCCGGCGCCGAGGCAGCGCGCGTGGCGGTGAAGCTGGGCCGCGGCTCGGCCAGCACGGTGGAAGTAGTCAACGGCCTCAAGCCGGGCGACGTGGTGATCCTGTCCGACATGAGCGCGTACGACGGCTCGGAGCGGGTCAAGCTGAAGTAGGAAGAAAGGTGCGCTGGTGCGTGTGTGCGTGAGTGCGTCCCAACGTATTCACGCTCCCGCGCATCCAATGCACGAAGCCCTGCCCTGAAGTTCAAAACGCACCAACGCACCAACGCACTCACGCACTTCAGTTCCCATCCAACCCCTGGAGCCGTTCCATGGAAACCGCAACCAAGCCGCTCATCCAGATGGACTCTGTCGGCAAGGTGTTCCTTACCGAAGAGGTGGAGACCCACGCCCTCAACAACGTCCACCTGGAGATCCGCTCCGGCGAGTACGTGGCGATCGCCGGGCCGTCCGGCTGCGGGAAGACGACGCTCCTCTCCATCCTGGGGCTGCTCGATTCGCCCACGGACGGCACGTACACGCTCAACGGGCAGCCGGTGTCCGGGCTCACGGCTTCGCAGCGCGCGCACATCCGCAACCGCGAGATCGGCTTCATCTTCCAGGCGTTCAACCTGATCGGCGACCTGACCGTGAAGGAGAACGTGGAGCTGCCGCTGACCTACCGCGGGATGCCGGCGGCTGAGCGCAACAAGCGCGTCACCGAGGCGCTGGAGCGGGTGGGGATGGGTCACCGCGTGGGGCACTACCCGGCGCAGCTCTCCGGCGGCCAGCAGCAGCGCGTTGCCGTGGCGCGCGCCATCGCCGGCACCCCCTCCGTGCTCCTGGCGGACGAGCCCACGGGTAACCTTGACTCCACCAACGGCGAGCAGGTGATGGGGCTGCTGCAGGAGCTCCACCGCGAGGGCGCCACCATCGTCATGGTGACGCACGACCCTCGCTACGCCGAGCACGCCGAGCGCAGCATCCACATGTTCGACGGCCGGGTGGTGCGCGAGGAGCGCTCGTCGGCGGTGGCGGCGGAGCTGGAGCGGCACGGCTTCGAGGTGGGCTGATGGACATCGCGCGGGAGCTTCGCCTTGCAGGGCGGTCGCTGCTGCGCAGCCGCCTCTTCGCCCTCGTCTCCATCGCCACCATCGCGCTGGGGATCGGCGCCACGACGACGGTCTTTTCGCTGGTGAACGCCCTCCTCCTGCGCCCCCTTCCCATCGCGCAGCCGGAGCGCGTGGTGGGGATGCAGGAGACGCTGCGCGGGATGCGGGCGATGTCGATGGGCTACAGCGCGGTCTCGTACCCCCGCTACGTGGCGTATCGCGAGGCCACCGCGGGGATCTTCACCGGGCTGGCGGCGCAGCGCTACGAGGAGATGTCGCTGCGCGCCTCCGGTCAGGCGCAGGTGCTCACCGGCGTAGTGGCGTCCGGCAACTACTGGGAAGTGCTCGGGGTGAGGCCCGCGCTGGGCCGCTTCTTCACCGGCCCCGACGAAAAGGAGCAGCTCGCCGTCATCAGCCACCACCTGTGGCAGACGCGCTTCGGCGGCGACCCCGGCGTCATCGGGCGCACCGTGCACCTGGACAGCCGCCCGCTCTCCGTGGTGGGCGTCGCGCCGAAGGAGTTCGGGGGGACGCTGGTGGGCGGCGTGGCGGACGTGTGGGTCACCCTGGGCGCGGCCGGCGTCGGCAGCGCGAACGAGGCGATCAACTCCAATTCCGGCGCCTCCCTCATCCTCTTCGGCCGCCTGCGGCCGGGGATGACGCAGGAGCGGGCCGGCGCGGCGCTCAAGGTGGCCGCCGCGCGCGTGCCGCTGGAGGAGCCGAACGCCAAGGTGCTCGACGTCCGCGTGGAGCCGCTGACCGGCGTGCCGGGCGAGATGCGCATGCCCGTGGCCGCGTTCATGGGGCTGCTGCTGGCGACCGCCCTCTTCGTGCTCCTGATCGCCGGCACCAACGTGGCGGGAATGCTGCTGGCCCGCGCCGTGGCCCGCCGCCGCGAGATGGCGATCCGCCTGGCCGTGGGCGCCACCGGCCGCAATCTGGTGAGGCAGCTGCTGGGCGAAAGCGTCCTCCTCTTCCTGCTGGGCGGGGGCGCCGGTGTCGTGCTGACGATCTGGCTCACGCGGGTGCTCTCGTCCATGCAGCCGCCCTTCCCGGCCCGCATCTCCTTCGACCTGCGCCCCGACCCGCGCGTGCTGGGCTTCGCGCTTGCGCTGGCGCTGCTGACCGGCGTGGCGTTCGGGCTGATGCCGGCGCTGCAGGCCTCGCGCACCGACGTGCTCAGCGGCCTCAAGGACGGCGGCACCCGCGAGGGCGCCCGCCGCGGCCGTCTGCGCAGCGGGCTCGTGGTGGGGCAGCTCGCCCTGGCCATGCTCCTGATGCTGGTGGCGGGGCTCTTTGGCCGCACGCTGCAGCACTCGATCTCCGCCGACCCCGGCTTCGTGCCCGAGGGCGTGGCGGTGGCGCGGGTGGACCTGGAGCCGCACGGCTACGACCGCGTGCGCGGCGAGGCCTTCCAGCGCCGGCTGCTGGAGCGGGTGGCCGCGGCGCCGGGCGTGCGCTCCGCCACCCTGGCCGACTTCGCGCCGATGAGCGGCAACGTGCGCAGCGAAGAGCTGCGCCTGCCGGGCAAGAAGGAGGCGATCACCGTCAGCATCGACGCGGTGGACCCCGGTTTCTTCGCCACGCTGCAGATCCCGCTGCGCGCCGGGCGCGTCTTTACCGACGAGGACCGCGAGGGTGCGCCGCCGGTGGCGGTCATCAACCAGACGCTGGCGCAGCGGCTGTGGCCCGGCGCCAGCGCCCTCGGCCGGACCGTGCGGCTTGGCGACGGCCCGCCGGTTGAAGTGGTCGGAGTGGTCGCGAACGGCACCTACGAGCGCTTCGGCGAGCGGCCGGTCTCCTTCCTCTACCGCCCCGTCGCGCAGAACTACAGCCCGGGCGTCGCCATCATGGCCCGCGCGGACCGCGGCGCCGGCGCTGCGCTGGAGGCCATCCGCCGCGAGCTGCAGGCGATGGACGCCAACGTCGCCCCCGAGCAGGCGATGCCGCTGACGTCGATGATCGGCGTGTCGCTCTTTCCGCAGCGCATCGCGGCCTTCTTCATCGGGGGCTTCGGGGTGCTGGGGCTGCTGCTGGCGTGCATCGGCATCTACGGCGTGCTGGCGTACCAGGTGGGCCAGCGCACGCGCGAGATCGGCGTCCGTGTCGCCCTCGGCGCCCGCGCCGGCGACGTGGTGCGCATGGTGGTGCGCCACGGCTTTAAGATCACCGCCCTCGGCGCGGCGATCGGCCTGGTGATGGCCGTCGCGGCCACGCGCCTCCTCAGCAGCCTGCTGTACGGCGTCAGCGCCACCGACCCGCTCACGTTCACGATCGTCCCCGTGCTCTTGCTGGCGGTGGCGCTGGTGGCGTCGTGGCTTCCCGCCCGCCGCGCCGCGCGGGTGGATCCGATGGTGGCGTTGAGGGCGGAATAGGGACGGAAGTGCCTAGTGCCTAGTGCCTAGTAACGGCAGTGCATGAGTGCGCAGGTGCGTGAGGCTGGGTTGCGCGGGCGCGTGAGTGCCGGGGCGGCGCGGGTGCGCAGCGGGCGTGGGTTGAGTGCGGGTGCGTGGACGCACCCATGAACTTTGGCGCCCCCCGTTTCTGTCATCCTGAGCGACGCGCTGCACCGACCTCTGCCCGTCTCCAAACTCTGGCGCGGAGCGAAGGATCTACTGCGCGTGGCGAGGGGCTCGTGGTCACGGGGCTGTCCTCCTGCCTCACCGGCTAGATCCTTCGCTCGCCGCAGGAGTGTGCGGTACACGGCGGAAGAAGCGGCAGGCGGCTCTCTCAGGATGACAAAGGGCGCGCGCACCGAGTATACGGCACTAGGCACTAGGCACGAGGCACTAGGCACTTAGCACCCAGCACTTCCCGACGCGACCAGACCTTCAGGAGGAGCATCCCCATGGACTCGCTGATCCAGGACCTCCGCTACGCGATCCGCACCCTTCTGCGCAGCCCCGGCTTCACCCTCGTCGCCGTGCTGACGCTGGCGCTGGGGATCGGGGCGAACACGGCCATCTTCAGCGTGGTGAACGGGGTGATCCTGCGCCCCCTTCCCTACCCGCAGCCGGAGCAGCTCCGCTACCTGGCGTGGCAGTGGAAGAACGGCTCCGCAACCAACGCGCTCACCGGCTATCAGTTCGAGTACTGGCGCGAGCACGCGCGCTCCTTTGCGGGGGCGGCGAGCTTCGATCAACACGCCGCCGAGGTCGCCGGGGGCGGCTTCGCGCAGGGGCTGCGGGGGACGGACGAGTTCCTGGGCGTGCTGGGGGTGAAGCTGGCGCTGGGACGCGGCTTCCTTCCCGAGGAGAACCGGCCGGGGGGCCCGCGCGCCGTGATCGTGGGCGATGGAATGTGGCGCACGCGGCTGGGGGCAGACCCGCGGGTGGTGGGGCGCACGCTGATGCTGGATGGCGAGCCCCACACCATCGTGGGCGTGCTCCCCGCCACCTTCCGCTTCCCGCAGTCGCCGGAGTGGACGGAGTTCGTCCTTCCGCTCAGGCTCATGGTGGACCGCGAGGACCAGGGGCACAACTCCACCGTGGTGGCCCGCCTTCGCGCCGGGGTGACTCCCCGCCAGGCGGAGGCGGAAATGGCGGCGCTCTCGGAGCGCTTCCGCCGCGAGAACCCGGAGCTCGCGGGGGCGGGGGAGGGGGTGGCGCTGGTGAGCTACGGCTCCATGTACCTGGGCGGGCTGCGTACGGTGCTATGGGTGCTGCTGGGCGCCGTGGGCGTGGTGCTCCTGATCGCGTGCGTCAACGTCGCCAACCTTCTTCTGGCCCGCGCCGCGCGCCGCCACCGCGAGATGGCGGTGAGGGCGGCCGTGGGCGCGGGGCGCGGACGCATCGTCCGCCAGGTGGTCACCGAAGGGGTGGTGCTCGCCCTGCTGGCCGGCGCCGCCGGGCTGGCGGTGGGGGCGGCGGTGGTTCGCGCGCTGCTGGCGCTCGCCCCGCAACTCCTGCCGCGCACGGACGAGATCGGGCTGGACGCGAGGGTGCTCGCCTTCACCCTGCTGGTGGCGCTGGGCACGGGTGTGGTGGCGGGGCTCGCCTCCGCGCTCCCCGCCGCGCGCACCGACCTGGCGGGGGTGCTGCGCGGCGCCTCGCAGCCGGGCGGCGGGGGGCGCGGCGCGCGCGTGCTGGTAGCCGCGGAGGCCGCGCTGGCCGTGGTGCTCCTGGTGGGCGCGGGGCTCCTGGCCGGCAGTCTCGCCCGCATGAGCCGGGTGGACCCGGGCTTCCGCGCCGAGCATCTCCTTACCGCGCGCATCCCGCACGTTCCGGAGGGATACGGATCCGCGGCCCGCTCCGCCGACTTCGCGGACCGGGTGATGACGCGGGTGCAGGGCACGCCGGGCGTGGTGTCGGTCGCGGCCGTCTCCGCCATACCGTTCCAGCGCGGGATGAACATCCCGGTGACGGTGGAGGGCCGCCCCGAGGCGACCGAGGGCGCCATCGAGTGGCGCGCGGTGACGCCGGGGTACTTTCGCACCCTGGGCATCCCGCTGGCGGCCGGGCGCGACTTCGCGGCAAGCGACGCCGGCGGGGCCCCCGTCATCGCCGTCAACGAGTCCGCCGCGCGGCGCTACTGGCCCGGCCGCACTCCGCTGGGCGACCGGCTGCGGGTGGGCGCCATGGGCGGCAAGCCGATCCCCGAGCTGGCGGACGTCTCTCGCGAGATCGTGGGGGTGGTGCGCGACATCCGCGACCAGCGGATGGACCTCCCACCGCGGCGCACGGTGTTCGTGCCGATGGCGCAGGTCCCCGATGCGTACGCCTCCCTCCCTGCCCTGCTGGTGCGCACCACTGACCCGGCCTCGACGGGCGCGGTGCTGCGCCAGGCCATCCGCGAGGCAGACCCGCGCATGCCCGCTCCCGAGCTGCGCATGATGGAAGAGGTGGTGGGTGCCACGCTGGCGCAGTCGCGTTTCAACACGCTGCTGATGGGCAGCTTCGCGCTCCTCGCCATGCTCCTGACGGGGGTGGGGATCTTCGGCGTGGTGTCGTACACGGTGCGCCAGCGCACGCGTGAGATCGGAGTGCGGATGGCGCTCGGCGCCCGCCAGTCCGACGTTCTGGGCGCCGTGGTGAGGCAGGGGATCCGCCCCGCCGTAGTGGGGCTGGTGGTGGGGCTCGTCGCCGCGGCCGGGCTATCGCGCCTGGTGGCCGGAATGCTCTACGAGGTCAGCCCTACCGATCCGCTCACCCTCGGCGCCGTCTCCGTCGCCCTGGTGGGGGTGGCCTTGCTCGCTTCTTACCTCCCCGCGCGGCGCGCCGCGCGCGTGGACCCCATAATCGCCCTCCGCTCGGAGTAGTTCCGCCATGGACTCGCTGATCCAGGACCTCCGCTACGCGCTGCGCACCCTGCTGCGCAGCCCGGCCTTCACCACCATCGCCGTGCTTACGCTGGCGCTGGGGATCGGGGCGAGCACGGCCATCTTCACGGTGGTCAACGGCGTCCTCCTGCGCCCGCTGCCGTACGCGGCGCCGGAGCGGCTGGTGGAGCTGAAGCACGTCAACGCGGGCGAGGGGGTCACGGACGGCACCTTTTCGGAGCCGGACTTCCTTGACCTGCAGCGCGCCGTGCCCGAGTTCGCGCAGCTCGGCGGGTTCTGGTACGCGCCGGGCAACAGCACCATGAACCTGATGGGCGACGGCGAGCCGACCGTCCTCTCCGGCGCCTTCGTCACCCCGGAGTTCTTCCCCGCGATGGGGGTGGCCGCCGAGGTGGGTCGCACCCTGCGTGCGGACGAGGGCGTGACCGGCGGGCCCAAGGCCATCGTGCTGAGCCACGGCCTGTGGACGCGCCGCTACGGCGGCGACCGCTCGGTGGTGGGGCGCCGCGTGCAGCTCGACGGCGACGCCTTCACCGTCGTGGGGGTGATGCCGCCCTCCTTCCAGTACCCGGCGCGCGAGGTGGACGCCTGGATCCCGCTCGCCGTCTTCGGCCCCGACGACATCGGGCGGTCGCGCGACAGCCGCTTCCTGACCGTCGTCGGGCGGCTGGCGCCGGGCGCGGAGCTCGCCGCCGTCCGCAAGAAGACCGATGCCGCGCTGGCCGGTCTGGCCCGCCAGTATCCGGCCACCAACGAAGGGTGGGGCTCGGCCGCCGTCGTTCCGCTCTCGGATGCGCTGCTGGGGCGGGTACGGCCGGCGCTCCTGGTGCTGCTGGGCGCGGTGGTGCTCGTGCTGCTCATCGCCTGCGCCAACCTGGCGAACCTCCTCTTCGTTCGCAGCACCGCCCGCAGCCGCGAGACGGCGATCCGCGTGGCGCTGGGGGTGAAGCGCGGCCGGCTGATCCGCCAGCACCTCGCCGAGAGCTTCCTGCTGGCGGCGGCGGGCGGGCTGCTGGGCTTCGGGCTGGCGCTGATGGGCGTCGACTGGCTGCTGGCGTTGGGCGCGGGCGACCTGCCGCGCGCCGACAACATCCGCCCCGACGCGCGCGTGGCGGCCTTCGCCCTGGCCGCGGTGCTGGGGACGGCGGCGATGTTCGGGGCGTGGCCCGCCATCCGCGCATCGCGCGGCGAGCCGGGGCAGGCGCTGCGGGCCGGCGGGCGCGGCGGCAGCGAGGGTCGCGAGCGCGCCGCGGCCCGCAACGGCATCGTCGTGGCCGAGACGGCGCTGGCGGTCGTGCTGCTGATGGGCTCCGGGCTCATGCTCAAGAGCCTGTGGCGCCTGGCGAACGTGGACCCCGGCTTCCGCGCCGAGAAGGTGCTGACGATGAGCGTCTCCCCGCCGGAGATGGAGGGCGGGGCGATGGAGCGGATCGCGTACCGCAACCGCATCATGGAGCGCGTGCGGCAGGTGCCCGGCGTGGTGGCGGTGGGCGCCAGCAAGACGCTCCCGCTGCACGGCGGAGGCGAGGCGTACACCTTTGGCCTGAACGACCGGCCGGGGGTGGAGGTCAAGCCCGACGCGGGGCTCTTCATGGTGACGCCCGAGTACTTCCGCGCGCTGGGGATCCGCCTCATGCGCGGGCGCGACTTCAGCGAGTCCGTGGAGCGCGACCGGCTGAGCGTGGTGGTCAACCGCTCCCTCGCCGACCGCCTGTGGCCGGGGCAGGACCCGATCGGCAAGACGCTCCATTTCGCGCCCATCGAGTCCGACCTGACGGTGATCGGGGTGGCGGACAACGTGCGCACCGAGGGGCTGGCGGCGGAGCCGGGCGGGGCCCTGTACGTGTCGATGAACGGCCCCTTCTCGCGCAGCGCCACCAAGCTCTTCGTGCGCACCCAGGGCGACCCCGCGGCGATGGCGGGCGCGGTGACGGCCGCGATACACGAGGTGGCGCCGAATCAGCCCATCGTGGGCGTGACCACGCTGCGGCAGCTGGTGGCGGGCACCATCGCGGAGCCGCGCATGTTCGCCATCCTGACGGCGGTGTTCGGCGCGGCGGCGCTGGGGCTGGCGCTGCTGGGGATCTACGGCGTCATCTCGTACACGGTGGCGTGGCGCACGCGCGAGATCGGCATCCGCATGGCACTGGGGGCGGAGGCGCCGTCGGTGCTGCGCATGGTGATGAAGTGGACGCTGGGGCTGACCGCGTGGGGCGTGCTGGCCGGGCTGGTGGCGGCGCTGGTGCTCACGCGCGTCCTGAGCAGCCAGCTCTACGGCGTCTCGCCCACCGATCCGGCGACGTTTGCCGTGGTGGTGGTCCTGCTCGTCGGCGCGGCCCTGTTCGCCAGCTGGTTCCCGGCCCGGCGCGCGTCGAAGGTGGACCCGATGATCGCGCTGCGCTCCGAGTAAGCGCGGAACTGCCGGCTCACGCGGAGGCGCGGAGGCGCGGAGGAAGGAGCTCTCTGCGCCTTTGCGTTTTGGGCGTGAGGCAGGCAGTCGAGGCAGGGCAGCGGGCGGGCGCGGCTAACAAAGACAGAATCAGGAACCGGGGATCAGCTGCGGCATCAAGTCATCGAACAGGACGTGGTCCCAGCAAGCGTTGCGTAGCTCGTACGCGTGCCCCTTGAACCAGGCGTGAGTGACCTGCTTCATGCGCTGTCCCAGGAACTCCACGGCGGGTACGTGGTCCGCGTCGGCGGCGATCAGCACCGCGCGATCATAATGGCCGTCGATCCCGATGCGGATCAGGTCTGTGGCCAGTGCCGTGTCGATTCCTTTCTCGACCGTGCGCTGGATGTTCTGCTGGCAGTGCGGGCAGCTCGTGATCGGCTGGCGGCAGTTGGGGCACTTGATCGGACCCTGCGGTTTGCGTTCCTTGACGAGGACATCGTACCCGGGAAAACCGTCCATCACGTTGAAGAAGCGGCGCAGCCCGTTGTCCGCCGCGTTGTTGGGATCGTATGAGGCATAGACGTGCGTGCCCGCGTACACGGCCGCGGGGTCGATCTGGCGCACCAGCGTCTCGTACAGCAACGGCTTCCAGGGGATCCGGACGATGCCCCTCGCGCCCTTCTTCTGGTGGTAGTCGTTCCAGGAGAGCTGGAAGTTCCAGAAGTCGATGAAGATTTTTACGCGCATCGCGGGATGGGGTTAGGGCAAAAAAACAGGGAGCCTTGCGGCTCCCTGGGGCTGTAACACTCGCCACGAACGAAAAAAATGAAGCGGCGAGGGGATGTAAGGCGGTGTTGCCACCGCTGATGAAGCTATGCTCAGGCCCGGGAACTGTCAAGCGTCTGAGGACCAAACTTTCTTTGATGTTGCTGCCTCTGGAAGCACTTCCTGGTGGGCGCCAGGCTCGATATCCCGCCGGCAGAGGAGCCGCACCGGACCACGGACGCCTCCCTCGGTTACACGGCTCTGGGACCTTGCGCGGTTGAAGCGCCGGAATGAGAGCCTTGTCTCACGCGGAGGCGCGGGAGGCGCGGGAGGCGCGGGAGGCGCGGGAGGCGCGGGAGGCGCGGAGAAAGGATCTCTCTGCGCTTCTGCGTTTTTCGGGGTGGCGGCAAGCACGGGCGGCCACGCGGGGCCGCCCCTACGGGATTTGGGTGCACGGGGCGGGCGGCGGAGCAACGCGGGACACGGGCGCGATGAATCGCGCCCCTACCAGTGTGGCGCGCGGGATGCCCGCATACGCCCCTGCCCCAGGTAGTTTTGGGGGAGGGGCCGCGAGGTGACGAGCGGGGGTGGGGCCCTGTCCGGTTTTGGGACGTGGGATTCCCAGCGCTGGACAGAAGCGCATCGCGCCGCTGCGGTGAAGGCGTTGCAGGCCAAACGGTTGCGCGCGAGGGCCGGCCGGAACGCATGTCGCTAAAGAGCATGGCGTGGTGCCCTTTCGTTCCCCGAATGAGCCATCCCCATGGAATCGCTGATCCAGGACGTCCGCTTCGCCGCGCGCTCGCTGCGCCGCACCCCAGGCTTCGCGCTGGCGGCCGTGCTCACCCTGGCCCTGGGGATCGGGGCGGGGACGACGGTTTTCTCGGCCGCGCAGGCGCTCCTCATGCGCCCGCTGCCGTTCCGCGACGCGGAGCGGCTGGCGGAGGTGTCGCTCTCCACGCAGGGCGGCACGGTGTTCGTGACCGCCTCCGATGCGCTGCGCAGGGCGGTGGCGGAGGAGCGGCGCGTGGTGCAGGGGGTGGCGGGGACGCTGGAGGAGGGGGTGAGCCTGCGCGCCGCCGACGGGCCCGGGGTGGCCAACGGGGTGCTGGTGACGGACGACTACTTCGGCGTGATGGGCGTGCGGCCGGGGATCGGGCGCTGGCCCGCGGCGATCGACGAGGCCGCCATCTCCCACCCGCTCTGGAAGTCGCGCTTCGGCGGCGACCCGGCGGTGCTGGGGAGCACGGTGCGCATCAACGGGCAGCCGTTCCGCCTGGTGGGCGTGGCGCCGGCCGAGCTCACCGCCGCGTGGATCGGCGACCGGCCGGAGGTCTGGCTCTCCATCGCCGCGGCGCCGCGGGTGCTGCGCGACGGAGCACGGCGCAGCTTCGGGGTGAACCTGGTGGCGCGCCTGCGTCCGGGCGTCACCCACGCGCAGGCGGAGGCGGCGCTCACGGCCGTGGTGCGCGCCAACCGCGACCCGCGGGAGGGCGAGTTCGCGCCCAACGCCGTGGTGCTGCGGGAGGTGAGCCCGATGTCGTGGACCCGCAAGGAAGACGTCACCGGCGCGCTGTGGCTCCTCGCGCTCGCCACCTCGCTGGTGCTGCTGGCGGCGTGCGTGAACGTGGCCGGTATCCTGGCCGCGCGCGCCACGGCCCGCGCCCGCGACACTGCACTGCGCATGTCGCTGGGCGCCACCCGCGCCCGCGTGGTGGGCGGCATCGTGGCCGAGGCGATGCTCCTGACCCTCGCGGGCGCCGCGGCCGGCGTCCTACTCTCCACCTGGTTCGGGCGGCTGCTGATGGCGCTCCCCTGGCCCGAGGCGGTGGCCGTGGAGCTGGTGCCCGATGCGCGGGTATGGGCCTTCGCCCTGGCGCTGGCGCTCGTCACCGGCGCGGCCATCAGCATCGTCCCGGTGCTGCAGACCGCTTCGGCGGACGTGGTGCCGCTCCTCAAGGGTACGACGGAGCTGAAGCGCGGCGGGCGCGGGTGGATGCGCGGGGCGCTGGTATCCGCGCAGATCGC
The DNA here is from genome assembly GCA_036398975.1 of Longimicrobium sp. Taxonomy (GTDB): domain Bacteria; phylum Gemmatimonadota; class Gemmatimonadetes; order Longimicrobiales; family Longimicrobiaceae; genus Longimicrobium. The sequence goes on from DASWNZ010000208.1 coordinate 15,118, forward strand.
CCTTTCCCTTCTCCTGCTGCTGGGCGCGGGGCTCTTCATGCGCGCGCTGGACCGCGCGTGGAGCGTGGACCCCGGCTTCGACCCGGCGGGCGTCCTCACCACCACGCTGGACCTGAGCCCCAGCGGCTACGATCCGAAGCAGGCCGCCCAGTTCTTCGACCGGCTGCAGGAGCGCGCCCGCGCGCTTCCCGGCGTGGAATCGGCCGCGCTCTCCATGAACGTGCCCTTCTCGCAGGCCAACGGGGGGATGATCCACGCCTCGGTCCCCGGCCACACGCCGAAGCCGGGCGAGATGCCCTTCGTGATGCTGAACGCCGTCTCCTCCGACTTCTTTCGCACGCTGCGGCTGCCCGTGCTGACGGGGCGCGGCTTCACCGCCGCCGACGAGAACGCGGACGTGGCGGTGGTGAGCGAGGCGCTGGCGGCCCGCTACTGGCCGGACGGGAACGTGCTGGGCAAGTCGATCATGATGGGCGCGAAGCCGCTGCAGGTGATCGGCGTGGTGCGCGAGGCCAAGCTGCGCTCCCTGGGCGAAACGCCGAACGGCCTCCTCTACCTGCCGCTGGCCCAGGCTCCCACCATGCCCGAGCGTACGTTGAACGTGCGCGTCCGCGAGGGACAGGAGGGCCCGGTGGCCGCCGCGCTCGCCGCGGAGGTGCGCCGGCTGGACCGCGAGGTCCCCCTCCCCACCTTTCGCTCGCTGCGCGACCTGATCGGCGACTCGCTGCTGGCGCAGCGGCTGGGCGCGCTGCTGGTGGGCGCCTTCGGGGCGGCGGGGCTGCTGCTGGCGTGCGTGGGCGTGTACGGCGCGATGTCGTACACGGTGGGCCAGCGCACGCGCGAGATCGGCGTGCGGATGGCGCTGGGGGCGCAGACCGCGCAGGTGCTCAAGCTGGTGTTGGGGCAGGGCGTGGTGCTCGCCGCCGCAGGCATCGGGGCGGGACTCGTGGCGGCTGTGGCGGCCACGCGCGTCGTGGGGCACCTCCTCTACGGCGTGAGCGCCACCGACCCGCTCACCTTCGCGACGGTGTCGCTGCTCCTGGCCGCCACCACCCTCGTCGCCACCTACCTCCCCGCGCGCCGCGCCGCCCGCGTGGACCCCATGGTCGCGCTGCGTTCCGAATGAACCGCGATCTGCTGCTTCCAACACTCGAGTTACAATGATGAAGCTTCGATCGATCCTCCTCCTGGCCTTTCTTGCGGCGTGCGGCCCGGCGAAGGCGCCCGCGCCGTTCGACACCCCCATCGCCTTCACCCACGCGACGGTGGTGGACGTGGAGACGGGGCGGCTCCTGCCCAACCAGACGGTGGTGGTCGCTGGGAACCGCATCCGCGAGGTGGGGCCCGCCGTGCGCGTGGGGGCGGGGACGCGGGTGGTGGATGCCAGCGGGAAGTTCCTGATCCCCGGGTTGTGGGACATGCACACGCACGTGTACGGCAACGGACCGGGCGCGCTCCTGCTGTACGCGGCCAACGGCGTCACCAGCATCCGCGACATGGGCGCGGACGACTTCGCGCGGGTGCGGGCGTGGCGCGACAGCATCGCGGCCGGGCAGCGCATGGGCCCGCGCATGAAGGTCGCCTCGCCCGTGGTGGAGAACCCGCGCTGGATCGCCGCCGTCCGCGGCATGCAGGAGCGCGAGGGGCAGAACACCGACTGGCTCGCCTTCCGCTTCGGCCCCGCGACGCCGGCGGAGGCCATCGCCTTCGTGGACTCGGTGGCAAGGCTCGGCGCGGACCACGTCAAGGTGCGCAACTACCCCGCGCCCGAGGTGCTCCGCGCGCTGATGCAGCGGGCGCGCGAGCGCGGCCTTCCCGTCTACGCGCACACGCACGGCGGAATGCGGCCCGCCGATGCTTCCGCGGCGGGGATGGCGAGCTTCGAGCACGGCTTCTTTCCCGCGATCAGCGAATCGCGCGCGGGGCGCGACTCCGTGTACCGCGAGCTCATCCTCAACGGCACCGCCATCGTGCCCACGCTGGTGACGTGGCGCGGGCGCGTCCTCTCGGGCGACTCGCTCCTGGCGCTGGCCAGCGCGGACGACCCGCGGCTGCGCTACCTTCCCGCGCGCGTCTCGCAGCGCTGGCGCGACGAGGCGAAGACGCGCAAGCACGAGACGCCGATGGACTGGGGCGCGATGCAGCGCAACGACGTCCGCAACCTGCGCGAGCTGGCCGCGGCGGGGATGGTGGTGATGGTGGGGAGCGATGCCGGCGCGCCGCTGGTGGTGCCCGGCTTCGCCACGCACGACGAGCTCGCGCAGCTGGTGGAGACGGCCGGCTTCACCCCGCTGCAGGCGCTCGAGGCCGCCACCCTGCGCCCCGCGCGCTTCATGGGCCGGGCGGATTCGCTCGGCACCGTCGCCGTCGGCCGCCTCGCCGACCTGGTGCTCCTGGACGCAAACCCGCTCGAGGACATCCGCAACACGCAAAAGATTCGTGGCGTTGTGCTGAACGGACGCTACCTCGACCGCGCGGCCCTCGACGCGCTCCTGGCCGACGCCGAGCGCGCCGCGAAGTAGCCCGTGCTGGGTGTCCGATTTTGGGACGACGCTTTCCCACCCACGGACATGCACGCGGCCATTCGTGGCGCCAAGATGATGGGCCGCAGTGACTTACGGCGTCGTCGCGCCGGGCATGGCTGTCGCACTTAGAATCAGCGTCCGGGGCGGTCGTTCCGGACGCCGCAGCACTCCCTTCGAACTTCACGCGCTCACATGATCCGCCTCCGAAACGTCGAGAAGTCCTTCCCCGCGGGTGCGGCGAAGACGTACGTCCTCCGCAACGTGAGCCTGGACGTCGCCCCCGGCGAGTTCGTCTCGGTGACGGGCCCCTCGGGCGCCGGCAAGTCCACCCTTCTCGCCATCCTGGGGATGTTCGACGCGGCGTGGAGCGGCGAGTACTGGTTCAGCGGCGAGCCGGTGCACGCCATGAAGCCCAAGGAGCGCGCGGCGCTCGGTCGGCGCCACATTGGCTTCGTCTTCCAGCAGTACCACCTCCTGGACGACCTCACCGTCGCCGAGAACCTGGAGGTCCCCCTGTCGTACCGCGACGTGCCGCGCAAGGAGCGCGCGGCGCGCGTGGGCGACACGCTGGACCGCTTCCAGATGGTCGGCAAAAAAGACCTGTACCCGAACCAGCTTTCCGGCGGCCAGCAGCAGCTGGTCGGCATCGCGCGCGCCATCATCGCCGAACCCTCCCTGATCCTGGCCGACGAGCCCACCGGCAACCTGCACTCGTCGCAGGGCCGCGAGATCATGGACCTCTTTCGCGAGCTGAACCGCGCCGGCACCACCATCATTCAGGTGACCCACTCCGAGGCCAACGCCGCCGCCGGCGACCGGGTGATCGAGCTGGCGGATGGGTGGGTGGTGGGGGAGAAGGCGGCCGCGTGAACGGCGGTGCGTGAGTGCGTTAGGGCGTAAGTGCGCTGGAGGTCGCCGTGATGTCGGTAGGGGCGTGATTCATCACGCCCGCCCTTTCCGCCGCCTCGACCACGCAGAACGCACACCCTGTCATCCTGAGGGAGCCGCGCACCCCGTCTTCGCCGTGCACCAGCGCCGTGCGGCGACCGAAGGATTTAGCCGGCGAGGCAGGAGGCCGGCGCCACAACGCGGATCTCTCTGTACGCGCAGTAGATCCTTCGCTTCGCGCCAGAGGATGGAGCGCGGGCGAGAGGCGGCGAGGCGCTTTGCTCAGGATGACAAATGGGGGCGCCGGCGTTTGCGTGAGTCCGCGCAGGCGGACTTCGCGTGGTTCCGGCGGCGAATTCATTCGCTCCTGGAAACGGACGTCGGCGATGCGCAGGGCACGGGCAGCCACGTGGGGCGGCCCCTACGGGTATCGGGTCGGGTGGACGGCGGGCGGGCACGGGCGTGATGAGTCACAGCCCAAACGCGGGTGCGCGTAAACGCACTCACGCACTAACGCACTCACGCACTCACGCACTTCTTCCATGGACACGCTCCTCCAGGACCTTCGCTTCGCGATGCGCGCGCTCGGCCGCAGCCCAGGGTTCGCGCTGGTGGCGGTGGCAACGCTGGCGCTCGGGATCGGCGTGAACACGACGATGTTCAGCGTCGTCAACTCCATTCTACTGCGCCCGCCGGCCCACGTGGACCCCGACGGGCTCGTGGTGCTGCGCACGCTGCACCAGAAGAGCGGCGACGAGAGCAGCGTCTCGTATCCCAACTTCGTGGACTGGCAGGCGGGGAGCCCGTCGTTCCAGGCGATGGGAGCGTATTACGACGACCGCATGATCCTCACCGGGCGCGGCGCGGAGCCGGAAGAGGTGAGCGGGGAGGTGGTGAGCGCCGGGCTCTTTTCGATGCTTGGCGCGCGGGCGGCGCTGGGGCGCACCTTTCTCCCCGAAGAGGGGAAGCCCGGCGCCGCGCGCGTCGTGGTGATCGCGCACCAGGAGTGGGAGCGGCGCTTCGAACGTGACCCGCGCATCGTGGGCTCCACCCTGTCGCTCGACGGCGTGCCGCACACCGTCATCGGAGTCATGCCGAAAAACTTCGGCTTCCCGGACAACCAGACCTTCTGGACGCCGCTGCGCCCGGAGGTCCAGGAGGAGCGCGGGAGCCGGTACATGTCCGTGATCGGCCGGCTGCGACCGGGGGCCACGCTGCAGCAGGCGCGCGCCGAGCTGGACGCCGTCTCGCGTGAGCTGGCGCGGCGCTACCCTGAGACGAACGCGGGGTCTGGCGTGCGGGCGACCGACTTCAGCGAGAGCTGGTCGGGCGAGGTGCGCGCGCCCCTCCTGGTGATGATGGGCGCGGTGGGCTTCGTCCTGCTGATCGCCTGCTCCAACGTCGCCAACCTCCTCCTGGCCCGCGCCGCCGCCCGCCGCCGCGAGATCGCCGTGCGCGTGGCCATCGGCGCGGGGAGGGGCCGCATCGTCCGCCAGCTCCTCACCGAGAGCGCGCTGGTGTCGCTGCTGGGCGGCGCGCTGGGGATCGGGCTCGCCATGTGGGGGCTGCGCCTGATCATGTCATCGTTTCCCTTCCAGCCGCCGCTCTGGATGGTGTTCGACATCGACCGCACGGTGCTCCTCTTCGTGCTCGGCGTGTCGCTGGGCACCGGCCTGCTCTTCGGGCTGGCGCCGGCGCTGCGGGCCACGTCGGGCGACCTGCAGGGCGTGCTGCGCGACGGCGGCCGCGGCTCCACCACCGGCGCGCGGCGCGGGCGGCTGCAGTCGGCGCTGGTGATGGGGCAGCTCGCGCTGGCGGCGGTGCTGCTGACGGGGGCGCTGCTCATGGTGCGCTCCTTCGTCCACCTCAACTCCGCCGACCCCGGCTTCCGGCTCGACGGCGCCGTGTCGATGCGCATCACGGTCAGCGGCGAGCGCTACGAGACCGAGGCGGCGCGCACGGCCTTCTTCCGCCAGGTGCTGGACCGCGTGCGCCCGCTTCCCGGCGTCGCCAGCGCGGGGATGGCGGACTGGCTCCCCCTCTCCGGCGGCTCCTCCACCAGCGGCGTGATGGTGGACGGGCGCGAGGTGCCCGGCTCCGACCGCCCCGACGCCGAGGTGCGGCGCACGACGGACGGCTTCGCTGAGGCGATGGGGCTGCGGCTGCGCGCCGGGCGCCCCTTCACCGCGCACGAGGCCGCGGCCGGCGCGCCGGTGGTGGTGGTCAGCCGCTCGATGGCCGAGCGCTTCTGGCCGGGGCAGAGCGCGCTGGGCCACACCGTGAGCACCGGCGGCGACTGGCGGACCGTCATCGGCGTGGTGGACGACATCAGCGGCCAGCACCGCGGCGACGCACCGCGCCCGCAGCTCTACTTCCCCGCGGGTGACCACGGCAGCCGCTCGATGGCGCTCGTCGCGCGCACCCCGGGCGATGCGGCCGCGCTGGCGCCCGCGCTGCGCCGCGCCATCCGCGAGATCGATCCGGGCGTGGCGGTGGCGGACGTGCACACGATGGCCGAGGTCGCGGGCCAGTCGCTCTGGAAGCAGCGGCTCTTCGGGGGGATGTTCGCCTCGTTCGGCTTCGTCGCGCTCCTGCTGGCGGTCACCGGCGTGTACGCGATGATGGCGTACGCGGTGGCCCAGCGCATCCACGAGATCGGGGTGCGGATGGCGCTGGGCGCGCGCACCGGGCAGGTGCTGCGCATGGTGGTGGGGCAGGGGCTCACCATCGCGGCCATCGGCGTGGGGATCGGGCTCGCGGGCGCCCTGGCCGTCACGCGGCTGATGGCGGGGCTGCTGGAAGGGGTGAGCCCCAGCGACCCGCTCACCTTCGCTCTCGTGGCGCTCCTGCTGGCCTCGGTCGCCGTGCTGGCGAGCTGGCTCCCCGCCCGCCGCGCCGCCCGCGTCGATCCAATGATCGCCCTTCGCTCGGAGTGATCGCATGACGAACCTGCGCTACGCCCTCCGCTCCCTGCGCAACGCCCCCGGCTTCACCGCCGCGGCCGTGGTCACGCTGGCGCTGGGGATCGGGGCTAACGCGACGGCCTTCAGCCTGGTGGACGCGCTGATGCTGCGCCCCCTGCCGGTGGAGGACCCGGGCGCGCTGGTGCGCCTGCACCCCATGAACCGCAACGTGGAGACGGGGGAGGTGAGCCCGGGCTACTCGTGGTCCATCCCCGACTTCGAGGACTACCGGGCGCGCCGCGAGGTGTTCGCGGGCCTGGCGGCGCACGAGATGCGCCCCTTTCGGGTGGGGACGGGCGCGGTGGAGGGGGCGCGGGGAGCGGCCGTCAGCGGCGACTTCTTTCGCGTTTTGGGAGTGAAGGCGATCCGCGGCCGCACCCTCCTCCCCTCCGACGACAGGGCGCAGGACCCGGGCGCGGTGGCGGTGGTGAGCGAGTCGTACTGGCGCACCCGGATGAGCGCCGACCCCGGCGTGCTGGGGAAGACCCTGGTCCTCAACCGGCACCCCTTCCGCGTGGTGGGAGTGGTGGGGAGCGAGACCGTCTTCCGCGCGATCGGCGGCGAGAACCCCGCGGAGGTGTGGATCCCGCTGCGCGCGCGCGCCGCCTTCCTGGATCCCAGGATGAACCCGCTGGACACGCGCTCGGTTTCGTTCGCCACTGTCTTCGGCCGGCTGCAGCCGGGAGTGACGGTGGAGCGCGCCCAGCTCGCCGCCGACCTGACCGCGCGCCGACTGGCCGCCGCGTATCCCGAGACCAACGCCGGCCGACTGTCCCGGGTGGTGCCCGCGGGGAACGTGGCCGGGCTGTCGCTGGACCAGGACACGCGCGCGGTGCGGGAGCGTGGCGCGTACCTGCTGATGGCCGTGGTCGCGATGGTGCTCCTGGTGGCCTGCGCCAACGTGGCCAACCTGCTGCTCGCCCGCGCCACCTCTCGCCGCCGCGAGATCGCCATCCGCTCGTCGCTGGGCGCGGGGCGCGGCCACATCGCCCGCCAGCTCCTTACCGAGAGCGTGGTGCTGGCGCTGATGGGCGGGGGCGCGGGGCTCCTGCTGGCATGGGCCGGCGTGTCGCTCGCCTCGCGCATCCCGGAGGTGGCGCGGGTGTCGCCGTCGCTCGACGCGCGCGTGCTGGCGTTCACCCTGGCGGTGTCGGTGGTGGCGGGGATCGCCTTCGGGCTGGTGCCCGTGATCGGCGCCGGCGCGCGCGACTTGTTGACCGCGCTGCGCGACGGCGGGGCGCAGGGCGCCACCCGCAGCCTGGCGGTGCAGGGAGCGCTCGTGGTGGGGCAGGTCTCCATCACCCTGGTGCTGGTGGTGGCGATGGGGCTCGTCCTCCGCTCGCTCGGCAAGCTCCACGACGTCGATCCGGGCTTCGACGCGGAGCAGATCGTCACCGCCGGCGTCAACTTCGCCGAACCGGGCGACGAGAGCTTCGGACCGCCCCCCGCCGCGCGCGTGCGGGAGGTGCTGGACCGGGTGCGCGCCCTGCCGGGAGTGGAGGATGCGACGTTCGCGAACATGGCGCCGCTCACCGGCATGTCCATGTCGGCCACCTTCGAGGTGCCGGGCTACACGCCGCCGCCGGGCGAGGACCCCAGCGCGGCGATCATGTCCATCGACGACGCGTACCTGCGCACCATGGGCATCCCCCTGCTGCGCGGACGTCCCTTCGGCCCGGCGGGCGACGAGCAGCGGGTGCTGGTGAACCGCGCGCTCGCCGCCAAGTACTGGCCCGGCCGCGACGCCGTGGGGCAGCGCATCCGCATGAACGACGACGTCTTCCACGTCGCCGGTGTGATCGGCGACGTGCGCGCCGCCGCCATCGCCGCCGAGGCGCCCCCCACGCTCTACCTCCGCTCGCCGCGGCAGACGTATTCGTACCTCACGCTGCACGTGCGCGCCGCCGGGGACCCGGCCTCCCTGGTCGCTCCGCTGCGCCGCGTGCTGGCTCAGGCGACCCCCGGGCAGCCCGCGCCCACGGTGACCCCGATGTCCGAGAACGTGGCCGAGTCGCTGGCCCAGGCCCGCTGGATCGCCACCTTCTTCACCCTCTTCGGCGGCGTGGCGCTCACGCTGGCGGCGGTGGGGCTGTACGGCGTCGTGTCGTACTCCGTCACGCAGCGCCGCCGCGAGATGGGCATCCGCGCCGCGCTGGGCGCCGGTCCGCGCCGCATCGTGGCGATAGTGCTGCGGCAGGGCGGCGCGCTCGCCGCGGCCGGCGCGGTGCTGGGCATCGCCGTGGCGCTCGCCACCACGCGCGCCATCGGCGGCATCCTCTACGAAGTGGAGCCGGTCGACGCCACCTCGTTCGCGCTCGCCCTCGCCGTACTGGGCGGCGCCGCGCTCCTGGCGAGCTGGATTCCCGCCCGCCGCGCCGCCCGCGTGGACCCCATGGTCGCGCTGCGCAGCGAGTGATGCAAACGACTTCGCACCGGCAAGCATCCTATCCGCGCGTGCCTTACATACCATCCTTTCCGCAACGGAGCTTGCCCGTGAAAAACCTCACCCTCCTCGCCCTCGCCCTCCTGGCCGCGGCGCCGCTCGAAGCGCAGCGCGACCAGTACGACTGGAGCGGCTCCATCCCCGCCGGCGCCACCCTGCGCGTCTCCACCGGCGCGGGCGACGTGAACGTGACCCGCTCGGCGCGCGGGAGCACGGCCACCGTGCGGGGCCGCGTGCGCCGCGCGCAGGGCAACGAGCGCATCCGCTTCGAGCTGGTGCGCGACGGGCAGAACGTGACCATCTGCGCGCTGTACACGGAGCGCGCCACCTGCACGGCGCAGGGGATCCGCGACGATTCGCATCGCGGGAATCGCCACGCCCGCGCGGACTTCACGGTGGAGGTGCCGGCCGGCGTGCTCCTCGCCGCCAGCAGCGGCACGGGCGACGTGGACGTGAGCGGCGCGACCGCTTCGGTGCGCGCCAGCACCGGCAACGGCGACGTGCGGGTGGGTCCCGGTGCGGCGGAGGTGAGCGCGTCGTCCGGCAACGGGACGATCCAGGTGCAGGGCGCGCGCGGCGCCGTCCGCGCATCGTCGGGCAACGGGCAGATCGACGTGGCCACCTCCGCCGGGCCCGTCACCGCCTCCAGCGGCAACGGCGACATTCGCGTGTCGATGGCCTCGTTGCGCTCCACGGGCGACCTGAGCTTCAGCAGCGGCAACGGCGACATTACCCTGCGACTCCCCGGCGACTTCGGCGCGGAGCTGCAGGCCAGCACGGGGAGCGGATCGGTGCGCAGCGACTTCGAGGTGCGCACCACGGGACGCATCACCGCGCACCGGCTGCACGGCACCATCGGCCGCGGCGGACGCTCGTTGCGCATCTCCACCGGCAGCGGCAGCATTGCGCTGGAGCGGGCGGGGGGAGCGCAGTAGTCAGTCCTTGGTGGATGCATCGTAGGTCGATGTATTGTGGTGCGATGTATCGTCGGGTGACGTATTGCTGTGGGCACCGGCGGCGTATGAACGCCCGGGGATGAACGCCGGGGGCTGAAGCCCCCGGCTGGAACCACGGGAAGACCGCTGAAGCGGTCTCGCGCGCGGCGGCCGGTGCGCGGTGGCGGGGTTCGGCGCAGCACGGGACACGGGCAGCCACGTGGGGCGGCCCCTACGGGATTGGGGTCGAATGCCGGCGGCGGAGCGGCGCTGGACACGGGCGCGATGAATCGCGCCCCTACCACAGACATCAACGCACTAACGCACTAACGCACTAACGCACTCAGTGCTAGAATCCAGCGGCCGGCCCGCGAACCGGGCCGGCTGCGCTCACTTGATCAGGTCCACCCCATGGCTCCCACCGCTCCGCCCCGCATCCTGATCGCCGACGATCAGCCGGACATCCTCCAGGCCCTGCGCCTCCTCCTGAAAGGCGCCGGCTACGGCATCGAGACGGCCACCTCCCCCGCATCCGCGCTGGCGGCGGCGCGGGAAAAGGATCTGGACGTGGTGCTGATGGACCTCAACTACGCCCGCGACACCACCTCGGGGCGCGAGGGGCTGGAGCTGATTCCGCAGATCCACGCAGCCGATCCTTCGCTCCCCATTGTCGTGATGACGGCGTGGGGGAGCGTGGAGAGCGCCGTGGAGGCGATGCGGCGCGGCGCCCGGGACTACGTGGAGAAGCCGTGGGACAACCAGCGCCTCCTGGCCACCCTCGCGTCGCAGGTGGAGCTGGGGCGTGCCCTGCGCCAGACGCAGCGGCTGGAGCAGGAGAACCGCCGCCTGCGCAGCGACGGCCTCCCCGAGATGATCGCGGAGTCGCGCGCCATGGCGCCCGTGCTGCGCCTGATGGAGCGCGTGGGCCCGTCGGACGCATCCGTGCTCATCACCGGCGAGCACGGCACGGGCAAGGACGTCGTTGCGCGCTGGCTCCACGCCTCGTCGCCCCGCGCCTCGCGCGCGCTGGTGACGGTGAACGCAGGCGCCATCGCGGAGGGCGTGTTCGAGAGCGAGCTCTTTGGCCACGTAAAGGGCGCCTTCACCGACGCGCGCTCGGACCGGGTGGGCGCCTTCGAGCTGGCGGACGGCGGCACCCTCTTCATGGACGAGATCGGCACCATGCCGCACGACCAGCAGGCCAAGCTCCTCCGCGTGCTGCAGAGCGGCGAGCTGCAGCGCGTGGGAGCGTCGCGCACCCGCAAGGTGGACGTGCGCGTGATCTCGGCCACCAACCTGGACGTGCAGCAGGGCGTGGAAGAGGGGCGCTTCCGCGAAGACCTCCTCTTCCGCCTCAACACTGTCGAGATCCACCTCCCCCCGTTGCGGGACCGGCGCGAGGACGTGCCGCTGCTGGCCAACCATTTCCTGCGCCGCGGCGCCGCGCAGTACCGCAAGGCGCTGGAGGGGTTTACGCCGGACGCGATGAAGGCGCTCCTCTCCTACCCGTGGCCCGGCAACGTGCGCGAGCTGGAGCACGCGGTGGAGCGCTCCATCCTGCTGACCGCCGGGCCGCGGGTGGGCGTGGAGGACCTGGCGCTGCGCGGCCGCGTCCCCGCCTCGGTCGCCATGGAGGAGATGTCGCTGGAAGACGCCGAGCGCCTGCTGATCCGGAAGGCGCTGGAGCGCTTCGACGGCAACGTGAGCCAGGCCGCGGAGGCGCTGGGCCTCAGCCGCAGCGCGCTGTACCGACGGCTGGAGCGCTTCGGGCTGTGAGCCCTCACCCCCGCTCGTTCCTCGCTGCCCCCTCTCCCGATAACAGGAGAGGGCTGCGCCCTCACGTTATCGAGAGAGGGGGCGGATGCCGCGGGCCGGGTTGCTCCGGGATCTCGGGTTGATGCCCCCGCGCCGGCGGCGGACGCGCCACCAGACCCAGATCTTCCTCCTCGCCCTCATGGCGGGGCTGCCAGGGGTGGCGCTCTCCGCGCTGCTGCTGTGGAGGGGCGGCTACGACAGCGGCGTGCAGTGGACGGCGGCCGTGCTGGTGGGCGGCGGGTGGCTGCTGGCCGCTTGGATGGTGCGCGAGCGGGCCATCCGCCCCCTCCAGACGCTCTCCAACCTGCTGGCGGCGCTGCGTGAGGGCGACTTCTCGCTCCGCGCCCGCGGCGCGCGTCCGGACGATGCGCTCGGGCTGGCGCTGGTGGAGGCCAACGCGCTGGGCGAGACGCTTCGCGAGCAGCGCATCGGCGCCATCGAGGCGACCGCCCTCCTGCGCCGCGTCATGGCGGAGATCGACGTTGCCGTCTTCGCCATCGACGAGGGCGGGCGCGTCCGTCTCGTAAACCGCGCCGGCGAGCGCCTCCTGGACCGCCCGCCGGAGCGCATCATCGGCTTCCCCGCCGACGAGCTGGAGCTGACCGACCTCTTGGAGGGGGAGACGCCGCGCACCGTGGAGCACGAGTTCCCCGGCGGCGCCGGGCGCTGGGAGGTGCGGCGCGGTCCGTTCCGCCAGGGCGGCCGCTCGCACCAGCTGCTGGTGGTGGCGGACGTGAGCCGCGTGCTGCGCGAGGAGGAGCGGCAGGCGTGGCGGCGGCTGATCCGCGTGCTGAGCCACGAGATCAACAACTCGCTGGCGCCCATCCAGTCCATCGCCGGCACCCTGCAGGGGATGGTGGGCGAGGACGCCGTCCCCGGCGAGCTGGGCGACGACCTGCGCGGCGGCCTGGCGATCATCGCGGGGCGCTCCACCTCGCTCAGCCGCTTCATGGCCGAGTACGCCCGCCTGGCTCGCCTTCCGCCGCCCTCGCTCAGCCCCATCGACATCGGGCTGCGCGTGCGCCACACCGCGGAGCTGGAGCGGCGCCTCCCCGTGCGCGTCGTCCCCGGCGACGAGCTGCTGGTGAGTGCCGACCCGGACCAGATCGACCAGCTCCTGATCAACCTCGTCCGCAACGCCACCGATGCCGCCCTCGAAACCGGCGGCGGGGTGCGCGCCGGCTGGCGCGCGGATGGAGATGGCGTGGAGGTGTGGGTGGAGGATGACGGTCCCGGCCTGGCGGACACGGCCAACCTGTTCGTCCCCTTCTTCACCACGAAGCGCAACGGCACCGGCATCGGCCTCGCCCTCAGCCGCCAGATCGCCGAGGCCCATGGCGGCACGCTCACCCTGGAGAACCGGGCGGATGCGCGGGGGTGCATCGCGCGGCTGGTGCTGCCGGGGTGAGGGGCGGTGGCGTGCGTTGGTGCGCGTCGGCGGGGTTCGTCACGCGAGCGGGCACGGGCAGCCACGTGGGGCGGCCCCTACGGGATTGGGGTGCGTGGGCGGAGGTTGGGGTGCGGCAGGCGGTGGGCAGACACGCAGGTCTGCCCCTACCAGATCGAATCGCACCGCGGGGGTTGAGGCACGGCGGAGGGCGCCCGCGGTGAATCGCGCTCGGCACCGCGCAGGGATGGACACGTGCGCCCCTCCCCCAGGCAGTTATTGGGGGAGGGGCCGCGAGGAACGAGCGGGGGAGGGGGCCCGCGGAACCCAACGCGCGTTCCGTTGTACCGAGTGCATCGTGAGCCGCGGCCGTAAGTGCTTTGGCGGCGGGTCTTTGTGCGCTCCAAGGGGGTGAGGATGGATCGGGACTACCTGGTGCGCGCCACCGCTCTCGACGAGCGGGTGCGCGCGTTTGCATTGAACGCCACGGGAATCGTGTCCGAGCTGCGCCGGCGCCACGACACCTCGCCCGTCGTGACGGCGGCGCTGGGGCGTACGGCCATGGGCGCGCTCCTCATCGCCGCGGCCACGCTCAAGGAAGAGGAGCAGCTCCTTACCGTGGACGTAAAGGGCGACGGGCCGGCAGGGCGCATCATCGTGACCGCCAACGGGCGCGGCGAGGTGCGCGGGCTGGTGGGCAACCCCCACGCGGACGCGGAGAGCGCCGGCGAGAAGCTGAACGTGGCCGGCGTGGTCGGTTCCACCGGCTTCCTCTCCGTCACCAAGCACCTGGGGATGAAGGACTCCTACCAGGGCACGGTTGCGCTCGTTTCGGGCGAGATCGGCGACGACCTCACCTACTACCTGGCGCAGAGCGAGCAGACGCCCTCGGCCGTCGGCGTGGGCGTGTTCACGCAGCAGGACGCCAGCGTGGTGGCCGGCGGCTACATGATACAGCTCCTGCCGGGGCTGTCGGAGAAGGAGATCGCCGCCATCGAGGAGCGGATCGCGGGCCTTCCGCATCCCACACGGCTGCTGCGCGAGGGCTCCACGCCGGAGCAGATCCTGGAGCGCATCTTCCCCGAGGGCTACACCCTGGGCGACAGCCAGCCGATCCGCTTCCACTGCCCCTGCTCGCGCGAGCGCTTCGAGTCCGCCATCGTGAGCCTGGGGCAGGACGAGGTGCGGCGCCTCATCGAGGAGGAAGAGGAGCCGTACACCGAGGTGGTCTGCCACTTCTGCAACGAGTCGTACCGCTACAGCCCGCACGAGATGGAAGCCATCCTGGAAGCGGCGCGCTGAGGGGTCTTTACCCGGAAAAGAAAACGGCCGGCGAGCGCATCCATGCGCGCGCCGGCCGTCTTGCATTCCCGCTACCTCACGATGGAGGCGGATCGCAGGTTCTCGGCGGTGTAGATGACGCCGGCATCGTTCGCGATCGTCCCGATCTCGATGTAAGTCGGGTAGCCGTGCTCCTCGTCGTAGCGCACGATGAGGTTCTTCTCGCCATTGCGGCGCGCCTCCTCGATGCGTTCGACGAGGTCCTCGATGGTCGGCCAATCCGCGTTCGGCAGGTTCGTGACGTTCTCCCCGCTCGGGCGCTTGAAGACTCCCGCGACCACGCCGGCACGCACGTGTATCGTAACCGGCGCGGTAACCTGGCTTCCACAGAAGCAGGTCCTCTGGAAGTCGTACAGGTACTCCGACCGGTCCCAGGCGGCGGTGGGATCGCGCGAGCACCCCGCGACGGCCATCAGGGCGATGCAGAGCAGAACAAGCTTCAGGCGCATGGGCGGCTCCAGGGCAGAGGGTTCGAAAGGCAAACGCCTACCAGGAGAACGCCCCAGCCCCGCCCAAAATGCACACCCTCCTTCCCTTCTTTCCGTTCCGCAGCTCTGTGTGAAACCGCCGTTCACGCCGCGAGCGCCTCGCGAATCTCGTCGAACGGGGGCAGCAGGCTGGGATTGCTGCTGTGCCACACGTAGCGCACCGTACGGTCCGGGTTCACCACGAACACCGAGCGGTCAGACACGTCGCGCAGCCCCGGCCCAAGCGGCGCCTCGCGCAGCACCCCGAACGCGCGGCTCGCCTCGCGGTTGAAGTCCGAGAGGAAGAGGTAGTCCGCGCCGATCTCGTTGCGGAAGCGGTCCAGCACGAACGGCGAATCGACGCTGATCGCCGCCACCTGCGCGCCCAGCTCGTTGTACACGGCCAGGTCGTCGCGAAAGGTGCACAGCTCCTCGGTGCAGGTGCTGGTGAAGGCCAGCGGAAAGAAGACCACCACCGTCGCCTGGCCGCCGTAGAGGGAGCCCAGCGACACCTGCTGGTTGTCGTGCGCCGGAAGGGTCACGTCGGGTGCCTGATCGCCAATCTGAAGCGGCATGTAGCGGTTTCCTTCGTGCGTTGTATGGTGAGATCGGGCGCCGGCGCGGCGCCCCTCGTCAGTCCGGATCCAGCAGCCGCAGCGTGGTGAGGGCCAGGCGCACGGTGTCGCGCTCCTTCTCCTCCTCCCCGGCCGGGCAGAAGTAGGTGGCGAAGCAGATCGCCCCCGGCGTCGTCGCCACGCCTACCATCCAGAAGAGCGACTCGCCGTCGTCCTCGTCCTCGCTCGTGAACTCGCACAGCGCGAGTTCGCTTCCGTCCTCCAACGGCACGTCCTCCACCTCGTCCTCCTCCAGCTCCACGCTGCGCTCTTCCAGGAAGGCGTACAGCTCCTCGGCCGGATCGGGAAACTCGTCCGCGGAGGCCTCGAAGGCGATCAGGTGGAGCGTCCCGACGCCGTCCTCGCGCCACACCTCCGCGCCGCCGTCCTCCTCGTCGGGCGCGGCGGACCAGCCCTGGGGGATCACCAGGTCGAACCTGCCATCGGGGTCCGCGAACCGCTGCGCATCGCTCATGGGGTCTCTGCTATACGGGTGTGGGGGCGGCGCGGGGCAAGATGGGCGCCGCTCCCGTGGCAGGCAAGCCGTTCCGGTACACGGTCGTTGTCAGAAACGGATGGGGAGGGGCGTTCTTGGATTCGAACGCCCGTTCGGCATCGAACGGGACCGCAGGCGCAGCGGATGATGCGTCTCCACTCCTAGCCGGGAGGCGCTTATTCGCACCTTGAGTGTCAGTCTTGTGGCGGTCGCGGCCCTCGTGGCCAGCTTCGCGGTCGTGATCCAGCGTCAGGACGAGCCGGACCGGCTTCGCGAGCGGCGCGCCGAGCCTTCCCCGCCGGCCGTCGACCTGGACCAGCTCCGCAGCGCGGGCCTGTAAGCCGGTCACTGCCAGGAAGGCAGAAATCAGTGAGGGGCCGCTCCGGCAACGGAGCGGCCCTTCTTTGTGCAATGTGAATAGATGAAGATGTTTTTCCACATTGGGTATGTTGTCATTGAACATTCCCGAGACATAACACGGGGATTGCCTAACGGACCAGGTGAGAGCTGGTCCCGGCAATACCGGTGAGTTTCTCCTCTGATTACGAGGCGAATTCGGACGCAGGGTTGACCTAAACCCATGCAAGCGTTATGATTAGGGCATAAGAACAACGCCGAAACGCACCGCCGCGACACAAAAGATCGCGCGCTTCGCAACGCCAAATCAGGAGACCTTCGTTATGAACAACAGCGAATCGAGCCGTAACCGTTCGCGTTTTCGCAACGATACCCGCGCGCTCCTTACTTCGCGCCCGGTGCAGGTCCTCCTGGTGCTGGGGGCGATGGTGGAGGGCGCGGTGATCCTGGGCCGCGACAGGGCGCCGGAGCCCGCGAAGCCAGTCACGATGCAGCAGGCCCTCCACGAGGCCATCAGGCCGGTGCCGGTGAAGGTGGTGGAGCACAAGCGCCTCGAGAAGCTGGCCGACCTGGCCGTGAACGAGGACGCCCGTGAAGACGAGACGGTGGCCGAGGCGCAGAAGCTCGCCGAGAAGTACCGGAAGAGCGGCTTCAAGGTGTCGGACAGGCTGGCGCTGCAGATCCACGAGGCGGCGGTCGAGAACGGGATCAAGCCGGAAGTGGCGTTCGGGCTGGTGAAGACGGAGAGCGGGTTCAAGACGAGCGCGACGAGCCACGTGGGCGCCATCGGCCTCACGCAGCTGATGCCGGCGACGGCTCGCTGGCTGAAGCCCGGCACCACGCGCAGCGACCTCCGCGACACGGAGACGAACCTGAACATCGGCTTCAAGTACCTCGCCGACCTGATCGAGAAGTACGACGGCAACCAGAAGCTGGCGCTGCTGGCCTACAACCGCGGCCCCGGCACCGTGGACCGCCTCCTGAAGCGCGGCCGCAACCCGGACAACGGCTACGCGGACATGGTCTACGGCCGCCGGAACGGACACCGGTAAGCATCAGTAAGCAAGGACATTTGAGGGGCGCCTCCCAGGTTCGGGGGCGCCCCTTTTAGTGCGTTAGTGCGTTAGTGCGCTAAAACCCGATGCTGCCCCCTATTCTTGTCATCCTGAAGGAGCCGCCCCGCAGAAGCCTGCTGCATCCCACACTTCGGCGGCGACTGAAGGATCTAGCCGGCGAGGCAAGAGGACCGGTGCGTGAGCCGGGGCCTCTCGTCACGCGCAGTAGATCCTTCACTCCGCGCCGAAGATTGAAGCCGGGGCGAGGTCGGTGCAGCGCGTCGCTCAGGATGACAAAAAAGTGCGGGGCGACCGTCGACTCGGTCGCCCCCCACTCACGCACTCACGCACTTTTCCGTTCACTTCGCCGAGAGCGTCGCGTTCTTCTCGATGTACTCCGACCACTCCGGCGGCACGTCCGTGTCCGGGAAGATGGCCTGGACGGGGCACTCGGGCTCGCAGGCGCCGCAGTCGATGCACTCGTCGGGGTTGATGTAGTACTGGTCGTCCGCCTCGTAGATGCAGTCGACCGGGCACACCTCGACGCAGCTTGCGTCCTTGGTGCCGATGCAGGGCTCCGCGATCACGTACGGCATATGCGCTCTCTCCAACGGGTTTGGTCAGGGTCGGGTCTGGCTCCGGTGTCTTGGAGCGATACGATAACCCCCGGAACCGGGGTTGTCCATACGCACTCGAACGATCGTTCGAAAATCACTTCAGGTGAACGTCGAACCACTCCAGCGTCGCCTCCTGCGCCGTGCGCAGCGCGTCGGTAGCGCCCTGGTACGGGTGCTTCGCGCCGAAGGTGTGGTCCGCGTCCTCGATGAGCAGGAGCTCCGCGTTCTCCCCCGCCATGTCCCACAGCGTCCGCGCATCGTCCGGCGTCACCGACGTGTCCGCCTCACCGTGGACGATCAGCCAGGGCAGGGTGAGCCGGGCCGCCGCGCGCCGGATGTCCAGCCGCTCCGTGTTCTCCTCCAGGTCGCGCAGGTAGGCCGGGCCGACGGGCATCGCCTGCCCCGTGCGCGCGTTGGTGATCTCCACGGACTCACCGTGCCGCCAGCGCCCGAGCTGCTCGTCCGTCCAGCGGTGCACGGTGGCGATGGCGTTCCACGTCACCAGGGCATCGACGCGCTCGTCCTCCGCCGCCGCCAGCGCCGCCTCCCCGCCGCCGCGCGAGTGCCCCAGCAGCCCCACGTGCTTGGGACGCTTCGGCAGCAGGCCCTTCCCGCGCACCGCATCCAGCACCATGCGGATCTCGTCGACGTTGCGGCTGTGCGTCTGCTGCGCGAAGAGGTCGAGGGCGCTGAAGTCCACCCCGTCCGCCCCCACCCCGTTGTGCGAGAAGTCGAACGACACCACCGCGTGCCCCGCCGCCGCCAGCGAGCGCGCCACGGCCGGGAAGAACCCCCACTCGCGGAACCCCTTGAACCCGTGGCAGATCACCACCGCGCTCAGCGGCCGGGTCCCCTCCTGCACGCGAAGGTCGCCGCGCACGGGCGGCCCCCCTTCGCGCGGGCGCAGCTCGAAGCGGGTGCGGGTCAGTGCGGTCGTGATCTCGGGCATGTGCGGCGCGCGCGTGAATGGTGATCATCAAGATTGACTTCAGCGGACCCAGCGAGCACCTCAATGCCGGCCCAGCACCGGTACACTCCCCCCTCTCTCGATAACAGAGGCGCCAGCCTCTCCTGTTATCGGGAGAGGGGGGCCGGGGGGGTGAGGGCCACCATCGGGCACCCCTCACACGGCACTTTGCGCGGGCACCCCTCGCACGGCAGCTCGCCCTCGTCCTCCGGAGCCTCGGCGGCGGCGAGGCGGACGGCCAGGTAGCGGATACGGCGCGGGTTGAGCGGATCGTCGAACTCGCCCTCGCGCACGCCGCCCAGCGTGCCGGACGCGGCGGCGGCGACGACCGCGCGGAGCTGGTTCGTCTCCTCCGCCGCCATTGGCACCAGGCCGTCGATGGGGCGGCGCGGGGCGCGCTCCACCTTGAGCACCTGCCGCGCAAAGGAGACGAACATCGAGCACGCCTCGGGGCAGGGGACCAGCGCGTCGCCGTGCGGCGGGCCTTCGTCCGCCATCTCCAGCGGCGTCGCCTCGTCCACCTCCCAGGCGACGCGCCGCAGGCACACGGCGTCGCCGCAGCAGGCGCGCACGGTGTTCCGAACGGCATCCGTCTCCAGCAGCTTGACGGCGCCGTACATCCCGGTCTGCCGCGCCGCCGTCTCGCGCCAGTGGGTGACGCGCAGGGTGCCGGTGCGCCCCGCGTGCCAGTGCAGCGCGCAGGCGGGGTACAGGTAGTCGAGCGCGGTCCAGAGCGCGCCAACGTCCAATTCCACCAGCGCCCACCCCGCGCGCAGGTTGGGCGACGTCTTGAGCGGCCGGTGCTCCCCGTCGTCCGTCACCTGCGCGATTGCGCGCGCGGCGAACGGGTCGCGCGAGACCTCCAGCGCGTCCAGCGGAAAGCCGGCATCGCGGCGATGGCGGATCTCGTAGCGCCCGCCGCCCGCCGCGCGGATCAGCGCCTGGAGGAAGGCGCGCCCCTCCGGCCCCGCCTCGTCCACCCACGCCGCCAGCGCCGTGCGCGCCTCCGCGATCCCGCCCAGGGCATGCGCCCCGCGCTCCTGCGGGCGGTCAGACACGTGCGTCCTCGAGTGCCAGGATGCCCTCTGGGACGTTCGCGCCGGCCTCGCGAGCGCGCTGCAGCACGATCTCCGCTACCTCGGGAAAGGTCCCCACCGGCGCCGCGTAGAAGATGGCGCGACCGTCCTTCTCCGTCACCGGGCTCATCGCCGGGCGGTTGATCCCCAGGTCATCGGGGATGGTCTCCTGCGTGTGCCACCCCTCGGCCACGAAGAAGGGGACGAGCACCACGTCGCGCCCGCCCATCTCCTCCAGCACCTCGCCGACCTCGGGCGGCTGGTCGAGGAACCCCGTCTTCACCTCGCCGAAGACGCCGGCCGCCTCCGCCTCGCGGGTGACGCGGTAGATGACCTCGGCGGAGTTGCTGTTCCGCTCCGTGCCGTGGCCGATGATGATCAGCCCCGCCCGCCGCGCCTCGGCGTCGTCCATCCCGGCGCTCTCCTCCGCGCGCCGCAGGATCATGGCCGACATCGACGGATGCGTCCCTACCGGCCCGCAGTAGCGGATCGTCTTCCCCAGCTTGCGCGTGACCGAGGGCGCCGGCCCGTCCAGCCCCAGCTCGCGGGGGATCACCTCCTCGGTGAAGTACCCTTCGGAGATGAAGAGGGGAACGACGTACACGTCCTCCGATTCCACGAGATCGAACACCTCGCGCATGGAGGGCTCTTCCTTCCAGAAGCACTCGCGCACCTCGTCGAACGCCCCTGTGCGCCGGATGGCCTCCGCGTGGCGATAGACCGGCGCGCTCGACTCCGCGTTGAGATGCGACCCGTGCCCGATGATGATCAGCGCTTGCAAATCAGCCTGCTCTTCGTGGTCGTTCCCGGACGGTTGTCCAAGATCCGTCCCAACTTGCGGGCGCCGTGTGGCGGATGCAAGCGCTCGTGGACTCCAGATTGATTTGCGCGTTGCACGAGCCGGCTTTTGCCGCCTTCCCGTCGTTCCAGCCGGGGGATTCATCCCTCGGCAATGCGGCGCCAGTGCCCGCCGCCGCCGAGCCTGCGAAGGCAGGCTTCCCGCGGTCGTTGCAGCGGTTTCAACCGCCGGCCCCCGCCGCCCGCCCGCCGCAGCTCTCCGCGATCGAGCGCACCTCGCTCTGCACCGTCGTACCGGGCGTGCGCCTGCTCCCGCGCACGTTCCCCAGCATCTCCCGCTCCCACCGCTCCCCGAAGAGGCGCAGGGTGCGTGCGTCATCCACCACCGCGTCGATCTGCAGCCAGGTACGCCTCGTCTCGCTGAGCGCACGGGTGACGTCCCGCTCCAGCCGAATCTGGTTCGGCGGGAGGCCTTCGGACGTGGCGGCGTACCCCAGCGCACGCGCGCTCCGCTCCACGCACCCCAGCGCGTCCACCGACGCCGGCGCGTTGGCGTAGACGGTGAGGCGCGAAGCGGTCACGGAGCAGGCGGCTAGGAGCAGGGCAGGCACGAAGAGGGCGGCGCGGGTCATGGCGGACTCCAGAGGCAGGGGAAGCGGCTGCGATGATCTCTGGGACGCACAGCCCGGCGGATCTTGCACAGCTACGACCCCAGCGACTGCTTCACCGTGAGCCGCGGCGTCGCCCCTCTTTGGTTTCGGCCGCGGCACGAACGTGCTCGTCCTCAGAGATCTGCCTCGCGCGTTCGGCCGCTGCCAGGAGCGCATCGGCATTGGGCAGCCCAAGATCCGCGAACACGTTATCGCTCCCTTCGACAACCTCCACCCCGTTGATCACGCGGCGGGTAAGCTCGTTCTGCTCCATGATCCCTCGTGTGGTGAACGGTACGGTCGCAGCTAGCCAGTTGTCGCTACGACCCCAGCGACTGCTTCACCAGCAGGTCATGCGTCGCCTTCTGGGCGGGCGAGAGCTTGGCGGGGATGCCGACGATGATCGCGGGCTGCGAGGGCGCATCGGGGAGGTGGAGGACGAGGTGGTCGGGGGGGACGGGACGGGCGTACTCGGCGGCGCGGCCCGTGGGGTCGATCTGGACGGTGCGGCCCTTCGCCGCAAGCGTCGCGAGGACGCGGCCGTACTCCAGCCACTCCGCGCGCGGGTCGGAATCCTCCGCGGCGACGGCGGGGATCAGCTGCTCCTCGAAGTAGGCGCGCGCCCGGCGAAAGGCTTCGGGATCCGCGTCGCGGAGCGCCACCATCTGCTTGCGATAGAACTCGCGCGGGTCACGGGCGCCGGCCTGCTGCAGGGCGCTCTCGAAGCGGGCGTCGGCGCGGGCGCGGAGGTCGGAGGGTGCGGGCATCGTCGGCTCAGTGGCGGTGGACGCGGGCCGGGAAGCTACCCCGCCACGGACACTCGCGCCACGGTACGCCGCCCCCGCCTCTCCCTCACCATCGACACCAGCAGGCATACGCCTCCGGCGAGCCCCGCGGCCAAACACGCCTTGAAGCGGTGGTAGTCCCAGCAGAGCGGGTAGGTGCACGCCAGCAGCATCAGCCCCGTCACCAGTCTGGTGCGGGGAACGAAACTTGTAGCGTGGTGGCGCCTTACATTCGCACATACAGGGAGGTCGCATGGTTCAGCCGATTCCGTTCCCCCGCACTGGCGACGACGGCGGAGGTGGCGCGTCGGACACGCTGGAGCTCTCGTGGGAGCTGTTCGGCGAGCTCTGCCGCGCGCTGGCCATCCGCGTGGCGCACGAGTACGAACCGGACCTGGTGATCGGCATAGCCACGGCGGGCGTGATCCCCGCGGCGACCGTCGCGGGGATCCTGCAGGTGGAGTTCGAGTCGATGAAGATCTCGCGGCGCGACGGCAGCGCGGTGGCCCGTCCGGCGCCCACGGTCCTCTCCTCGGCGCCGCCGCGCGCGCGTGGGCGGCGCGTGCTGATCGTGGACGAGCTCACCACCAGCGGCGACACGCTGCGGCTGGCCCTCGCCGCCGTGCGCGAGGTGGGGCCGGCCGAAGTACGCACCGCCACCTCCTTCGTGCGCCCCGGCGGCTACCGCCCCGACTTCTTCGCCCTGGAGACGCCCGCGCTCATCGTCTTCCCCTGGGACCGCCAGGTGATCGAGCGCGGCGAGCTGGTGACCCCGCCCATCTACACGGGGCCGATCCTGCACGCCTAACGGGTGTTGGGGCAGTCGCGCTCCGCCGTCTTCCGCATCTCCACCAGCTCGACGACGTGGAACTCGCGATCGTTGCCGCCCATTGGGCCGTAGCGGCCGGGCGCCCCCACGGTGCCGCGGAGGCGCGCGAACACGGGCTCGTACATCGCGTCGGCGAGCGAGTCGTAGCGCGCGTGCATCTCGGTGGTGAGGAGGGGGAGCCAGTTTTCCGACGACTGGCAGGGGCGGAAGGAGGCCGTCTCGAAGCCGAACGTGAGCCGGCCTTCCACCACGACGTCGTCCGCGTGACTCACGTCGCGGCACCCCGCCGCGAGCACCAGCGCGCACACGAGAAGACGCTTCATTTGGCTGACCTCCTGGAGTGGTCGAATGCGGCGGACACCGTGAGTGTCGCTCCCCATCAACGCCCACGCGGCCCGCGTGTGACACCCGCGCCATGAAGACCCTCCGCCGCGCCCGCATCCTCCTGGCCGCCCTGGCTCTCGCCGCGTGCGCCACGACGGGAACCCGCACCTCCGCCGGCCACCTCGTCCGCGACACCGTCGACGCGCCGTCGCTCGCTGGGAACCGGCTGGGCGACCCTGCGCGGCGCGAGGCGCTGGTGTACCTGCCGCCCGGCTACGGCACGGGAAACCGCCGCTACGCTACGCTCTACGTGCTGCACGGCTTCGACGCGCCGCTCCAGGCGTTCGAAACGGGGCGGGTGCCCATCCGCGTGCTGATGGACTCCCTGATCGCGGCGGGGCGCGCGCGTCCCATGATCGTGGTGGTGCCCGATGCGCGGAACGCGTACGGCGGCGCCTTCTACACCAACTCGCTCGTAGCGGGGAACTGGGCGGACTTCGTGGCGCGCGACCTGGTGGCGCACGTGGACCGGCGCTACCGCACCCTCCCGCGCGCCGCATCGCGCGGGATCGAGGGGCACTCGATGGGCGGCTTCGGCGCGCTGACCCTCGCCGCGCGCCACCCGGACGTCTTCGGTGCGGTGTACGCCGCCTCGCCGTGCTGCTTCGGGCCTCGCATGATGGACGATCTGGCCCCCTACTGGCCTGCCGCTCTCTCGCTCGCTGACCGGGATGCAGTGAGCGCCGCCGGCTTCCAGGCGCGCCTGATCCTCGGCCTCGCCACCGCTCTCACGCCCGCACCGGAGCGCGCGCCGCTCTTCGTCGATCTCCCCTTCCGCCGCGGCGCGGACGGCGCCCTGGTCCGCGACGAGCCCGCCTACTCCCGCTGGACCGCCCTCACCCCGTCATCGCTCGTGCGCGCGAACGCCGACGGCCTGCGCCGGCTGCGTGGCATCCGCTTCGACGTGGGCACCTCGGACGCCTTCACCCACATCCTCCCCAACCTGCGCGAGCTCTCCGCCGCGCTGGACTCCGCCGGCATCCGCCACACATTCCAGCCCTACCCCGGCGACCACGTCAGCGGCCTCCGCCCTCGCTTCGCATCCGAGGTGATCCCCTTCTTCTCGGCCACGCTCCAGCACTGAAACTGCGGGCTCACGCGGAGACGCGGAGACGCAGAGAGAGGACTACGGAGAGATTCCTCCGCGGCTTGCACTTCCCTCCGCGCCTCCGCGTGATGCTGTTGCCGTCGCCCCGGCTCTGATGCATGCAAGCGCCCCCTCCCCCAGCGGTTTGGGGGAGGGGGCAGCGAGGTAACGAGCGGGGGAGGGGGCCTGCTACCCGCGCGCCATCGAGTCCAGGAAGTCCTTGTTAGCCTTGGTCTTCTTCATCCGCGTAAGGAGGAAGTCGATCGACTCGGCCGGCGCCATGTCCGAGAGGAAGTTTCGCAGCAGGTAGACGCGCGTCAGCTCCAGCTCGCTGAGGAGGAGGTCTTCGCGGCGCGTGCCCGAGCGGTTGATGTCGATCGCCGGGAAGATGCGCTTGTCCGCGATGTGGCGGTCGAGCACCAGCTCCATGTTGCCGGTCCCCTTGAACTCCTCAAAGATCACCTCGTCCATCCGGCTCCCCGTCTCCACCAGCGCCGTGGCGACGATGGTGAGCGAGCCGCCCTCCTCGATGTTGCGCGCCGCGCCGAAGAAGCGCTTCGGCTTGTGCAGCGCGTTGGCGTCCACACCGCCGGAGAGGATCTTTCCGGAGTGCGGCACCGTCACGTTGTAGGCACGCGCCAGGCGGGTGATGGAGTCCAGCAGGATCACCACGTCGCGGCCGTGCTCCACCAGGCGCTTGGCCTTTTCCAGCACCATCTCCGCGACCTGCGTGTGCCGGTCGGCCGGCTCGTCGAAGGTGGACGAGATCACCTCGGCGCGGACGTTCTCCTGCATGTCCGTCACCTCTTCCGGCCGCTCGTCGATGAGCAGCACGATGAGGTGCACCTCGGGGTGGTTCTCGGTGATGGCGTTGGCCATCTTCTGCATCAGGATCGTCTTGCCGGCCTTGGGCGGCGCCACGATCAGCCCGCGCTGCCCCTTGCCCAGCGGCGCGATCAGGTCCATCACGCGCATCGACAGGTCGCCCGTGGGGGCTTCCAGCTTGACGCGCTGGTCCGGATAGCGCGGGCGCAGGTTGTCGAAGGCGATGCGGTGCTTCGCCTTGTCCGGCTCGTCGCCGTTGACGCGCTCCACCTTGAGGAGCGCCAGGTACCGCTCGCCTTCCTTGGGCGGGCGCACCTGCCCCAGCACCGTGTCGCCGGTGCGCAGGTCGAAGCGCTTGATCTGGCTGGGCGAGACGTAGATGTCGTCCGGCCCGTACAGGTAGTTCCAGTCCTGAGAGCGGAGGAAGCCGTACCCCTCGGGGAGAACCTCCAGCACGCCCTCGCCGCGCAGCACGACCTCGGAGTCCAGCAGGTTCTGCTCGATGCGGTAGATAAGGTCCTGCTTGCGGAGCCCCGAGTAGTTCGAGATGTTGAGGCCTTCGGCCATCTCGTGCAGCTCGGCGATGCTCTTGGATTTTATGGTAGTGATGTCCACGTGGGTCTCCGAATGCGTCAGCGCGTCCCGCGGGTCAGGGGGTGCGATCCCGCCCGATCCGCTGGATGGTCTTCTGAGGGGTCTGAGCGGGGAGCAAGGAAGAGGGCGGAGTGCGCCCGAGGCTTGCCTGATGATCTATGGGGGACAGTGGCCCCAACCTAACTCCCGCTATTTCCACGGTCAAGTGTGCCGTTCACCCCTCTGACGGAGCTCTTCGCCTCCGTCCGGGTGGTGCGGATCGGCGACCGCGAGGTCGTCTTCGGCCTCCTGATACCCGGTGTGGCCCCGGACGGTCCAGCCGTGCGCCGCATGCTGGAGGGGTGGCCCGGCTCGCACTGGGCCTCCCCCGCCGGCGACGGCTGGGAGATCGCGGAGGTCCGCACCCGCCGGCCGCGCCGCGAGCGGTGGCTTCTGCACGCCCTCCTGCTGCTGGCGGCCCTCTTCAGCGCCACCGTCTCCGGCGCGCTGATCGCCGGCCGCGATCCGCTGGGGCTGACGGAGCGGATGGTGCTCGGCGTGGCGCTCCCCGTCCCCACCGGGTTATACGCCGCCGCGCTCCTTCCCGGACTCCTCTTCTCTATCCCGTTGATGGGCGTGCTGCTCGGGCACGAACTGGGCCACTACGTGGCGGCGAAGCGTCACAACCTGGACGCCTCGCCGCCGTACTTCATCCCCGCGCCTTTTTTCCTCAGCCTGATCGGCACGCTGGGCGCCTTCATCCGCCTGCGCTCCCCCATGCTTCACCGCCGGATGCTGATGGACGTCGGCGCGGCGGGTCCGCTGGCGGGGCTCGTCTTCGCGCTGCCGGTGGCCGCGGTCGGGATCGCGCTGAGCCGCCCGGCCGTCCTGCTCCCCGGCCTGGCTGGGCGCAACCTCTTCCCCTTCCTCGGCATCCCGCTGCAGCTGGGCGACTCGCTGCTGTGGATGGCCCTCCGCGCCGTCTTCGCGCCTGACGCGCAGGTGCTGATCCTCCACCCGATGGCGGTTGCGGGGTGGGTGGGGCTCTTCTTCACGGCGATGAACCTCCTCCCCGTCGCCCAGCTCGACGGCGGCCACATCGTCTACGCCCTCTTCGGCGCCCGGCGGCAGCTCGCCGTGGCGACGTTCTTCTTCGCCACTCTGCTCGTGCTGGGGTGGTGGTGGCCGGGATGGTGGTTCTGGGCCGTGCTCGTCCTCCTGATCGGCCGCGGCCGCCTGTCGCACCCGCCCGTCCTAGACCCTCGCCTTCCCCTCACCTCCGGCCAGCGTGTGGCGGGGTGGGTGTGCGTCGTGTTCTTTGTGCTCGCGTTCGTACCGGTGCCGGTGTCCTGATAAGTTATTCGTCATTGATTTCGCGAAGTATATAACGTATATCTTATACAACCTGCGGCTTCTACAACGGATACCTGATGACTACTTCGTTCGGACGACTCCGGCGCAGGCACCTCGACACGCTTGTTACTGCGCTGAACCCTCTCCGGCGCATGAGCCCGCCTCCGCGTGGGTGGGTCAACGAGATCCGGACCACCCTCGGGCTGACTTCGGCGCAGCTCGGGGCACGCATGGGAGTGAGTCAGTCTGCGGTGAGCCAGCTGGAGCGCAGAGAGGCGGAGGGGAGCTTGACACTGAACTCGCTCCGCGCCGCGGCGGATGCGCTGGAGTGCGACCTCGTGTACGCGCTCGTACCGCGCGCGGGCTCGATCACGGCGATGATGGAGAAACGTGCCCGCGCCGTCGCGGCTGCGACCGTCGCGAGGGTCTCGCACACGATGCGCCTGGAAGACCAGGGGATCAACGCAGCCGCGATGCGGGAGCAGGTGGAGGAGCTCGCGCGGGACCTCATCGACGATCCGCGTTCGCTCTGGGCGGACGATGTGGGATGACGTACCCGGCGGCGCGACTCCGCTCGACCCGGACGAGATCGAGAGCCTGATCCCAACCCACATCCGCACCCGTGGCGAGCTCGACCAGTGGGAGCAGGAGAACATCCTGGCCGCGGAGCGCTGGCTGTTCTCGCGCCGGACTCGCCGGAAGATCGAGCTCACGCGGAGCTTCGTCGTGCTCGTGCACAGCCGGATGTTCGACCGCACGTGGCAGTGGGCCGGACAGTTCCGGCGCACGGAGCGCAACATCGGCGTCGATCCGCGGGTGATCGCGGTGGAGCTCCGCAGCCTCCTCGACGACGCCCAGTACTGGCTCGCCAACGGCACCTACGATCTGGACGAGGTGGCGGCGCGGCTTCATCACCGCCTTGTCGCGATCCACCCGTTCCCGAACGGCAACGGACGCCACGCGCGCATGTTCGCCGACGCGGTTCTCTTTAGCGAGGGGAAGCCCCGCTTCACCTGGGGAAGCGGAAACCTGCTGGAGACCGGTGAGCTTCGCCGCCGCTACCTCGGTGCGCTGCGCGCGGCCGACGCTCACGACATCCGCCCGCTCCTGGAGTTCGTGCGGAGCTGAGGAGTCCCGCGGCGATGAGGGGGCTCGCTGCCGGACCCTCGGTACGCGCAGTAGATCCTTCGCTACGCGCCGTAGGACAGAGCACGGGACAGGATTGAGAGGCGCGTCGCTCAGGATGACAGAAATGGGGGGCGTGCGCCCCGGTGCAGTCCGCGAAGGCGGACTTCGCGTGGTTCCAGCGGCGAATTCATTCGCTCTGGCCCATTCGGTCTTCAACGCACTCACGCACTCACGCACTCACGCATTAATCGCTTCCCCACACTCCCATTCTTGACAAACCCTCACGTTCCGGGGGAGATTCGGTGCGGGGCCGGGCCCGACGCGGCCCACCACGCCACACCCCGGAGCCCCGCCGATGGCACGCCACAACCGCGAAGGGGAAGGGGAGGACCAGCACGGCCGCCGCTACCGAATCGGCTACCAGCCGGACTGGCTCCGCCAGGTCAAGGTGACGTGCGACCTGGACAACGGCCGCCAGTCCACCAAGACGCTCCTGCGCAACCCGGAGCGGCCGGCACACCCCCCCGGGCCCAGGGTGCACACGCAGATCGACTCGGCGGAGCTGGGGCTGAGCTTCGGGGTGACGCTGCACGACGAGCGCCGCGTGGTCCGCCGCATCATCGTGGAGACGGTGATCCCCGGCGAGCGCGGCGAGACCATCTCCTTCGTCGTCTCCACCCTCCCCGACGAAGAGTAGCACATCCTTTCCGGGACGCTTTTCCCGGCGTCCGCCAACACCTTCCGCGTGAACCCTCCATGATGGTCCTGTTGGCCCAGACCGCGCCGCTCCCGTGCCCGGACACGCGCATCATGTTCGGCGTGAGCGTGGTGGTGGTGGTGAGCGTGGTGGTGTTCACCGCGGCGGTCATCGTCACGCTGCTGCGGCGCAGCGACCGGCGGCGGGCGGAGGAGGAAAAGGTGGCCGCCATCGGCACGGCGACCGCGCGCATCCTGCACCAGATCAAGAACCCGCTGCAGACCGTCGTCCTGAACGCCGACATCCTGCAGGACGAGCGAATCGTGAGCGACGCCACCGGCCGCCGCGAGGTGTGCGAGGCCATCGTTTCCGAGAGCCAGCGGCTGGTGAGCATGCTGGACGAGCTCTCGGTGTACGCCAGCGGCGCGCGGCGCGCCCTCAGCCGCCAGCCGGTGCCCGTGCACGAGATCGTCGCCCAGCTCGCGCGGCAGCAGGAGCGCGACGCCAGCATGAGCGTCGACGCGGGCGTGCTGGGCGAGGCGGTCGTCTTCGCCGATCCGTACTACCTGCGGCAGGTCTTCGAGAACCTGGTGCGCAACGCCTGCGAGGCGATGCACGACCAGGACGACCGCCGCCTCACCCTGCGCGTCGAGTCGGCGGCGGGATCGGCGGAGGTGCGCGTGACGGACAACGGGCCTGGGATCGAGCCGGAGAAGCTGGACCAGATCTTTCAGCCGTTCGTGTCCAGCAAGGGGAAGGGGATGGGGCTTGGGCTCGCCATCTGCCGCGAGATCGTGGAGGGGCACGGCGGGCGGCTTGAGGTCGAGTCCACGCCGGGCGTCGGCTCCACCTTCATCGTGCGCCTTCCGTTGTACGATGCCACCGCGCTCGAGGCGGGCGCCGGGCGCGCGACCGAGGCGTGGGTGTAGGGCGGGATCGCAATTGCCTCACGCGGAGACGCGGAGACGCTGAGGAACTGCAAATGCACGGCTCACACAGAGACACAGAGCCACAGAGAGAGAACAGCATGAGGGATTTTCTCTCCGCGTTCTCCGCGTCTCCGCGTGAGACCAGCTGTTCGGATCTTGAGTACAAGCAAAAGGGCGGGCACCGGGGAAGGCGCCCGCCCTTTTCTATTTCTGCGCTCTTGCTCAGGCCGGCTTGACCTTGCAGGTGATGCCGGTGACGCTGTAGTCCACCACCACGTTCTGGCCCGAGGCCAGGGTCACGCTGGGGGCGCTGGGCGTGGCGGCGATCATCAACGAGTCGCCGTTCGCGTAGCCCACCGGGGCGACGCCCATCGCGTAGGTGCCCGGGGCGACGTAGGCCATCTTGTAGCGCGCGTCCGCCTGCGCCTTGGCCGAAAGCGTGGTCGGGCCGGTGGCGGTCGCGGTGAAGTGCGTCACGTCCGTCGCGGCGCCGCCGCAGGCCGGGAAGACCACGCCCGCCGCCGGCGTCACCAGGCCACTGATGCCGCCCGAGAGCTGCACCTGCGTGACCGTGAACTGCGGGTTCAGGATGAGCTGCCCGCTCTTGCCCGCCACGTGCCCGAACGAGCGCGCCACGTCGAAGTCCAGCGCCACGATCCTGCTGTCGCCATCGACCGTGAGGCCGGGGCCGGGGAAGCGGATCTTGTAGCCGCTCGCGCGAGACTTCCCGCTGGTCAGGTTGATGGTGCCCGTGGCCGTCATCCCGGCGGGGAGGCGGGCGCCCGGCGTAGCGTACACCCGGCCGTCGCGCGTCACCACGTACGCATCGCCCACGCGCACGCGGAGCTGCGAGTAGGTGCCCGCGGGGATCACCGCGTCCCGCACCAGGTCCGCCCCGGCGCCGCCCACCAGGGTCAGCAGGTCGAAGTACGTCGAGGAGTCGGCCGCAAGCGTGAGGCGGCCGGCCGTGGAGTCGGCATCCGACTCGCCCTGCAGGTACAGCTCGGTGATCTGGACCTTCACTTCCTTGAAGTCGCCCGGCGCGTCCACCAGCCGGATGCTGACGCGGCTGCTACCGCTGTCCGTGCCACCGTCGCAGGCGCCGAGCGCCGCCGCGGCAAGGAGGGGAAGGAGGAAACGGGTGCCTTTGAACATCGCTGATCTCCACGAATGTGACTGCACGGTTGACCGGTTGCGCCCGGTGGTTCGACCCAATGACGAGCACTCGCGCGGCTGCGTCACATCAAATGTTCGCGCCAAACTGCTACATCTCTGATCCAGAACGTCGAGGTACAAGAGCCGCGGAGAGATGCTCTCCGCGGCTTTCAGTGCCCCTCGTGTCCTATGTGTGAGGCTTCGTTTCAGTACTCGTCGTCCTCGCCCAGCATCATGCGGCGGTAGCTGTCGTAGCGGCCGAAGCCGATGTCGCCCGCGTCCACGGCGGTGCGGATGGCGCAGCCGGGCTCGTGGATGTGCGTGCACGACGAGCTGTAGCGGCACTCGCCGATGAGCGGCGCGAACTCGGGGAAGTAGAAGTGGAGCTGGTCCGTGTCGATCTCCCACAGCCCCACCTCGCGCAGACCCGGGGTGTCGGCCACGTAGCCGCCGCACTCCAGGGGGATGAGTTGCGCAGTGACGGTGGTGTGGCGCCCCTTGTTGACCGCCTCGCTCACCGCGGCTACCCGAAGCCCCAGCCCCGGCTGCACCACGTTGAGGAGGCTGCTCTTCCCCACGCCCGACGGCCCGGCGAGCGCGGACACCTGCCCGCAGATGGCCTCGCGCAGGGCATCGACGCCCACGCCCTGCTTAGCGGCGGTGAAGATGATGCGGTAGCCGGCGCGCTCGTACGGGGCGAAGAGGGCGCGGGCGGCCTCCTCCCCCTCCACGTCCGTCTTGTTGACGACGATCAGCGGGCGCAGCTCCGCCGCCTCGGCGATCACCAGGAAGCGGTCGAGCATGCGCAGGTGCGGCGAGGGGTTGGCCGCCGCGAAGACGATGAGCACCTGGTCTACGTTGGCGACGATCACCTTGGCGCGCGGCGCCTTGCCCGGCGCACGGCGGGCGAGGACGTTGCGGCGGTCGTGGACGCTCTCGATGGTCCACGCCTCCGCGCCGGAGCCGGAGCCGCGCCCCAGCTCCACGACGTCGCCAACCACCACCTTGTCGCCGGTGCGCTCCTCGCGTTTCACCCTGCCGCGGAGCGACGCCTCGATCGTCCCCTCGGCGGTCTCGATCTCGTACACTCCGCCCTGCGCGCGGAGCACCGTTCCGGTCAGCGTCGCCACTCTGTGCCTCGAAGTTGACTCTGTATCCTCTGTGCGAGGCCCCCGCAAAGAGGGAGCGCCGCACCCGGAACCCGGGTACGGCGCGCCTGCATGCCACGGCCGGCCATCGGTTACGCCGCCGCGAACGAGGCCAGCGCCTCGCCCATCTCGCCCTCGCGCAGGCGCTTGAGGGCGCGGTCGCGGAGCTGGCGGATCCGCTCGCGGGTCACGCCCAGGATGTCGCCGATCTCCTCCAGCGTGTGCTCGCGCCCGCCCTCCAGGCCGAAGTACAGCTTGAGGACCTTGGCGTCGCGCGGCTGAAGGGTGTTCAGCGCCCGGTCGATCCGCTCGGAGAGGAGGCGCTCCTCCACCTCGTCCTCCGTCATGATCGCCTCGTCGGCGATGAAGCGGTCCATCAGCTGGCTGTCGTCCGAGTCGCCGATCGGGGCGTCCAGGCGGATCTCGGCGGCGTTCAGCGTCTGCAGGCTCTCCACGATCTCCGGCGACAGGCCGGTGGCCTCGCTGAGCTCCTGCGGCGACGGATCGCGGCGCAGCTCCTGCTTCAGCCGCTCGCGCTCGCGGAAGATCTTGGCCAGGTCCGACGCGCGGTTGAGAGGCACGCGCACCGAGCGGCCCTGGTTGGCGAGCGCCGAAAGGATCGCCTGGCGGATCCACCACACGGCGTAGGAGATGAACTTCACCCCCTGGTCCGGATCGAACTTGCGCGCGGCCGTCACCAGGCCGACGTTCCCCTCCTGGATCAGGTCCGAGAGGGAGACGCCGCGGTTCTGGTACTTCTTTGCCACCGAGATCACGAAGCGCAGGTTGGCCCGCACCAGCTCGTTGACGGCGTCCTCGTCGCCCAGCCGCGCGCGGCGCCCCAGCTCGATCTCCTGGGGCGACGTGAGCAGCGGATGGGTGCTGACCTCCTTGAGGTACTGGTCCAGGCTGGACTGGTCCTCGTTGGCGACGCCGAAACCGGCCTCGGACCCGCCGCCCTTCTTCCGCCGCCTCGGTGTAGTGGTGGTGCCTTTCCGCGCTGTCGCCATATCTCGATCCGTAGCTTGCGCTCGTTCCGGAGCCGTTTTCTGTGGCTGTGCCAAACGTTGTCGACCCTGCAAAAGCTCTGCCCGACGCAAAACGAACCGCCCGGCGCTGGGCTGCGGCCGGGCGGGGGAGTTGGAGGTGCCGCGGCGTGCCGCCGCTTCCGCCCCCTAACGCCGCCGCCGCGCCCCCGCGCACCGCCCCGCCGACGCGCCACGCCCCCGCTCCCGGCATGCTCCGGAGCGGCTCTCAGGCCGTGGTGCGATCGGAAAAGTCATCCGGGCGTGTGCAAGAAGTAGGTGGCCGGCTCGGGGGGCGCACAACGTAGCGGGCGCCCCCACGGCCGTCAATGGAGAGTACCGTGCTGGCGGAGGTTGGTTCCCACCGCCCTCTCCTCTATCTCTTCTGCTTCCTCCGGCTCCTCGCCAGCCGCTCCTCGCGCCGCAGCTGCGCGGCTTCGAAGCGGAGCCGTTCCTCCTCCGTCTCGGGCAGCACCGGGGGCACGGGGGTGGGGCGGCCGCGCTCGTCCAGGGCCACGAAGGTGGCATAGCAGGTGTTGGTGTGGCGCTCCTCGCCGGTTACGGGGTTCTGGGCCAGCACCTTGACCCCGATCTCCATGCTGGTGCGCCCTGCGAAGTTCACCGACGCGTGTGCGACCACCAGCTCGCCGATGTAGATGGGCTCGTTGAACTCCACGCTGTCCATGCTCTTGGTGACGACGGGCCGGCCGGCGTGCTTCATGGCGCAGAACGCCGCCGCGCGGTCGATGAACCCCAGCAGCACCCCGCCGAACAGCGTCCCCGCGACGTTCTGGCTCTGCGGCTCCGCCAGGTCCGCGAAGGTCACCTGCGACAGCCGCACCGGCCGCGGCACCTCTACGTCGGGCGCGGGGCCCTGCATGTAGATCTCGACCGGCCTGATTCTCTGTTCCACGTCCATCTCCCCTATTCCGTGATAAGAGCGCCCCGCGGATTCCGTCCGCCGGGCGCTCGAAAGGTCGTTGGTCCAGCGGCGGGGAAGATGGCGCCCGAGGCGGCGGGCGCGCCAGCCCCCTCCCCCGCTCGTTCCTCGCGGCCCCTCCCCCAAACCGCGGGGGAGGGGCGGACGCGGGCATCTGCCCGCTACCTCACGGCACTGTGCGCCGCCGGCTTTGTCGAGCCGGTTTCAGCCGCCTTCGCGTAGTTCCAGCCGGGGGCTTCAGCCCCCGGCGCGCGCCGGGGCACGCCGGTTCCGGCGCCACACCTGCCCTCACCAAGTCAGCACGATCTTCCCAAACGTATCGTTCGCCTCCATGCGCTCGTGGGCTTTGCGGATGTCGGAGAAGGGGTAGACGGTGTCGACGACGGGGCGGATGCGGGCGGAGGAGACGAGCGGGAGCACGGCGCCGGAGAACTCGCGCGCCAGGGCGATCTTTTCCTCCAGCGGCCGGCTGCGCAGCACGGTGCCGAAGATGTGGATGCGGCGCCGCAGGAGGAGCCCCAGGTCGATCTCCGCCTTGGTGCCGGCGGTGGTACCCACGACGACCGCCCGGCCGCGCAGCGCGAGCACCCGCAGCGACGCCTCCAGCAGCTTCCCGCCGACGAGGTCCAGCAGCGCGTGGACCCCGCCCCCGTACGTGGCCTGGTTGACCGCCTCGGCCAGGTCCTCCTTGCTGGTGTCGATCCCGGTCTCCAGCCCCAGCTCGCGGGCGCGCTCCAGCTTGGCGGCCGAGCGCGACGTGCCGAGCACCTCCGCCCCGGCCGCGCGCGCCAGCTGCAGCGCCGCGGTGCCCACGCCGCTCCCGACGGCGTGGATCAGCACGCGCTCACCCACTTTGACGTCGAGCTGGCGGAAGAGGGCATCGTAGGAAGTGAGGAAGGCTTCGGGGATGGCCGCCGCCTCTTCGAAGCCCAGGTTCTGCGGGATGCGGATGGCCTCGCGCTCGTGCACAACCACGAACTCGGAGTGCCCGCCGCCTCCCACGATCCCCATCACCCGGTTCCCCACGGCCCACAGACCCGCGCCCTGCCCGACCGCGTCCACCTCGCCGGCGTACTCCAGCCCCGGGACGTCGGCGGGGGCCCCGGGAGGGGCGGGGTACATCCCGCGGCGCTGCAGGAGGTCCGCGCGGTTCAGCGCGGAGGCGTGCACCCGCACCCGGATCTCGCCCGGCCCGGGCTCGGGCACCGGCCGGTCTTCCTGCTCCAGCACCTCGGCGCCGCCGGGGCGGGTGATGACGATCGCTTTCATCGAGAAAAGTGCGTGAGTGCGTTAGTGCGTGAGTGCGTTGGAACAGCGGGCCTCACGCAGAGGCGCAGAGACGCAGGAGTAGGCGCGGAGGTCTCTCCTGCGTCTCTGCGCCTCTGCGTGAGATTGCCATTTATCGTCGGAGCAGATCTCTGGTGAGCGGCGCCACGCACTGACGCACTAACGCACTCACGCACTATCGCGCCTCCGCCCTGAAGAACGCCTCGATGCCGCGCACGTGCGCCGTCGCCAGGCGGTCGAGGAAGGCGGGGTCGCGCAGGGCGTTTTCCTCTTCCGGGATCGGCATGAAGAGCGACTCGGTGAGGGCGGAGGGGAGCCAGGTGGGGCGCACCAGGGCCAGGTTCTCGCGCAGCGCGCCGCGGTTGGGAAGGAGCGTCACGGCGACGATGTTGTCCGCCAGCGACTGCGCCAGCGAGCGGCCAAAGGGCTGGAAGTGGTACACCGCCGTGTGGAAGGCGCGGAACGGGTTCTGGGCCTCGCCGAACGCGTTGTTGTGCACCGACACCAGGATGTCCGCGTCGCTCCGCACCGCCAGCGCCACGCGGCCGCGCAGGTCCTCGGCCGTGGTCGTGGAGAACGGGGCCTCGCGCCCGGTGCGCGTCAGGATCACCTCGGCGCCGGCGGCGCGCAGCTTTTCGGCCAGCGGCAGGGAGATGGCGAGGTTGGCGTCGCCCTCGTACAGGCCGGTGGGGCCGGTGGCGCCCGCGGGCGGGTGGCCGGGGTCGATCACGATGCGCCGCCCCCGCAGCGGGCTGGCCGCGTCGACCGCCGGGCGGCGGCGGAGGCGCAGGACGAGCGCGCCGTCCGCCGCGTAGAACGCCTTGTATCCCCACGGCGCGCGGGCCAGCGACAGGCGCACCCTCACCGTGGACGGGCCCGCCGCGTCCTGGGCCACGCCGGTCAGCATCGCGTCGTTCTGCGCGGTGCTGGCGGCCTGCGCGGTCACGCCGTACAGCGTCACTGTCCACTCGCGCTCGCCGGGCTCCACCAGGAAGGGCGCGCGCTGCGCGGGAATGCGCACGTCCACCCAGCGGTCGGCGGGGGTCACGGCGATGGCGCCCAGCGCGACGGGGGCCATCGGCGCCGCGGTGGTGTCGGCCACCGTCACGCTGCTCGCGTCGATCCAGGCGGCGGTCGACGGATCGAGCTGCACGCGGTACTGGCTGCCGCGGCGCTCCGCCAGCGACAGGCGCGTGCCGCGCGGGAAGAACCAGCGGTAGGTGCCCGTGGGCGTGGCGCGCGCGAACACCTCCGATCCCGTCGCCAGCGTGTCCAATCCGCCGCTCACCTGCGCCGCCCGTGGCGCGGCGAAGACCTGTGCCCCGCCGCCGGTCCCCACGAAGTCCGGCGTTGGCTCCGGCCGGTAGGCGATGGTGTGGCTGGCCGTCTGCCCGTTCTTGAAGGCGCGCAGCTCCCACGCGCTCGCCGGCACCGGGAGGTAGGCGATGAAGGCGCCGTTGGGCGCAACCGGCACGAGCGTACCGTTGATGGTCAGCGCCGCGCCCCCCGTCCCCACGGAGCCGTAGATGAAGGCCGAGTCGCGGCCCGGGCGGATGACGTTGTTGCCGGGCTGGATTACGCGGATCGCGAGCGGGGCCTCCACGCGCTGGATCGGCGGAAGGCCGGGCGTGAGCGGCTCGTATTCCAGCGGCTCGGGCGCGAGATCGGGGCGCGGCTCCGGGCCGGTCCCGGGCGTGCCGCCGCCAGGGGTGCAGGCGGCGGCCAGGAGAAGGAGGGCGGCGAACGGACGCAGGGAGAATGACCGGGTCAACACGGGCTCCTGTGGATGCCGGCGGATCGCGGGGCAGCCGGACGGTCGGCCGCGGCGCAGCCCGGCACGGCGGTGCAAAGGACGCGCCGGACGCGCCCGGAGGGTTGCATCCCGGCAAAACCTTGTATATCGTTTAGCGCCATCTGTTTACCTCCTCCGCAGGCCGCACCCGCCCCGGGTCACGGCCGCGATCTTCCTTTTGCCGCACAAGAGGACGCTTCATGCACGCTCCGCGCATCGCCGTACCCTTTGCCCTCGCCGCGCTCGTGGCGCTGGCGGCCTGCTCCGACGGACCCGCGTCGCCCGATCCTGTGGCGCCGGCCGTGTCGCGCGCGGGGCAGCCGATCCCCACCCGCGCACAGGAGCGCCCCGGCACCTGGGTGGAGCGCACCGACGAGCAGCTCTGGGCCGCCATCTCTGCCGCGGGCGGGAACGCGGCGGTGGGGCTCAAGTCGCCGGGCGCGGTGCGCGGCGTGTGGCGCGGGCGGGTGCTGGTGGGGCGCAGCGAGTGGTCGCAGGGGCGCGCGGCCGTGGCGTCGCAGCCGGGCGTGACGCTGGTGCGCACGGACGACCTCCTTCCCTCGATGGAGGTTCAGCTGGACGGGCCCGGCGCGCTGGCCGCCCTGCGCCGCCTTCCGTTCGTCGACTACGTGGAGCCGACGATGGTGGAGGACGGCCTCCCCGAGTTCGCGGGCGTGGGCGGGTGCGGATGGGGGAGCGCGTGGACGGGAGACCGGCAGTACACCGCGTCGGGCGACGTATACTCGCAGAAGCTCACCGCCATGCGCATCCCCGATGCGTGGACGCTGAGCAGCGGCGCGGGCGTCACCATCGGCCTCACGGACACGGGGATCTCTTCCGGCCAGGGGCAGTTCACCAGCACCTTTGCCACGGGTGAGAGCGCCGGGCGCACGCTGAAGCTCCTCAAGGTGTCGTCGATGTCCAGCGTGTACGACGGATGCGGCCACGGCACGCGCATGGCCGGCATCATCGCCGCGCCGCGCGACGGGCGCAGCGTGGGCGGCATCGCGTACCGCTCCAACTTCGTGAGCGTGCGCCAGGCGGACGGCGTGGCCACCGTCTCCAGCAGCGACGCCAAGTACAGCGTGCGCGCCGCCGCGGAGAACGGCGCCCGCATCGTGGTGATGGCGTGGGAGTCGCTGAACTGGTACTGGCAGGTGTCCGACGAGATCGAGTACTGGCACTACAACTACCCGATCCTCTTCTTCGGCGCCGCGGGCACCAGCGGGTGCGGCGACGGCATCCTGGACAGCAACGTCGTCTTCCCGGCGGACATGCCCGAGGTGGTGGCGGTCACGGGCGTGACGTACCCGGGCGGCGGCGTCCCCTGCGGCATCCATCGCGGCTCGGACGTGGAGCTGACGGCGTACCTGGACGTCCCCAGCACGGGCCAGTACACCGCCGACGTGGTGGGGATGGGCGGCAGCTCCAACGCCACCGCCATCGTGGGGGCGGTGGCGGCGCTGGTCTGGTCGCGCACCCCTAGCCTGACGCGCGACGGCGTTCGCCAGCGCCTGATCCAGACCGCGCAGTACTACCCGAACCGGCACTCGGAACAGGGCTACGGGCTGATCAACGCGTATCGCGCGGTGGCGGGGAACTGAATCGGGAATCGGGAATGGGGAATGGGAACGGCTGATTGGATCGCCGTTCCCATTCCTGTAGTTACAGCTGTATATCCCCACCCGCGTCCCTCTGCCGCAGCCGCGCGAGCTGCTCGCGTGATGTGGCCAGCGCCCGCTCCGTGGCTGCGCGGTCGATGCGCAGGCGGAGGGTGACGGTGCCCGCGGCCGGCTCGCGCTCGATGGTCACCACGTCGCCCTCGCGCGTGCCGTCGGGAAGGAGCCAGGCGGGTACGTGGAGCAGCCTGCCGTCCTCCGCGTGCACGGCGGCAATCCCTTCTTCGATGCTGTCGACCGTCCAGGTGTGGGTCATGGGCTCCTCGAGGGAGGGTGCCGGCGCGGGTCCGGCGATCGCGAGAAGCGGACCGGGCGGGGCGGGTTGACGGCCGTCCGGTGCGCGTGCGAAGTTCAGGTATGAACGAAACCGGAGCTCTGTGCGTCCCGCGCGTGCGCGAGGTGCTGGCGGCCCTCCTCCGCGCGGGCGGCGAGGTGGAGGCGCGGCTGGAGCGCAGCGTGGAGCCGATGGGGCTCTCGCTCGCCAAGATGGGCGCGCTGCACACCCTGGTGGAGGCGGACGGGCCCATCCCGCTGGGGCAGCTCGCGGAGCGGCTCTGCTGCGTGAAGTCCAACGTCACCCAGCTCGTGGACCGGCTGGAGGCGGAACTCCTGGTGCGGCGCGTCCCCGATCCGGCGGACCGGCGCAGCGTCCGCGCGGAGGTCACCGCCGAGGGCCGGGCACGCTACGCCGCCGCCGTCCGCGCCCGCGAGGCCGCCGAGGCCGAGCTCCTGGCCGGCTTCGGCGACGACGAGCTGGAGCGGCTCGCCGCGTGGTGCCGGCGGGTGGCGGGCGGATGATCTTCATCTCCGAAGACCCCGCCCCCTGGGACGACGACCTCGAAGCCGACTTCCCCCTGGGCGACGGTGTGGCGGACACCAGCGCCTCCGTGCAGTGCCCGTACTGCGGCGAAGTGGTGGAGATCGCCCTCGACCCCGGCAGCGGCACGTGCCAGGGCTACGTGGAAGACTGCCAGGTCTGCTGCCGCCCCTGGCAAGTCCACGTCGTCTACGGCCCCGACGGCGCGGCCGAAGTGTGGGCGGAAGCGGCGGACGGCGACTAAAACCATCACACAGAGACACAGAGGGGCAAGGAAAGAACAGAGAAGATTTTCTCTGCGCCTTGCAGTTCCCTCTGTGCCCTCTGTGTGAGGCTTTTTACGCCGCGGAAAGCAGCGAGCGGACGGCTTGCGCGCGGCGCGGTGCGCGGAGGGCGTCGAAGGCGCGGGCGGCGGCTTCCAGGTCCTCGCGGGCGGCGTCGGGGTCGCCGGTCTCCAGGCGGAAGCGGCCGCGCTCCACGCGCACCTCGGCGTCCACGAGGGGGGCGTAGCTCATCTCGCAGAGGGTGACGGCGCTGTCCAGCTCGCAGCGGGCGGCGGAGAGGTCGCCGCGCGCCCACGCCACCATCCCCAGGAGCTTCCGCACCTCGGCGAGGCCGTAGAGAGTGCTGTGGCAGTCGAAGCGGAGGAGCGCCTGGCGCGCGAACCGCTCGGCCGCGGGCAGGTCGCCGCGCATCAGCGCCACCTCGCCGCGGGCGACCACCGCGAAGGCGAAGAGCTGCTGCTCGCCGGCGGACTGCGCGAGGTCGGCGGCGCGGGCGAAGCAGTGGTCCGCCTCGTCCCACGACTTCATCACCTGGTGCGCGATCCCGAGGTTGTGGAGGATGCGCGCCTCGCCCAGCGCGTCGCCAAGCTGGTGATAGAGGGCCCGGGCGATCCGGTACCACTCGGCGGCCCTCCCCGGCTGCTCCCGCATGTCGTGCAGGATGCCGAGGTTGGTGGCGGCGTCGGCGCGCACCTTGTCCATCCCCTCGCTGGCGGCGCTCTCCAGCGCGTCTTCCAGGCGGATGCGGGCGTCCTCCAGCGCGCCCATCTCCAGCAGGATCACCCCGGCCAGGTTCTGCGCCCGCAGCGCCCCCGCGTGATCGCCGCGCGCGCGGAGCTCCCGCAGCGCGTCGTCGGCGTGGGCGAGGGCGGCAGGGCGGTCGTCCAGGCGAAAGAGGGCTTCGGCCAGGAGGAGGAGGGCTTCGGGCTCGGCGTGCAGCGAGGTGCGCAGCGGCCCCAGCACGCGCTGCACCGCCTGCCAGTGGCGCGCCTCCGCGAACCGCCGGGCCTCCGCCACGGCGGTGGGCTCGAAGTCGGGGCTCATGATCCTGGCCCTCACCCGCCGCTCGCGACGGCGTACCTGGTGCGCACCGATCCCATCATCGTTTTCATCGATACCGTCCCGCGGAGTGAGAGCGGGGCGGCCACCGGGGGCACGCCCGCCCCTGCCCAAGGGCGAAAGCGGTGCCGCGCGGGGTGGATCTCGTAAGGCGATGCGGTTGAATCAGATAGATGCCGCGGAGGGAGAGCGGCGGAGCAGGGTGCCGCGTGCGGATTCTGGACGAGGAAGCGCGGTGCGGACGAAAAGGCGAGCGATGCGGCGGCGATGCGTGGCTGCCCGGAAATCAGGCACCCTCCAGCTTCCGAACAGCGGTCTCACGCGGAGGCGCGGAGAACGCAGAGAACTCCGCCACCTCTTCCGCGTCTCCGCGTCTCCGCGTGAGGCAAAGCAGTCAGCGGCCGCCGCCGACGCAGGCGATCCGGGATAGGTTGTCGGCCGAGATCGGCGTCCACCTCTGGCTGTTCATGCGCTGGACGAACTGCGTGGTGTACACCTGGATCACCGCGCCGCCCGCGATGACGTCGACGCGAAAGAGCTCCTGCGGACGGTACAGCTCGAGCTCCGCGAGGCCGCTGAACGCGGGCCGCTCGTCCACGATGACGCACGGGCGCACGGGAGCGCCGCGGACGCGCACGCAATCCAGGCCGCCGCCCGAGGCAAGGCTGCCGCAGGTGGTGCGCGCCAGCCCCATCCGCGACTGGACGAAGTCGCTGGCGTTGTTGGCCGCGCTCGCGGTGAGCTCGTCGCTGCTGAAGCCGCGCACCGTGAACCCGCTGGAGCGGAGACGCCGCTCGAAGCGGCGCGACTGCACCCGGACCGCCTCCAGCATCAGCGGCTCCGCCGCAAGCGGCACCTCCAGCTCCAGCCCTTCGCGCCCCACCCGCCACACGGACATCGTCGTGCGGTAGCCCAGGCGCGACACCATCGTGGGGTGGTCGCCCAGCGGCACGCCGCCGATCCTGAACACGCCGTTCGAGTCGCTGACCGCCGTGCGCTTCAGCGACGACATGCGCACCACGACCCCCCGGATCGGCGCCAGCGTCGCCGCGTCGACGGCGCGCCCCACGACGGAGGCCGTATCGGGCGCCTGGGCCGCGGCGGGCGCGGCCCAGGCCAGGAAGAGCGCCGCCGTCAGCCGGCGGATGGAGCGGAGGGGCATCGTGGTGAAGGTCAGGGTTGCGACGCGGTCGTCGTCGCGCCGGTGGACGTGGCCGGGGCGCCGGGCTGCGGCACCTCGGCGGCGGGGAGCACCTGGTCGCGACCCTTGTTCAGGAAGGGGACGCCCTGGCGCATCCAGTCCGGCTGCGGGCGGCCCTTGAGGTGGTGATCGAAGAACTGCATCATCCGAATCGCGAGGTCCACCTGGTTGGCGCGCTTGGTGGGGTTGTGCTCGTCGCCGTTGTAGTTGATCAGGTACACCTCCTTCCCCAGCCGCCGCAGCGCCACGAACATCTCGATCCCCTGGTACCAGGGCACCGCGCCGTCGTTGTCGTTGTGCATGATCATCAGCGGCGTCTGGATGCGGTCCGCGGCGAAGAGCGGTGAGTTCTCGATGTACAGCTCCCGGTTCTGCCACGGCGTGGCGCCGATGCGGCTCTGCCCGCGCTCGTACTGGAAGGCGCGCGCGAGGCCGCTCTGCCAGCGGATGCCGCCGTACGCGCTCGTCATGTTGGCCACCGGCGCTCCCGCCATCGCCGCGCGGAACATGGGGGTGCGGGTGATCATGTACGCCACCTGGTAGCCGCCCCACGACTGCCCCTGGATCGCCACCTTCGCCGAGTCCACGAAGCCGCGCCCGATCAGCGAGCGCACGCCGGGGACGATGGAGCGCATTGCGCTCTGCCCCGGATAGCCGGTGGTGTAGTGGATGTCCGGCATGAACACCAGGTAGTCGTTCGACGCGTACAGCGTGGGCTGGATGGTGTTGCGCGGCACGTCCATCCGGTACTGGTGCAGGTTGTCCGAGAGCGACTCGTAGAAGTAGACCACCATCGGGTACTTCTTCGAAGGATCGAACCCTTCCGGCTTGTAGAGGAGCCCCTGCAGGTCGGCGCCGTCCTCGGACCGCCAGCTCACCAGCTCCACGCTCGGCCAGCGGTAGCGCGACTGCTGCGGGTTCGCCTCGCTCATCCGCCGCGCATCGGCAAAGGTGGCGCCGCTTACCCACACGTCCGGGAATTCGCGGACGGTCTGCCGCGTCCACAGGTAAACGTCGGCTTCACGGGCCTTGCTGGGAGTGCCGAGCTGCCGGTCTTCCATCACCAGCCGCACCGGCGCGGCGTCGGAGCCCAACTGGTCGCGGAAGTACCCGCTGGCCTTGGTGTCCTCGTTGAAGACGCGCAGCAGCAGCGGCTGGCGCGGGTCGATGGAGCGCTCCTCGGGGTCCAGGTCCACCCAGCGGAACACCATCTTCCCGCGGCGGCCGGCGGAGTCGGTCACCACGCGGGCGGGGCGGCGGCCGGCGGGGTCCAGCTCCCACACGTCGAAGCGGTCGTAGACGAGCACCGAGCGGTCGCCCTGCGTCCAGCCGGCGACGCCCCAGGGGGCGGGATCGGAGGGGGTGTCCCACGTCTCCTGGTCGAAGCGCACGCCCAGCCGCCCCGTGAGGTCCGTGGTGCGCCCGGTGGCGACGTCATAGGAGTGCCAGCGGCGGTCGCGGTCGAAGAAGAGGACGAAGCGGCCGCCGGGGGAGAGCTGCGGGTCGAAGGGGATGCGCGTGGCCACGGGACGGCGCGCGCCGGTGCGGGTGTCGATGGCGTACACGTCCGCGCCGCCCTCGCCCCACATCGCCTGCA
Source organism: Longimicrobium sp. (assembly GCA_036398975.1). Classification (GTDB taxonomy): domain Bacteria; phylum Gemmatimonadota; class Gemmatimonadetes; order Longimicrobiales; family Longimicrobiaceae; genus Longimicrobium. The sequence goes on from DASWNZ010000208.1 coordinate 59,086, forward strand.
CGCCGTAGCGCATCTCGTCGCTCGCGATGGCGACGCGCCCGTCGTCGGAGAGCTGCACCCCGCGCAGGGTGTCGTTGCCGATGACCACCGGCCGCTCGCCGGGGCGCACGATGGCCGTCCACGCGCTGTCGCGGTCGCGCGCGGCTTCCACGCGCTGCTGCGGCTGCAGGCGCGGATCGCGGTAGTTCCACAGGTCGAAGACGGCCTTGTCCGCCAGCGAGTCGGCGGGGATGGAGTCGGGGGTCACGGGGATGACGCCGAACACCACCGCGCCTCCGTCCTCGGTAAAGCGGATGCGGCCCCGCTCCGCCACCATCCGCCCGCTCCCCACCTGGTCCGCATCCACCACGCGGCGCACGCGCGGCTCGCCGCCGCCGAGGGACGCGTGGTACAGCGCGGAGAGCGGCTTGTCGCGGTCGCGCGAGTCGCGGTCGGTGGTGAAGGCCGCCTGGCGCCCGTCGTCGCTGAAGGTGAGGCCGCGGTAGCCGCCCGCGCCGGCCAGCAGCGTGTGCGTGCGCCCGCCGGCGAGGTCGCGCAGGTAGGCGCCGTCACTGTCGTCGCGGCGCGCGGCGACGGTGTACCCCAGCCAGCGCCCGCCCCGGTCCAGGGTGAACGCCGTCACCTCCTCGATGCGCGTCTCGTTACCCGTCTGCAGGTCGCGCAGGACGAGGGTGGAGCCGAAATCCTTTTTCTTGCCGCCGCGCGCGGTGTCCGTGCTCACCGGACGCGGGGTGCCGCCGGGCGTCGCCGCCGCGGCCGGTGCCTGCCCTGGAGCAGCCGCCGCCACTGCCGCCGCCGTGTCGCGGGCGGTGCGGGCGGCGGTGCTGTCGGTCTCCAGCAGATACGCCAGCCAGCGCCCGTTCTCCTCTGGCATGCGGAACGACCGCACGCGCGGCACCACCGTCACGCGCCCGTCCGCGAGGCTCATGATCCCCAGCGACGAGCGGGGCATGTCCGCCGGCTTGCGGCGCTCGCGGCGGGCGCGGTCCCACTCGGATCGCGGGGCTTCGATGGAGAAGACGGCGAAGCGCCCGTCGGCCGAGAACTGCGCGCGGGAGGGCTGGTAGCCGGCCTCGGGGCCGGTGGCGCCGGCGCGGGTCTGCGGGCGGCCCACGTAGCCACGCGTGTGGCGATGCTCGGCCCCGCCGGTGGTGGAGCGCACCACCACCTCGCCGTCGCCCACCTGCGGCACCAGGGTGTACACCGCCCAGCGCCCATCGCGCGAAAGGGTGGCGCCGTGCACCGACCGCCACTGGTCGAAGTCGGCCACCGTGATCGCCCGGCGGCCCTCCTGGGCCATGGCGGGAACGGCGCCCAGCCAGAGCGCGGTCAGAAAAAGCGAAGCTCTGCGTTTCATACGTCGGGATGGCGGCGAAAGGGTGGCGCGGGACCCCGGGGCGGGGAACAGGCGTATACGTAGCACCGGCGGCGGGGCGGGGGCAAGCGGGGGGCGGGCGTTGGGCGCGGGGCGGGGGTTTTGCGTAGGGGTGCGTGAGTGCGTTAGTGCGTGAGTGCGTTTAACAAACGGCTCTTCCCTGGCGCACTGACGCACTGACGCACTAACGCACTTCCTTACCAGCCGCCACCATGCAACTCCTCATCATCCGCCACGCCATCGCCGAAGACCGCGACCACTGGGCCCTTTCCGGCCACCCCGACGCCGAGCGCCCGCTGACCGGGGACGGGAAGCGGAGGATGAAGCGCGGCGCGGCCGGGCTGCGGGCGCTGGTCCCCCGCATCGACGCGCTGGCCACCTCGCCGCTGGTGCGGGCGCACGACACCGCCGTCATCGTCGCGCGGGAGTACGACGGGATGGCGATGGAGATCGTGACCGAGCTGTCGCCCGAGCGCGGGGCGGACGACCTCCTCCCCTGGCTGCGCGGGCACGGGCCGGACGCCGTGGTGGCGATCGTGGGGCACGAGCCGGGGCTCGGCTGCCTGCTGGGGTGGCTGCTGACGGGGCGCCACCAGAGCTTCGTGGAGCTGAAGAAGGGGGCCGCCTGCCTCCTGGAGTTCGACGACCCGCCCGCCGCGGGGAACGCGACGCTGCTCTGGTCGCTGACGCCGGGGCAGCTCCGCAAGCTGGAGCGCGCACGGTGACCGAACGCTCCACGCTGCTCGACCTGCCTGCGGAGATGGCCGTCCGCTGGATCGCGCTGGGCCTGCTGGAAGAGGCGGCCGCCGCCCACGCCCGCCTCGCCGACCCGGCGGAGACGGACGCGCTCCACGACTTCCGCGTGGCGCTGCGCAGGCTGCGGAGCACCCTCCGCGCCTACCGCGACCTGCCGGGCGACGTGGTGCGGGGCAAGGACCGGCGCACCCTGCGCGAGCTGGCCCACGCCACCGGCGACGCGCGCGACGCGCAGGTGCAGAACGAGTGGCTCACCACGCGGCTCAAGAAGGCCCGCGGCGCGGAAAGGGTGGGGCTGCGCGACGCGCTGGAGCGCTCGCGCGAGCGGGCGGAGGCCGCGGGAGAGCAGATGCGGAACGCCTCCGCCGCCTTCCCGGCCGAGCACGAGCGTCTGGCGCGCCGCCTCCGCCGCTTCTGCACCGAGCTCACGCCCGGCGAGTCGCCCATCGAAACGCCGTTCCGCGCCGAGCTAGCCGCGCGGCTCCGCACCGAGGCCGACGCGCTGGAGCTGGAGCTGGAAGGGGTGCTGGACGAGTCGCGGCAGGACGAGGCGCACCGCTCGCGCATCGTCGCCAAGCGCATCCGCTACCTGCTGGAGCCGGTGCGCGACCTGGTGCCCGGCGCAAAGGAGATGATCAAGGAGCTCAAGGGGCTCCAGGCGCTCCTGGGCGAGATGCACGACGCGCACGTCCTGCTGGGCGAGGTGTCGGCGGCGGTGGAGGAGGCGGAGGGCGAGGAGGAGGCGGGATCGCGCGCCCTGCAGCGGCGCCTTTCGGAGGAGCGGGCGGAGCACTTCTCCGCGCTGCGCGAGCGCTGGCTGCACGGCGCGGCCGCGGACCTCCCCGGCCGGGTGCGCGCCCTGGCGGACGCGCTGGAGGGCGCCGGACCCCCGCGCGAGATCGAGCGCAAGTACCTGCTCCGCAAGATGCCCGCGCTGGACGGGCTGGACGCGGAGCTGCGCCAGATCGAGCAGGGGTACCTTCCCGGCGAGCGGCTGGCGGAGCGGGTGCGGCGCGTGAAGACGCCTGACGGCACACAGTGGTTCCGCACGGTGAAGCTGGGCGCCGGCGTGTCGCGCATCGAGGTGGAGGAGGAGACCACCGACCGCATCTTCCGCGCGCTCTGGCGGCTCACGAAGGGGCGGCGCGTGCGCAAGCGGCGCTACGCGGTGAAGGATGGGGAGCAGGTGTGGGAGATCGACCACTTCCGCGACCGGCGGCTGGTGCTGGCCGAGGTGGAGCTTCCCGCCGTGGACACCCCTGTGGAGGTGCCGGACTGGCTGCGCGCCGTGCTGGTGCGCGAGGTGACCGGCGACCCGGCGTACGTCAACCTGAACCTGGCCCGGTAGCGCTCCAGCGCCGCCGGCATTCCCCTGGCGGCGACTCCATGAGGAAGCACCCCTTTCTCGCAGCGGCCTTAGCCCTCGCCCTCCTGGGCGGGTGCGTCCCCTTCGGCCGCCAGCAGAACCCGTTCGCGCCCAACGCGCGCCTCCCCAGCGACACGCTGGTGAGGACGGGGAAGCTGTCGAACGGCCTCACCTACTACGTGCGCCGCAACGCGGAGCCCCGGGCGCGCGCGGAGCTGCGCCTGGCGGTGGACGCCGGCTCGGTGCTGGAGGCCGAGTCCGAGCGGGGCTACGCACACTTCGTGGAGCACATGGCCTTCAACGGCACGCGACGCTTCCACGGGCACACCATCATCGAGTTCCTGGAGAAGTCCGGCATGCGGTTCGGGCCGGACGTCAACGCGTACACCTCGTTCGACGAGACGGTGTACACGATGACCCTTCCCACCGACAGCGCGCGCTTCCTGGAGACGGGGCTAGACATCCTGGAAGACTGGGCGACGGGGATCGCCTTCGACACGGCGGAGGTGCGGCAGGAGCGCGGGGTGATCGTGGAGGAGTGGAGGCTGGGGCGCGGGGCGGGGCAGCGGCTGCAGGACCGGCACCTGGGCACCCTCTTCGGCCGCTCGCGCTACGGGAGGCGCCTCCCCATCGGCACCCCCGAGAGCATCCGCGGGGCGACGGCCGCGGGGCTGCGCGACTTCCACCGCAAGTGGTACCGCCCGGAGCTGATGGCCGTGGTGGCCGTCGGCGACTTCGACGCGGCGCGGATGGAGTCGATGATCCGCCTCCGCTTCGGCGCCATCCCGCCCAGCGACACCACGCAGCCTCGCCGCCTCACCTACCCCGTGGCCGCATCCGCCGGCACGCGCTACTCCGTGGCCACGGACCGGGAAGCGACCTCGTCCACCGTGACGGTGGTGCACACGGCACCGGCGCGCGTGCGGCGGCTGGTGCGCGAGTACCGCGAGGCCATCGTGGACATGCTGTACAACGGCGTCCTCAACGACCGCCTCAACGAGGCCACCCAGCGGCCGGGCGCGCCCTTTCTGGACGTCTCATCCGTGAGCGGCTCGCTGGTGCGCCCGCTGGACGCATACTTCCTCACGGCCCGCGCTCCCGAGGGCGGAACGGAGCGGGCGCTGGCGGGGCTGCTGGCCGAGGCGGAGCGGGCGGCGCGCTTCGGCTTCACCCCCGGCGAGCTGGCGCGCGAAAAGGCCGAGCTCCTGCGCTCGTGGGAGCAGATCCACCTGGAGCGGGAGAAGACGACCTCCGGGCAGTACGCGGGGCAGTACGTGGGGCACTTCCTGTACGGCGGCCCCCTGCTGGACGTGGACACGGAGTACCGCCTGCAGCGCGCCCTCATCCCCGGCATCCGCGCCGGCGAGGTGAGCGCGCGGGCCCGCACCTGGCTGGCCCCCACCAACCGCGCCGTGCTGGTGAGCGCTCCCGAGCGCAGCGGCGTCCCGCGGCCGGACAGCGCGCGCCTGGCCGCCATCGCGGACTCGGTGACGACCGCCCGGCTCACGCCCTACACCGAAGCGCTCTCCAACGCCCCGCTTCTCCCCAGGCCCCCGGCCGCCGGCCGCGTGGTCAGCCAGCGGATGCACGCGGAGGTGGGGGTGACGGAGTGGACGCTCTCCAACGGCGTGCGCGTGCTGCTGAAGCCCACCGACTTCCGCGAGGACGAGGTCACGCTGGCGGGCCGCAGCCCCGGCGGCACCTCGCTGCTCTCGGACGACGAATACCTGTACGGCGCCACGGCGTCGGCGGCGGCGCAGGTGGGCGGCGTGGGGAGCTTCTCGGTGGTGGACCTGGGGAAGCGCCTCGCCGGCAAAACGGCGAGCGTGGGGATGGAGGTGAGCGAGTTCAGCGAGGCGGTCTCGGGCTACGCCGCCCCGCGCGACCTGGAGACGATGCTCCAGCTCGTCTACCTGTACTTCACCGCCCCGCGGCGCGACTCGGTGGCGTGGGAAGCGTACCGCGAGCGTGCGCGCGAGGCCTTCCGCGACCGCTCCGCCAGCCCCGACGCGGCCTTCGCGGACACGCTGCGCTCCGCCCTCACGCAGGGCCACCCGCGCGCCCGCCCGCTCACCGCCGCCGCCGTCGACTCGCTGGACCTGGACCGCGCTCTCGGCGTGTACCGCGACCGCTTCGCCGACGCGGGCGACTTCACCTTCTACCTGGTGGGCGCGCTGAAGCCGGACTCCATCCGCCCGCTGGTGGAGCGCTACCTGGGCGGCCTCCCCGCCACCGGCCGCCGCGAGGAGGCGCGCGACCACGGCGTGCGCACCCCCGAAGGCGTGGTGCGCAGGTCCGTGCGGCGCGGGGTGGAGCCGCAGGCGCGCACCCAGGTAGTGTTCAGCGGACCGGCGGAGTGGGATCGGCGCAACGTGGCCCTCCTGCGCACCCTGGCCGACGCGCTGGAGATCCGCCTGCGCGACCGCCTGCGCGAGGAGCTGGGCGGCACGTACGGCGTGGGCGTGGCGGCGACGGCCCGGCGCGAGCCGCGCCCGGAGTACCGCTTCGTGGTGGACTTCAGCGCCGCCCCCGACCGCCTGGACGAGCTCTCCACCGCCCTCTTCGCCGAGCTGGAAGAGGTGAAGCGCAACGGCGTCACCGAGGCCGACCTGGCCAAGGTCCGCGAGCAGCACCGCCGCGACCGCGAGGTGCAGCTGCGCGAGAACGACTTCTGGATGTCGCAGATGGTGCAGTACGACGCGGGCGGCTGGGACCTTGCCGGCATCGCCGCCCTCCCGCTCTCCCAGACCTTCACCCCCACCGACGTCCGCGACGCCGCGCGCAGGTTCCTGGATACGGGGAGGTACGTGCAGGTGTCGCTGTTCCCGGAGCGGTGAGGGAGGGCCCCCTCCCCCCGGCCCCCTCCCCCGCCTGCGGGGGCGCAGGGCGGGTGAGGGGGAGGACTGCCTGCCCGTCGCACAGGTCCCGTAGGGGCGCGATTTATCGCGCCCGTGCCCGGCGCCGCTCCGCTGCCCCGCCTCTCGCACACCAATCCCGTAGGGGCAGACCTGCGTGTCTGCCCTCCCTCGCCCCGGCCCCAATCCTCGCCTCTGCACACCGACCCTCGTAGGGGCCGCCCCGCGTGGCTGCCCGTGCCATCCCCCGCTCCGAACTACGCGCCCCGCGACGGATACACGCGAACGCCCTCATCTTCTTCATGGGACTGGCGGTCCGCAGTCACGCCCGGATCACGCGCTCCAGCGTTCGTGGTCCGGAGGCAGGATGCGCCCGTCACCATACCCCAGCAGGTCCGCATCACGAACGAACCAGTCGTTTGCGCGCCTTATCAGGTGGACGCGCTGTGTAGGATCGAAGTGCCGTGGCGTCGCTTCAGTCCCGGTCCGGCGGAACTCGCAATACGCGGCGTCCCCGGCCCGGCGCGTGCGCAGATGCACGAACTCAGGGGGCGCGGCTGCCAGGTCGTACGGGATGAAGCGTTCCATCTGCCGGGACCGGGCCGCGGCATGGCGCACGAGCAGCTCATCCGCGGTCAGAGATTCGGCTTCCGCCAGGTCGCGCACTCCCAGAATGGCTTCGACGCTCAGGAAGTAGGTGTCGGTTACCAGGGGCTGCGGCGGTTGCGGTTCCGCGAGCCCGAGAAGCGCCCACGCCCGGAAGCGTTCCTTTGTCTCGCGATCGATGAGGCAAACTGCGTCGTCCCACCGGCGGGCGGTGACCAGATTCAGGAACGTACGAGCGACTTCGACCGGTTGTCGCGCGCCTGAGGAGGGTTCGCCGGCGGTCATAATGGACTCCGAATGCTCTGGCGCGCGCAGCGAAGGGGGCCGGACTGCAAAACGGAGCGCGGGGATGCCCACCACGCTCCCACGCCGCACGGTCTAGTTCGCCGCCCTTACGCCGGCAGTATCCTCACCAGCACCGCCGTGATGTTGTCGCGCCCGCCGCGGGCGTTGGCCTCGGCGATCAGCTGCGCGGCCAGGTCGGCGAGAGGCGCGTCATCCTCCAGGATGCGGGCGATCATCCGGTCGTTCAGCATCCCGGTGAGGCCGTCGCTGCACAGCAGCACCAGGTCGCCCGGCTGGAGCTTCCCCGCCTCGATGTCCGGGCTGTCCGCGGAGTCGGCGCCCAGGGCGCGGGTCAGGATGTGCGACAGGCGGTGGCGGCGCGCGCCCTGCTCCGTCAGGCGCCCCTCGTCCACCTCGCGCTGCACCCAGGTGTGGTCGTGCGAGATCTGCGTGAGCTCGCCGGCGCGGAACCGGTACATGCGGCTGTCGCCCACGTGGCCCATCCGGTACGTGCCGTCCGGGCACACCACGAGCGCGGTGAGCGTCGTGCCCATCCCCTCGGTGGCGGGGTCGGCCATGGTGTGGGCAAGGATCGCCTCGTGCGCGGCGTACAGCGAGCGCTTCATCGCCTCGGCAAGCAGATCGGGCTCCAGCTCCTCGTCCACCCCTCGCACCAGGGTGCCGCCCACGGTGCGGGCGGCCAGCGCGCTCGCGATCTCGCCCGCGGCGTGGCCACCCATCCCGTCCGCCACCAGGAAGACGCCCCGCGCCTCGTCCACGAAGAAGGAGTCCTCGTTCCCCTTGCGGACGCGGCCCACGTCGGTGAGCCCGGCCGACTCCCAGCGCACCGTCACGGCGCGGCGGCCCGGGTCGCCAGCGCGAGCAGCGGGTGCTCGAGGCCAGTCCCCACGCCCACCCGCGGAGCCGCCAGGGTCTGGAAGACGACGTAGCCGATCACCGCGAGCAGCACCACGAGGAGGATCGCCAGCCATACCGGGAAGCGGAAGCCGGGCTTCTCCTCGCGCAGCGTCGCCGGCTTCTGCGGCGCGACGTAATCGGCGCGCGCGCGCTCGGGGTCGGCCTGCGCCACCTCACGGAACTGGAGCTTCACGCCGCCCACCCGCACCGTGGCGCCGTACGGGAGCGGGGTGGGGATGTTGGGGGCCAGCTTCGTCCCCTCCACCGCGGTGCCGTTGGTGGAGCCCAGGTCGGTGATCCGCCACGCGCCCAGGTCCCACTCCAGGCGGGCGTGCTGGGCGGAGACGGAGTCGTCGTCGATCACCACGTCGCTGGCGGCGGCGCGGCCCACCACCACGATGGGCTTGGGGATGGGGAGCTCTTCGCCGTAGCGCGGGCCGGCGGTGAGCGCCAGAGCCGCCAGCGGCCCCGTGCGTCCCGGCTCGGGGAGGTTGGCCATTCGGGTTCCTTCTGCCTTGAAAGCGCGGTGCGCGCATGGGGTTGCGGGGGGCCCAACGTAGGCCCCCCGGATTCGCTGAGCAAGGTCCGCACCCGGAGCCGTTTTCGTTGACTCCGCGCCCCGTTCGGCGCTATGTTGAGTGCCCTCCACACGCCTCCCGCCCCGCGCCCCCCTCTCCCCGTGATCGCCCGCATTCTACTCGCGGTCCTCCTCGCCATTCCCGGTGCCCTCGCCGCCGCGGAGCCGGAGCCGCTGCGCCTGGACGGTGCCTGGCGCTGGCAGCGGGGCGACTCCGCCGCCTGGGCAGCGCCCTGGCACCCGGACGCGGGCTGGGCACGGGTGGAAGCGCCGGCCGAATGGGAGCGCTTCGCCCCCGGCTACGACGGCTTCGGCTGGTACCGGCGCGAGGTGCGGCTCCCGGCCGATCTGGCGGGCGGCCCCGTGGGCGTGCAGCTGGGCACCGTGGGCGACGCGTACGAGATCTTCTGGAACGGGGTGAAGGTGGGTGGGTCGGGGCGCATGCCGCCGCACTTCGTGGAAGGGGTCGCGCCGACCCTTCTCCTGGTGCCCGATTCGGCGCTGGCGCGGCGCCCGAACGGCCCGCACCTGGTGGCCGTGCGCGTCTACAACGCCTACGCGTACGGCGGGCTGATGGGCGGCGTGCGGGTGGGGCGCTACGATCTCCTGGCGCAGCAGCGCTCTCCGCGCGACGTGGTGATCGGCGGACTGGTGTCGTTCTTTCTGGCGATCGGCATCTACCACCTCGCCTTCTTCTTCCGTCGCCGCCGCGCGCGCGAGAACCTGTACTTCGCCCTCCTCTGCGCCGCCGTCTCCGTCTACGGCGCCACCTTCTCGGGCGCGGTGCAGGCGCTGCTCGTTCCGCACGTGAACTCGTACCGGGTCGGCCTCTGGGCGATGGCAGCGGGGATGCCGGCCTTCGTCGCGCTGGTGCACCGCCTCTTTGACCTGCGCCTCGCCCGCCGCGACGCCGTGCTGACCGGCACCGCCACCGCCGCCTTCCTGCTGGTGGGCACCCTGCCGCTGGGCGCCCTCGCTTCCATGGCGAAGTGGGTGGATTTGACGATGATGGCGGGGCTCGTCGTGGTGGTGATCCGCGCCTGCCGCTCCACGTCGCGCCGCCAGCCGCACGGGCGCATCCTGGGCGTGGGGACGGTCTCCTTTGCGCTGGCCGTCACCTACGACCTCCTTTCCGAGCATGTGGACTGGCTGCCGGTGGCCCGCATCCTTCCGGGGGTGCCGTCGCTCTTCTGGATCGGCTTCCTGGTCTTCGTGGTGTGCGTGGGGATCGCCACCGCCGGCAAGTGGGCGCACACCGAGGCGACCGCGCAGATCGACCCCCTCACCGAGCTCTCCCGCCGCCACGTTCTGGACGAGGCGCTGCGCCGCGAGTGCGAGCGGGTGCGGCGCACGGGGGGCTCGGTGGCGCTGGTGATGATCGACCTCGACCACTTCAAGCAGGTCAACGACCGCCACGGCCACAGCGCGGGCGACGTGGTGCTGGCGCGCGTGGGGCGCGTCCTGCGGAACTGCGCCCGAAACATCGACACCACCGCCCGCTTCGGCGGCGAAGAGTTCGCCGTCCTCCTGTGCGACTCGGGTCTCGAGGGAGCGAAGGCGCTCACCGAGCGATTCCGCCGCCACCTGGCCGAGCTTCGCGTCCCCGTTGCGGGGGGCGGCACCATCACGGTCACCGCCAGCGTGGGCATCGCCGCCGGCACTGACATCGTCAACCCCGACGCCCTCCTGGAAGCCGCCGACCAGGCCCTCTACAGCGCCAAGTCCGCCGGCCGCGACCGCACCCTCGCCGTGCATCTGGATTCGGAGACGGCGGCGCGCTGAGGGCCCCCACCCCCCGGCCCCCTTCCCCCGCAAGCGGGGGAGGGGGAGAACTGCGTGCCCCTTCAGCATCGCCCCCCGCCCATAATCCCGTAGGGGCGGCCCCGCGTGGCCGCCCGTGCCCGACCGTGCTCCGCGGCCCTTCCCGCACCACCGACCTGGTAGGGGCGCGATTCATCGCGCCCGCCGCCCGCCCCTGCTCGATCCCCGCCCTCGCACCCGAAACCCGTAGGGGCAGACCCACGTGTCTGCCCACCCTCGCCCGCACCGCGGATTGGCCCACGCGCGCCGATCCGGGGTACTCTCTGTAACACGTTCGTACCCGCACGCCGCCGCGGGCCGAACCCCGGAACCTTCACCCCTGCCCGGTGTCCACCAACGCACGCAAGTACCTCCCACCGCCGCACCACGACCCGATGCGAAAAAAGCTGTCCTGCGCGGCCGCGCTCCTGGCCGTGCTCCTTGCCGGCGCCGCGAACGCGCAGGTGTTCACGCGCCCGTGGCTCGACTGGCGCACCGTGCGCACCGAGCACTTCGACGTCCACTATCCCGCCGAGATGTCCGCGTGGACGCTGGACGTGGTGTCGCGGCTGGAGGCGGTGCACGACAGCGTGCGGAGCGTGGTGGGGTACGCCCCCGGCCGCCGCGTGCGGATCATCGTCGAAGACCCGTCCTCGTCCGCCAACGGGAGCGCGTACTCGTTCCTCGACGAGCCCACGATCTCGCTGTGGCCCACGCCGCCCGACCCGCGCTCCAACATCGGCCACAACCGCGGGCCGGGCGAGCAGCTCGTCATCCACGAGTTCGCCCACATCGCGCACCTCACCCGCCCCTCGCGCAACCCGCGCGGGGAGCTGTGGATGCGCTTCCTCCCCGTGCGCATCGGTCCGGTGGCGCGTAGGGCGCCGCGCTGGGTGACCGAGGGGTACGCGACCTACATCGAAGGCCGCCTCACCGGCAGCGGGCGGCCGCACAGTGCGATCCGCGCCGCGGTGCTGCGGCAGTGGGCGCTGGAGGGGCGGCTTCCCAGCTATCCGCAGCTCAGCGCGTCGAGCGCGTTCTACGGGCAGAGCATGGCGTACCTGGCGGGATCCGCCTTCCTGGAGTGGCTGGTGGAGCGGCGCGGCGAGGCGAGCCTGGACCAGCTCTGGCGGCGGATGAGCGCGCGCCAGAACCGCTCGTTCGCCACCGCCTTCGCGGGCGTCTACGGCGGCGCGCCGCACGAGCTGTATGGCGCCTTCACCGTCGACGTGACCGCGCGCGCCCTGGAAGCCCGCCGCCAGATCGCGGAGGCGGGCGGCACCGTCGCGGGCGACACCGTCCAGCGCCTCTACTGGGGGACCGGCGACCCCGCCGTCTCCCCCGATGGCGAGCGGATGGCGGTGGTGCTGCGCGGGGCGGCGGGAACGGAGCCGCGCGTGGTGGTGTGGCGCACCCGCGACGAGCCCGGCGACTCCGCCGATGCAAAGGAGCGCAGCCGCCTCCTGAGCCGCGACTCACTCGACGTGCCGGACGTGCGCTGGCGCCCGCGCCCCAAGACCGCCCTCGCCACCCTCCTGCCGGTGGACGGGCGCGGCCACGACGCCCCGCGCTTCATGCCGGACGGCGCGCGCATCCTCCTGGTGCGGCAGGAGCCGATCGGCGGCGGGGCGTCGCGCCCGGACCTCTTCCTCTGGAGCTGGAAGGAGAAGCGGCTCCGGCGCGTGACGCGCGGCGCCGGCATCCGCCACGCCGACCCCTCTCCCGATGGGCGCAGCGCGGCGGCGATCCGCTGCGCGGGCGGCGTGTGCGACCTGGTGCGGGTGGACCTAGCGGGCGGCGCGGTCTTCCTGGTGGCGGCGGGCGCACCCGAGCGCGTCTTCTACCGCCCCCGCTGGTCGCCCGACGGCAGCGCCATCGCCGTCTCGGTGCAGGAGCGCGGGCGCTGGCGCGTGGAGCTGGTCGACCCCGCCACCGGCGCCCGCCGCCCCGCCGATCCCGACGACGGCGCCAACCGCTACGATGCAGCGTGGCGCCCCGGCGGACGCGACCTGGTGGTGGTCTCCGAGCACGGCGGCGTCGCCAACCTGGAGCTGCTCGACCCCGTCGCGCGCACGGCCCGCACCCTCACGCGCGTTACGGGCGCGGCGCTCGCCCCCGAGGCCACACGCGGCGGCGAGGTCTTCTTCCTGTCGATGCACGCGGGCGGGATGGACCTCAACCGCATCCGTGCGGACAGCGCGGGCGCGGCGCCGGTCATCCTCCCCGCCACGCTGGCCCCGGTCGCGCCCCGCGTCACCGAGGGCCCGCCCGTCGCCATCCCGCGCGCCCCCGTGCCCGAGCCGCGGCGCTACGGGATCGGTCCGCGTATCACGCGCATCCTCCCCATGGGCGGCTACGACACGGACGGGATTTCGGTGGGAGGGATGATGAGCAGCACGGACCCCATCGGCCGCCTGGCGCTGATGGCGCGCGCAATCGTCTCGACCAACGACGCCACCGCTGGCGGATCGCTCGCGGCCACCTGGCGCGGATGGCGCCCCGCCGTCACCGCCGAGCTCTTCGCGATGGAGCTCCCCGGCGCGCCTGAGGACGGCGCGCGGCCGTCGTACCTGGGCGCGACCCTCTCCGCCGATGCGCCGTGGCGCGCGGGAGGGGCCGCACACCGTCTGCAGGGCGGCGTGTCGGGCGGGTCGCTGGAGGGGGACGAACGCGTGCTGGGCTTCGCGGAGTACGGCGCCGCCCTTTCGCGCCGCAGGGCGGGACGCACCCTCACCGCCCGCCTGCGGATGAACGCCGCCGCGGGGAGCACCGCCGGCGCCGGCTGGGCGCGCGGCGTGGGCAGCGCCGGCCTGGGGCTGAACGCCTGGCGGCTCGAGCTGCGCGCGGACGGATCGTACGGCCGGGTCAGCGGCGGCGCACCCGCCTTCGAGGCGCTCGCGACAGGCGGCGGCGCCAACCCGCTCGTGGACGACGCGGCGCTGGCGCAGCGCATCCCCATGCCCGCAGCGCCCTTTGGCGTGGTGGCGGGGCGCGACCTCGCCACCTGGCGCCTGAGCACGCGGGTGGCCGGTGTCACGCCCTACCTGTGGGGCGCCGCCGCCGAGGGCTCGCACTACCGCGTCGCGGGCGTCGAGGCCGAGCTCGCCACCGGTTTCAACAACGTGGTGGGGATGCCGGGGATGCGCCTCACCGCCGGGCTCGGCGTGCCGCTGGACGATCCGGGGCGCCACGAGCCGCGCGCGTACTTCTCCGTCACCTACGCACCGTGAACGGGACGACGGCGGATGACACGCCCCCTCCTCGTCGCGTCGTGTGTTTACGACGCCGTTGCGCTCTCGCGGCGACTCACATATAATCGACGCGCCGCAACCCCAGTCCCCCGCGGCTCCGCATCGCCACGTCCCGGCAAGCCATCACCCCCCAGGAGAAGCCCCCATGAATTACTACCTCCACGTGTGGAAGAACTTCGCCACGTTCAGCGGCCGCGCGCGCCGCAGCGAGTACTGGATGTTCACCCTGTTCAACGTCATCGTCTCGATGGTGCTCTCGGGGCTGGACGCGGCGATGGGGACCGCGTTCCTGGGGGCCATCTACGGCCTGGCTGCGTTCATCCCCGGCCTGGCCGTGTCGGTGCGCCGCCTTCACGACACCGGGAAGAGCGGGTGGTGGATTCTGATCAACTTGACGATCATTGGCATCATCCCGTTCCTGATCTTCATGTTCCAGGACAGCCAGGTGGGCGACAACGAGTACGGACCCAACCCCAAGATGGCCCCTGCCTTCACCTGATCGCGGCGGACCCATCCACAGGAGAGCGGGGGCGGCAAGATGCCGCCCCCGCTCTTTTTTCGCGTGCATCCCGCGGGCGCCAACGACGGGCGTCAGCGCGCGGGCGAGGACGGGCAGACACGTGGGTCTGCCCCTACGGGATCTGTGCCGTGAGCGGGCGGCGGAGCGGCGCGGGGCACGGGCGCGATGAATCGCGCCCCTACCGGATTTGTGCTACACGGACTGATTTCTCCCCCTCACAGCCCGTGCCGCGCCACCAGCTCCGCGGGCAGCACCACGTCGATGCGGCGGCGGGGGGTGTTGTCGAGCGCGTCGTCCTTGTTGGAAAAGATCTCGCCGCCGTCCGGCGCGTGGATCACGCAGTACAGGTCCGGGAGCGAGCCGCTCATGCGGTCCTCCAGGTCGGCGAAGTCGGCCGTGGAGTACTCGAAGCGGGCCTCGCCGCCCGCGTCGGTGGTGCCGTCGCCAAGCCGGTCGTCCTGAGAGAAGCGGTCGCGGTCGAAGAGGGAGACCCGCAGGCCGGCGAGAGGGCGGCCGGAGCCTTCGTCCACCACCCTCACCACCGTGGTGTAGTGCGTCATCGTCATCCTTGGCTGTGAACGGGCGGGGTGCCCGGTCGGGCCAGGAAGCTACGCCCCGGCGGGGGCGCGTCAACGCCTACTCCACCCTGAACTCGCTGCTGGCGACGCCGCGGAACTCGCCGTTCGCCGATGTGAGCGACACGTACGCCACCACGCGGTACACCCCCGCCTCGCGCACGCTGACGGTGAAGGGCCGGCCCGAGCGCGCCGCCACCTCGATGGGCACCATCGGGTAGACCGCGATGCAGACCGCCTCGCCCGCGTTCTCCCATTCCCCGCCGGCGCGGCGCTCGATCGTCACCGACGGCCGGTCGCCGCAGGCACGCACGTAGACGCTGCTCGCGCGGTCGTTGAGCACCTGGAGCGGCACCGTGGCATCGCCAGTGGCCGGGTCGCGCCGCACCGGGCTCACCTCGGCCGCCACCCAGAGCAGCGGCGGATCGAACAGCAGGTCGTCGCTCTTCTGGCAGGCGGCGAGGAGAACGATCAGGGGAGCGAGAAAGCGGAGTCGCATGGTCGTTCGCGGGCGGCGGGTGAGTCGATCGGTACGCCCGAACAACGCCCTTCCCGCTTTTGATGTGACATGGCCTCACGCGGAGACGCGGAGCCGCAGAGAGAACAGCAAGAAAAGCTGTTCTCCGCGGCTTGCAGTTCCCTCCGCGGCTCCGCGTGAGGCTTTTCGCTACGCCAGGTGCGGATACGCCGGCAGCGTCAGGAACGGGATGAACTCGTTCCCAAGCACCAGCTCGTCGAGGAGCTTGCACGCCTTCGCCAGCTCGGGCGTGCTCACGCCGGACTCGCGCAGCCGCTCCATCTCCTCGTTGCGGATGCGGGTGTACACGTCCGGCGTCATCGCGCCGTCGTCGTCCAGCGGCGAGCGGTGGCGGATCCACTGCCAGAGCTGCGCGCGCGAGATCTCGGCGGTGGCGGCGTCCTCCATCAGGTTGTTGATGGCGACCGCGCCGTTGCCGCGCAGCCACGCCTCCACGTACTGCAACGCCACGCTCACGTTCAGCCGCACCCCGGCCTCGGTGACGTGCCCGTTCTCGATGCCTGTGTTCAGCAGGTCGCGGGGCTGCACGTTGGCGTCGCCCTGCTTTTCCTTCTGGTTGGGCCGCTCGCCCAGCACGCGGTCGAACTCCGCGCGGGCGATCGGCACCAGGTCCGGGTGCGCCACCCAGGTGCCGTCGAAGCCCTGGCCGGCCTCGCGCGCCTTGTCCTCCGTCACCTTCGCCATCGCCACGCGGTTGACCTCCGGGTCGCGGCGGCTGGGGATGAAGGCCGCCATCCCGCCCATGGCGTGCGCGCCGCGGCGGTGGCAGGTCTTCACCAGGAGCTCGGCGTAGCACTTCATGAACGGCACGGTCATGGTGACCTGCACCCGGTCAGGCAGCACGAAGTCGGCGCGCTTCCTGAACTTCTTGATGACGCTGAAGATGTAGTCCCACCGCCCCGCGTTGAGCCCGGCGGCGTGGTCGCGCAGCTCGTACAGGATCTCGTCCATTTCGAACGCGGCCAGAATCGTCTCGATGAGCACCGTGGCGCGGATCGTCCCGTGCGGGATGCCGAGCTGCTCCTGCGCAAAGGTGAAGACGTCGTTCCAGAGCCGCGCCTCGCGGTGCCCCTCCAGCTTGGGGAGGTAGAAGTACGGCCCCGAGCCCCGCTCCAGCAGCTCCCGGGCGTTGTGGAAGAAGTGCATCCCGAAGTCGAAGAGTGACGCGGACACCGGCTCCCCGTCCACCTGCACGTGCCGCTCGGCGAGGTGCCACCCGCGCGGGCGCACGATGAGCACCGCCAGCTCCTCCCCCAGCCGGTACTCCTTGCCGCCGCCGGAGAAGGCGAGGGTGCGGCGCACGGCGTCCTGCATGTTGGCGTGCCCCTCCACCACGTTCTTCCAGGTGGGGGAGAGGGCGTCCTCGAAGTCGGCCATGAAGCACGACGCGCCCGAGTTGAGGGCGTTGATGACCATCTTGGCGTCGGTGGGCCCGGTGATCTCCACGCGCCGGTCCTGCAGGTCGGCGGGAGTGGGCCCCACGCGCCAGTCGCCCTCGCGCACCGCCGCCGTCTCCGCCAGGAAGACCGGCTCCGCACCGGCATCCAGCTCCGCCTGGCGAGCGTCGCGGGCGCGCAGCAGCTCCTCGCGCACGGGGTTGAAGCGGCGGTGGAGCGCCGCCACGAACTCCAGGGCCTCGGGAGTGAGCACGCGCGTGCTCGCGGGGGTGTCCTCGCCCATCACCCGCACGCCCTTCGTTCCCAGCGCAGCCACCGTAGACATGCCTCGTTCCTCCCGCGGGGGGTGATCGGTTCAGCGCAAGGCGCCCACGCAATCATACTGCCGCAGGCACCGGACCGCGAACAACAGCTGGTCTCACGCAGAGGCGCAGAGACGCAGGAGAGCACAACCGCACGGCAGCAGAGAACTCCTCGGCGTTCTCTCTCCGCGTCTCTGCGCCTCTGGGTGAGACTGCAGTTTGCCGGCACGTTTCCATCCCTATGCCGCCAGATTGGAATGGTGGATTGCTGCACGTGCTGGCGGTAGAAGGGCGGTACACTGACGCCGGGAGGTGTACAGAAGGTACCCTGCGTGAGCCAATTCGGGGATACATTTACGGACACCGGCACCACACAAACGTACACGCGAAAACCTCTCCGGAGCGCATTGGAAGCCGCGATTGCTTTGGGACTTGCCGTGCGCCGCACGACGCTGTATTGTGCTTCCGCGGTGAGGCTCAGAGGCGGAAAAGACTATGGCGTGCCTTGGGTTTGAGCGTTAGCATACCAACGCTCCGACCTCTCCGTACACGGCACCCCATCCCTCCGCAGAGCCACTTTATGCGATCCAAGCGGATGACACCCCCCGTTCGCCGCACCACTCGTCGCTGGCGGACGCCACCCGCCATTACCCACGGCGGCGAAGCGTTCGAAGGCGTGGGGGTGCTCGAAGAGATCAAGGACCCACTTGGGGCGCTGCTGTGGCAGGTCGTGCGCGACGTGTACCTCTGGGGATCGCTTCCGCCCGACGAGCGCGGAGAGGTCTTCGTCCCGGGGGCGGACGGGGCGCTCCTGGCGATGCTCCGCGACGCCGAAGTGGAGGTGCAGCTCGAAACGCCGCTGATGGGGCTGGTGAGGCTGGTGGGCGCGCCGGGGACCGCGCGGCCGGAGTCGGTGGCCATGGCGTGCCAGCACGTCGCCGCCTGGGCCGATGGGAACGGCTATTCCGCCACCTCCATCGCCTTCGCGCAGGCCGCCGCGGCCGCCATCCCCACGGACGCGTCGGCGGCGTACGCGGTGGGGCGCCTTGCCCGCCGCCGCGCGGAGTACGCCCGCGCCGAGACGTGGTTCAGGCGCGCCATCGCCCTGGCGCGGCAGAGCGGGGACTGGACGTCGTACGCACTGGCCTTCTCCGGGCTCGGGAACCTGTACGTGCAGCGCGGCAACTACCCGGCGGCCCGCCGGTTCCACATTCGCGCGCTGCGCGCGGCCCGGCGCCACTCGCTTCGGCAGATCCAGGGTGGCGCGCTGCACGACCTCTTCGTGATCGCGGCCGGCGGCGGCAACGCGGGGGAGGCGGAGAAGCTGGCGCGCGCGGCGTTCGAGGCGTACGGGGCCGATCACCCGCGCCTCCCGGTGCTGGCGCACGACATCGCCTACCTGTGGGTGGAGCAGGGGCACTTCGGGCCGGCGCTCACCGTGTTCGAGGCGCTCCTCCCCCACCTGCGGCGGCACGAGGACCGGATGGTGGGGCTCGCTAACATCGTGCGCGCCGCCGCCGGTGCGGGCGACCGGCGCCGCTTCGACGAAGCGTGGGACGAGGTGTGGGACGGGCTCGCCCGCAACGAGCACACGGAGAACGCCGCCCAGGTGCTCCTGGAGCTGGCCCACGGCGCCGCCCACGTCGGCGAGTTCGAGCGCGCCGAGCGCGCCGCCGACCGATCGGCCCGCGCGGCGCGGGAGCGGGGCGAGGCCAAGGTGCTCCTGAGCGCGGAGGCGGTGGTGGAGTCGGCCCGGCGCTCGCGCGCGGCCCGCACCCGCACCGAGTCTCCGGCCCGCGCCGCCGTCCGCGAGGAGTCCGACGCCTTTGCCGCGGACCTCGCGCGCTCGCTGCACGCATCGCTGGTGTCCCGCTGAACCCCTTCGCCCTTCACCCGGCCCGTGCCCCATGAAGATCGCCGCCCGTCCCCTGCTGGTGCTGCACAGCGACGAGAGTTTCCGCGAGCGCGTCCGCAAGGTCGCGGGCAAGGAGTACACCTTCCAGTCGGTCCCCGACTGGCCGTCGCTGGAGGACGCGGTGCGCGATTCTCCGCCCTCCGCCCTGGTGGTGGTCAACCCGTACGAGGAGGCGCAGGGGCAGCGCGCCCTCTCGCCCGCGCTCAAGAACCTCCTGGTGGAGTTCCCCTCCATGCCGGTCTTCGCCGCGCTGGAGGTGAGGGCGGACCGGGTGGAGGACCTGCGCACGCTGGGGAAGTGGGGCGTGGTGCAGGTGATCTCCATCGCCCACGACGACACGCCGGACGCGCTGGTGCACCGCTTCCGCGCCTCGCAGGGCCGCCCCCTCAAGGCGCTCCTCGAGCAGGTGCTCCCGGCGGACACCCCGGGCCGCGCCCGCGCCATCGTCGACGCGGCGGCCGAGGTGGTGGCGGTGGGCGGGCACGGGCGCGACCTGGCCCGGCAGCTCCACCTCTCGCGCCGCACCCTGCTGCGCTGGTGCGAGCGCGCGGAGCTCCCGCCCCCGCGCAAGCTGCTGGCGTGGATGCGCATCCTCCTCGCCGCCGAGCTGCTGGACGACCCGGGGCGCACGGTGCTCTCCGTGGCCCACGCCTGCGGCTACTCGTCGGACAGCGGCCTGCGCCGCGTGACGCAGAAGTTCGTCGGCGCCAGTCCCACCGAGCTGCGCCGCCGCGGCGCGTTCGCGCGCTCGTCCAAGGTCTTCGTGGAGGTTCTGGCCCGGTACCGGTCGGGGCAGGTCACGACCTGAGGGGGCCCTCTCCCCCAGCGTCGCTCCGCGACGCATCCCCCTCCCCCAAAACTGCCTGGGGGAGGGGGAGCTTGCGTGGACACCGGTGCGGGTCGGCAGGGCCCGTGGCACGCGGGGTCCCCCTCTCCCCGGCCCTCTCCCCCGCAAGCGGGGGAAAGGGTGCACTCCGTCCACGCCACCGCCCCTGTCGCGGGCGCGTGATTCAGTGCGCCCGTGCCTGCCTCGGCGCCGGCGCTCCTCTGTTTACCCGGGTCTGGTAGGGGCGGACCTGCGTGTCCGCCCGCCCTCGCCCCCGCACCGATTCCCGGCAACGCGCGCCGATCCTCGTAGGGGCCGCCCCACGTGGCTGCCCGTGTTCCGCCCTGCATCGAACCCCGCTTCCGCACGCCGATCGCGCAAACACCGACGTCCGCGCTCGTCCCGCAGCCTGCGCTTCCGAGCCGGCTTCAGCCGCCTTCCCGTGGTTCCAGCCGGGGGCTTCAGCCCCCGGCGCTCTCCGCCCCCGGTGCTCTCATTGCCCGGCGATCCCACCCCCACCCACCCCCTCCAGCAATCCCCTCACCACCTCGACGTCCTCCGCCGCATCCAGCCGCCCGAAGTGCTCGAGCGCATCCTCCAGCGCCTCCCGCGCCTCCGCAACGCGTCCACGATCCCGCAGCAGCACCCCGCGATCCCGCTGCACCTCCGCGCGGAGGAGCGCATCCTCGTGCTGCAGCGCGAT
>DASWNZ010000209.1:0-24084 GCA_036398975.1 Longimicrobium sp.
TGTACGCCAACGCGGGGGGCGGCACCGAGCTCTCGGCCGGCGCGCGGCGGCTGGAGTTCGCGGAGCAGTCGGTCACGATCCTGACGGGCTCGATAGGTCGCTACGCGGGCAACTACTACTTCTCCGCGCGCCCCTACGTCACCCCGCGCGACGAGGGGACCTCGTACTCGGGCACGCTGCTGGCGCGCCGCTACTTCAGCACCGCGGACTCGTACGCCACGCTCACGGTTGGCGCCGGCACCGCCCCCACCGAGAGCGCGCAGGAGTTCGAGTTGGACCGCGTGAGCTCGCGGCGCGTGGGCGCGTACGGCAAGACGCCGGTGGGGCGCGGTCTTGGGGTGCGCTGGTCCGCCGGCCTGGAGCATGAGGAGCTGACGCGCACCGTGGATCGCACGCGCCTGACCGGCGGCCTGGGGCTGGAGCTGCGCTTCTGATGCTGAAGCTCCTCCGCTTCGTCTACCTGTGGGGGACGATTGGCTTCTTCGCGGGGACGCTGACGCTTCTGGGGCCCGTTCGCTGGATGACGGCCGCCCTCCGCGCCCGCGGCGCCGCCGAGCGCACCGAGGATCTGCTCGTGCGCGGGGTGATCGTGCTGCTGCTGGCGGGCACCGGCTACCTGGCGTGGCGGCTGGCGCGGCGCACTGATGCGCCCGGGAGCCGCGGCCGATGGGGTGCGCCGCTGGCCACCACCGCGCTCGCCGGGCTGGCGCTCGTCCTGTGGATGAACCCGCGCCTGGTGAACGGCGCCGAGGAGTTGGCGGGCGGGGAAGGGGAGCGCTTCGTCTTCGGACCGTACCCTGACCGGGCGCGGCTGGCGGAGCTGAAGCGGCGCGGCTTCACCGGCGTGATCTCGCTGCTGCACCCCGCCGTGGTTCCCTTCGAGCCGCGGCTGATCGCGCAGGAGAACGCCGCCGCGCGCGCCGTGGGGATCCCGCTCATCCACACCCCCATGCTCCCCTGGATCAGCGAGAACGAGAGCTCCGTCCAGCGGCTGCGCGCCCTCGCAAAGAGCACTGGGGGTCGCTACTACGTCCACTGCTACCTGGGAAAGGATCGCGTCAACGTGGTCCGCCGCATCCTGCGCGACTCCGATGTGCCGCTGCGCGAGGCGGAGGCGGAGAACGGCGCGCGGCGCATCGCCGACGTGCCGGCGTTCGAGCGCGGCGGCATCTACCACTTCGGCGACTCGGTGCACGTGGCGCCGTACCCCACCGACGAGGAGTGGGTGGGGTACGTCCTCTCCGGCTCCGTGCGGCAGGTGCTCTCGCTGCTGGACCCCGCCAACCCCGAGGACACCGTCTGGATCCGGAAGGAGCAGGGGCTGGCGCGCCGGTACTCGATGCGCGTGGAGAGCGCCCCCATCCGGGCCGTGCCGTACGACCCCGCGCAGGCGCTGGCGGCGGTGCGGCGCGCCCGCGCCATGGAGCGCCCGCTGATGGTGCACGCCTTCCGCTCCGTGTCGCCGGCGACGGAGGCGTTCGTGCAGGCGTGGCGCACCGGCCTCCCCCCGCTCCCGCCCTCGCTCTTCGCCGAGCCGATGCGGGGCGGAGCGGCGCGGGTGCTGGGCGCCAACGTCGCCGCCGGCCCGCGCCCGGCACCGAACGAATTCGGCGCATACCTGCACCGGCGCGGCGTGCGCGGCATCGTCTACCTGGGCCCGGCCGGCTCGTCCGAAGCGCGCGCCGACGCGGAGGTCGCGCGCTCCGCCGGCCTCGCGTGGCACGCTCTCAATCCCGGTCCGCGGCTGGACGCGCTGATCGCGGCGGGCGGCCCCTGGTACCTGTACGGCCCCTCGCTCGCCGCCGGCCTTCCGGCCCTGGACGGGCGCCTCGACCCCGGAGTGCCGCCGCCATGAGGACGTGCGGGCTCGCCGCGCTCCTCCTCACACTCGCACTCCCCGTGGCCCACGACAGCGCCGCCGCGCAACCCGCCGCCCGCATCACCGCCTTCCAGCCGCCCGCCGGCACCCGCTTCCCGGGCCAGGAGGGCGTGGCCGTTGTTCGCGTGCGCAACGATGGCCCGCGCGCGGACACCTTTTGGATCGGCTACAGTGTGCAGGACCCCGGTGGCCGCTGGCACGACGTCGCCTCGCGCGCGATTACGCTAGCGGCGGGCAAGGAGTCCGCGCCCGTCGCGCGCGGCTGGACTGTGCCCGCCGACGCGACCACCGGGCCGCACCGCGTGGTCGCGGCCATCTGGAGCTCGCCCCCCGAGCGCCCCGGCGCCGTTCGCCTCGCCACCGCGGACCGGCCGGCCGCCTTCACCGTCTTCCGCCGCCACCACGAGTTCGCCGTACTGGACACGGCGCGGTGGAGCCGCGGCAGGCACCCCCTCGGCCGCGGCCGCGTTGTGCCGGGCAACGTGACGGTCGACGGAGACAATCTGCGCCTCACCGTCGCGTCGGACGGGCATCGCGGCGCGGAGCTTCGCACGCGCACGCGCCACCTGCACGGGAGTTACGCGGTGCGCATGCGCACCGCGCCGGTACCCGGCACCGTCACCGCGCTCTTCCTCTACCAGGACGTCGCGGAAGGCAACGACGAGATCGACATCGAGATCGTGAACGTCCCGCCCGCGCGCGTCATCCTGGCGACGTGGGTGGCGGGCGAGATCACGAACCGCGCCGAGCTCCCGCTCCCCTTCGACCCCGCCGCGGGCTTCCACGAGTACCGCATCGACTTCCACCCCGGCCGCGTCGCCTTCCTGATCGATGGCGCCGAGGTCCAGCGCTGGACCCGCGCCCTCCCCACGCACCCGATGCGCCTGATGGTGAACGCCTGGTGGCCGCGCTGGCTCACCCCGCCCCCCGCCGCGGTTGGGCACGCGGAGGTGGACTGGGTGCGGTATTGAGGGAGCCCTCACCCCCGCTCGTTCCTCGCTGCCCCCTCTCCCGATAACAGGAGAGGGCTGCGCCCTCGCCGGTTATCGAGAGAGGGGGCGGGAACCGCACAGATCTTGTAGGGGCGCGATTCATCGCGCCCGTGTCACGGGCGTGCACCGTACCCGGCCGCGCACGAGACCGCTTCAGCGGTCTTCGCGTGGTTCCAGCCGGGGGCTTCAGCCCCCGGCGATTCGGCGCCGGCGCTTCACCCCCCGGCGCCTCGTCCCCCGGCGCCTCATCCCCCGCCGCCGTTGCGGCTCAGGTCAGAGATCGGGCGCGATCAGGATAGTGTTCTGCGAGCCCAGGGGAATCACGGCGCGGGGCGCACTGCGGACCAGGAGGGGGAGCCGCGACCACTGCTCCCGGGTGAGGGTTGCGCGCGCTTGCTCGAAGCCGTCCATGAGCAGCGACTGCGCCTGCGCCAGAAGCTCGGTCGTGCCCGCCGGCTGTGTGATCTCCGTTTCGACCAGCGCGCTCGCGAGCACGGCCACCCCGCGGGCTACCGAGTCCGCCGCGGCACGCAGGGCGCTTCTCTGTTGCGGATCGAGCTGAACGTTCCGCTCCGCGGCGCCACCGAGCACCAGGGACGGGGTGTTCTGCCACTGGCGAAGGATCTCGCGGCGGATGTCCTCCGGGGCGGCGGAGGCACGCAGCGTGGAGATGGATGACATCATCGCCTGCGTGGCGGGATCGGCGCCGACCGGCAGGCGCACCTGGAGCCGAACGGCGAAGGGCCGGCGGGTCACGAGATCTCTGCCGAACGACGGGTTCACCTCGTATGCGTAACGGCGTGTGGAGGGATCGAAGCCGGTGACGCGGAGGAGGACCGGGTTCGGGGAGACGTCCTGGCCCCATCCACGAAGATCATCGGCGCCGTGGACATAGCGATCCAGGGCGGCCGTGATGTTCTCTCCCACGACCATGAAGTGGGCGCCGCGCTGCACGCCGCGCGGCCGGAGATTGAGCTGCACGTCCAGCCGCGGGTTCCACGGCCCGCGGCAGCTGTTGCGCGCCGCCACGCGGCCGAGCTGCCCGCGCAGGCACGAGCGCACTCCCGCGGGGGCGCGATCGATCAGCTCCGCCATTTCGCGGGCGACCCCGGCCTCGCGTGCCGAGCCCGGATCGAAGACGAAGGCCCGGTCGTTGGCGAAGCCGTCGCCGTTCACGTCCGTATCCACCATCGGGGTGAACGGTGCTCCGGAGGTCACGCTCCCGTACAGGGTGAGCGACAGCCACCGCGCGAACGACCGGTCGACCGAGAGCTGGAAGGCGTGGCGCTGCTCGAAATCCGCCGCGGCCCACGATGCGCGGCGCGGATCACCGGCGGTGCTCGGGAGCGATTCGGCGAGCCCGGACAACGAGGGCGCGTGGTCCCGCGAGCGGGTCAGCGTATAGTGCGCCCTCAGCAGTCCCATTCCGAACATGCGCGTGGCGGACACCGAGATCTGCTCGGACGCGGATCTTCCCGCCGCATCCACGGCTCGGATGACTCCCGCGTCGTCGCGGCGCCGGGAGGCGCTGAGCACCGCGCGGCCGGTCGTGGGATCGATCGCGCCGGGGGCGGCGTACACGGGCCGCCCGCCCTCGTCGGCCAGGGTGAACGCGGGGCTCGCCGCCAGGTTGTGGTCGATGCCCAGCGGGAGTCCGCGGCCACGGCTGGCACTCGCCGTCACTTCCAGCGAAGTGTCGAACTTCTTGAGGAGCCAAAAGGATTCCAGCGATGCACGCCACAGGGCGGGCACGCCGAATCCGCGCGTGAACCCGGTTGCTCCCGCGGGATCGCTCGCCCCCGTCGCGCCATCTCCGACGCACCGGCTCGGCACGGACGAAGGATCGCTGCGGTAATCCTCCCATCGCGGAGCAGGTACCGCGTCGCCCATGCATTCGAGGCGCACCCCGTACCCGAGACCCGGCTCCACCCGCAGCGCCGCGAGCGAGCGCGTCGGCGGCGCCGCCCTGAACCGCCCGGCCCCGCCGCG
This sequence comes from Longimicrobium sp., assembly GCA_036398975.1. Classification (GTDB taxonomy): domain Bacteria; phylum Gemmatimonadota; class Gemmatimonadetes; order Longimicrobiales; family Longimicrobiaceae; genus Longimicrobium. The sequence continues at coordinate 4,861 of DASWNZ010000209.1, forward strand.
AACGACCCACTCCGTCTCCGGTGTGTTGCGGGTCCACGTGAAACCCGCCCGCGGGCTCAGGAGCCATGGCGAAGTTCCGGGCTCGGCCGCGAGCGACTCTCCCGGGTCCAGCGCGCCCGGCAGGTCGAAGGCGGTTCGCTCCGCACGTACGCCCCAGGTGACCCGCAGCCCGCGCCGGGGCGTCCAGAGGTCGCCGGCGTACAAGGCGTGCGTGGCCGTGACCGCCTCCCCCACGCCGCTCCCCAGCCATCGGGTGAACCGCACCGGCCGTCCCGCTTCGACGTCCGCGAGCGTGGCGAAGGTGAAGGTGCCGAACCGGTCGTTCATGGCGCTGGCCTCCACGCGCTCGCGCAGGTACAGCGCGCCCGCCTGCAGCTGGTGCGCACCCCGTCCCAGCGGGATCGTGATGCGGTCGGAGAGCTCGATCGCCGAGCGGTCCTCCGCCGGCCACGCGTGCGCATCGCCGCCGAACGACAGGGTGGAGATCCCCCGGCTTCCGTCGACCAGATCGGAGCGGAGCCACAACTCTCCCGCTGGCAGTGCCGCGCCGGGTGCGCTCCGCTGGTCCGTGCTGGAAAGATAGACGGAGGCGTCGTGTGTCGCGCCGCCGCGGAATCGCGTGAACGCCTTGAACAACACTCCGCCACTCTCTTCACGCGTCTCCCCGCCACCGGATGCCGAGAACGGCGACCCGAATCCGTCGGACTCGCGCCGGCGCGCATCGATGCGCAGGGTGAGTGAGTGGCGGGAGCCGGGCAGATAGTCGAAGCGCGCGAGGATCGCGCTCGTCGAGCTCCGCGCATCCGCCTCCCGGGCGTTTCGCACCCCGAGCCGATCGACGATCTGAAGGAGGCGCCGCGCCGAGTCCGCCGATACACCGAGCGACGAGAGGCGCGGATTGTCAGGGTCCAGGGCGCGCGCGGGCGACTCCTGGATCACCACCTGTCCCGCTCCGTACACGAAGAGCCGGCCCGGAACGATCGGTCCACCCCCGCCGCCGCCGAGCCGCCCGGTGGCCATGCGCTCCCGTGCGCCATACGCCAGGCTCGGGTTCTGGAACGCCATGCGGAAGGCGCCGCCCCACAGGTTGGTGCCGCTCATGGTGCGCCCCGCCAGCTCGCCGCCGGTAAACTGGCCCCGGGCCACGTCGTAGGGGTGCGCGATGACGCCTGCCGCCGCCAGCGCTTCGGGCGGCAGGCTCCCGGCGTCGAATCCCGCTCCGTCCACCGTCGTGCGGTTGGCGGACGGCCCCTGCCCGGCGATGGAGAGCCCGCCGGCACCGCGGATCACCTGTCCCGACGTTCCGGCCGACGCCGCAAGGTCGCCGGGATCTCCGGGATAGCGCGTGGCGATGCTGGCCGACCGGGACGCGAGCGACGCGCCTGGCGCCTCGCCTCGCCGTTCCGCCTGCGGCGTGCGGGGTGGGGCGCGCACCGTGAGACCGTCGAGCACCGTCGGCGTCCCCATCTCGGGGGCGAGCCTGAGATCGCGGATCGCCCCGCCCGCCGCGGCCTCGACCAGCACGGTGCCGCCCACGAAGCCGGGCAGCTCCACGGACAGCGCGTATTCGCGTCCGGGACGCACCCGCACCAGGTAGCGCCCCGCACCGTTCGTGATCGTAGACGCGGCCGCGCCTTCCCCCGCGGCCGGGTCGCGGGCTTCCACGCGTGCCCCGGCGAGCGGCGCGCCCGCCGTGCTGGTCACCCGGCCTGAAATCGGCACCGTCTGGCCGCTGGCCGCGCTGCTCCACCCGAGCACGAGCAAGATGGCGAGGACTGCCCAACGCGCCCGGTCAGGCAGCCAGCGAGCGGCCCAACCTCCTCGAGCCTCGTGAGTCGGCATCATCGGTCCGGCGAGGTGTCTCAGCTCCGGCCCGCCGGCCTTGTGCTCGGCAGCGTCGTGCTCGTGACGGTGTAATCGCGGACCGCGCGGCCGCGGCGCACTCGAAACACGTATACCGTTCCGGGCTCACCCACCATCGCCTCCGGCTCGCGCGCGTCGCGCCCATTCACAAGGAGCACTACGTCGCCCGGGCGCAGGCCCACGCGGGCCGCCGGAGAACCCGGATCCACGGTGTCGATCGTCGGGTGATGGGCCCACCTCATGGTGCCCCCGGGTCCAAACTGAGGCACCATGGAGATGTTGATTCCGGAGTAGGGCACCTTGGGCCGCACTCGAGAGGATGTCACGCTCTGCCCCCCACCGGGCTGCTGTGCCGCGGCGGCAGCGGGCAGACCAGCGCAGAACACAACGGCAAGCAGCGGAACGTAGAAGCGCATCGTGAAATCCTCCGTTGGGCCAATGTGTACCCGGTCGCACTGTATCTCGCAAGGAATGGCGCGTCAAGGATCTTACTTCGCGCGCGGTTGGACATCGGAAACCCACGTCTACGTGCAATCCGCGCCGGGGGCCCTCACCCCCGCTCGTTCCTCGCTGCCCCCTCTCCCGATAACAGGAGAGGGCTGCGCCCTCGCCGTTCTCGTGAGAGGGGGCGGAGGTGCGCATTCCGCAGGTGCGGCACTGCGCAGAGTGCCCCCTCCCCCTGGCCCCCTCCCCCGCCTGCGGGGGCGCAGGGCGGGTGAGGGGGAGAACTGCCCGTCCGGTCCCATCGATCCGGTAGGGGCGCGATTCAGCGCGCGTGTGTCGCGGGCGTGCACCGTCCCCGCGCCGCTCGAGACCGCTTCAGCGGTCTTTCCCGTCGTTCCAGCCGGGGGCTTCAGCCCCCGGCGCCTCGGCCCCGGCGATTCATCCCTCCCGCCGGCCCCCGCCGGCCCCGGGTGCCCGCCTCCCGCACCCACCCCGCCCGCGCAAACCTGCGAAGGCAGGTTTCCCGCGGTTGTTGCAGCGGTTTCAACCGCCGATGCACACTTCCCGCCTTCTGTTCACACTGTACACTTCCGCAAACTGACGTTTTCGCGCCGTTCGGGCGCGTTTTCGGCGCGCTCGTGGTTACGTTATATGCCGGTTGTTGACGGAAGCGATCTCCCGTAGCATCTTGTTTCCCCCGGCGCATTCCCCCGCGCCGAATCCCGCCCGACGCCTCCCCGCCGGACCCCTTCCCTCGCTGCTCGAAGGCTGGTCTCCTCCGATGTCCGAGTTGAAGTCCCTCGTAGACAAGCTGAACCCCCTCTGCCGCTCCAGCCTGGAGCGGGCGGCGGAGCTGTGCGTTCAGCAGACGAACTTCAACGTGGAAGTCGAGCACCTCTTCGCCGCCATTCTGGGGCTCCCCGACTCGGACGTGCACCGGGCGCTGGGGGAGCACGGGGTGGACCCGGCGGCGGTGCTGGCGGAGCTGAACGCGGCTGTGGAGCGGCTGCGGCGCGGGAACGCGCGCACCCCGGCGCTCGCGCCCCAGGTGCCGCACCTGCTGGAGCGCGCCTGGCTCACCGCCTCGCTCACCCTCGGCGAGCCGCTTACGCGCTCCGGGGCGCTCCTCTGCGCCCTCCTCGATGACGATGGTCTTCGCGGTGTCGCACTCGAATCGGTCCCGTCGCTCGCGGCGATCCCGCGCGACGGGCTGGCGGAGGGGCTGACCGGGGTGCTGCGCAGTGGGCCTGAGTCCAACGGAGCCGCGCCCGCGGGCACCGCGCGCACCGGACCGGACCCGGCAACCCCCGCCCTCGACCGCTTCACGGTGGACCTGACGGCGGACGCGCGAGCGGGGCGCATCGACCCCATCCGCGGGCGCGACGCGGAGATCCGCCAGGTGATCGACGTCCTCCTGCGGCGGCGGCAGAACAACCCCATCCTCACCGGCGAGGCAGGGGTGGGGAAGACGGCCGTGGTGGAGGGCTTCGCGCTACGCATCGCCGAGGGCGCGGTGCCGCCCGCGCTGCGCAACGCGGCCGTGCGCTCGCTCGACCTGGGGCTGCTGCAGGCCGGAGCCGGGGTCAAGGGCGAGTTCGAGCACCGCGTCAAGACGGTGCTGGACGAGGTCAAGGCGTCGCCGCAGCCCATCGTGCTGTTCATCGACGAGGCGCACACCCTCATCGGCGCGGGCGGGGCGGAGGGGCAGGGCGACGCGGCCAACCTCCTGAAGCCCGCCCTGGCGCGCGGCGAGCTGAGGACGATCGCGGCCACCACCTGGGGCGAGTACAAGCGCTACGTCGAAAAGGACCCGGCGCTTGCCAGGCGCTTTCAAGTGGTCAAAGTGGACGAACCGGACCTGGACACCGCGGCGGAGATGCTGCGCGGGATCGCGCCGGGGCTGGAGCGGCACCACGGCGTGCGCATCATGGACGAAGCCATCCGCGACGCCGTCAACCTGTCGCACCGCTACATGCCGGGGCGGCGGCTGCCGGACAAGGCGATCTCCGTGCTGGACACGGCGTGCGCCCGCGTCGCGATCGGCCAGAACGGGACGCCGCCCGCACTCGAGGCCGCCGAGCGCCGCATCAGCCGCCTGCAGCTGGAGCTGGGGGTGCTGCGCAGGGAGACCGCCGGCGGCGCCGACCACGCCGAGCGCGAGGCGGAGCTGGAGGAGGCTCTGGAGCGGGCCGACGACGAGCGGCGCGAGCTGGACGAGCGCTGGCGCGCAGAGGGCGACAAGGTGCGCGAGGCCGTGGAGCTGCGCGCCCGCGCCGAGGGGGGCGACGACGTCCCCGCCGCCGAGCGGGCCCGCGCGCGGCTGGAGCTGCGCGCGCTGGAGGCGGACCTGGAGGCGATGCAGGGCGCCGAGCCGCTCGTCCCCGCCTGCGTCACCGGGCGGGTGGCTGCGTCGGTCATCAGCGGGTGGACGGGGATCCCGGTGGGGAAGATCGTCAAGGACGAGATCCGCGCCATCCTCAACCTGCGCGGCACGCTGGCGGACCGGGTGGTGGGGCAGCCGCGGGCGCTGGAGGCCATTACCCGCCGCATCCGCACCTACCGCGCCTCGCTGGACGATCCCGGCAAGCCGGTCGGCACCTTTCTGCTCGTGGGTCCCAGCGGGGTGGGGAAGACGGAGACGGCGCTGGCGGTGGCGGACTCGCTGTACGGCGAGCGCAACCTGGTGGTCGTCAATATGAGCGAGTACCAGGAGGCGCACTCCGTCAGCGGGCTCAAGGGGTCGCCCCCGGGCTACGTGGGCTACGGCACCGGCGGCGTGCTCACCGAGGCCGTGCGCCGCCGCCCCTACTCCGTCGTGCTGCTGGACGAGGTGGAGAAGGCGCATCCCGACGTCATGGAGCTCTTCTACCAGGTCTTCGACAAGGGGACGCTGGAGGACGGCGAGGGGACGCCGGTCGACTTCCGCAACACCATCATCTTCCTCACCTCCAACGTCGGCTCCGAGGCGGTGGCCGAGGCGTGCGCCCGCGAAGAGCGGCCGGACGCGGACGAGCTGGCCGAGCTGCTGCGCCCGCACCTGCTGCGCCGCTTCCGCCCCGCCTTTCTGGGCCGCCTCACCGTCGTCCCCTTCTTCCCTCTGGGCGACGCGGAGATCCGCGAGGTGGCGGAGCTGAAGCTGGCCGAGGTGCAGCGCCGCTTCTGGGAAGCGCACCGCGCCGAGCTGACCTACGACGAAGAGGTGGTGGCCGCCATCGCCGGGCGCTGCACCGAGGTGGACAGCGGCGCGCGCAACGTGGACCACATCCTCACGCAGTCCGTGCTCCCCGAGCTGAGCGTGGTGGTGCTGGAGCGGATGGCGGATGGCGCCGCGGTGGAGGCGGTGCACCTGTCGCTGGACGACGCGGGGCGCTTCGTCTTCCGCCCCCTCACCGCCCTCGTGCCGGCGTAGGGACACGATGCCGCTCACGCAGAACGGGCTGCAGCTCAAGGTCAGCACGCCGCTGGGGGCGGACAAGCTGGTGCCGCTCGCCATCCACGGCGAGGAGCGGATCTCAGGCCTCTTCCGCTACACGCTGGAGATGGTGTCGGACGACGCGGAGCTCTCCTTCGACAGCGTGGTGGGCGAGGGGGCGACGGTGACGATCGCGCTGGCGGGCGGGGGGACGCGCATCATCCACGGCATCGTCGCGCGCTTCCGGCAGGCCGGCACGACCTCGCGCGGCACCGTCTACCACGCGGAGCTCGTTCCCAAACTCTGGCTGGCGACGCTGGCGGCGGACTGCCGCATCTACCAGAACCAGACGGCGCCGCAGATCATCGAGGCGCTGCTGGACGAGCTGGCCGTGACCGACCGCCGCAGCGCCCTCACCGCTATCTACAAGGCGCGCGAGTACTGCGTGCAGTACCGCGAGACGGCGTTCCAGTTCGTGACGCGGCTGATGGAGGAGGAGGGGATCTTCTACTTCTTCGAGCACGCGGACGGGGTGCACACCCTGGTGCTGGCCGACGACGCGGACGCACACGCCGCCACCCCCGGCCTGGCCACCGCCCGCTACTCGCAGACCGCCACCACCGCACAGCTGGAAGACGTGGTGACGCACTGCACCTGGGAGCGGCAGGTGACCACGGGAAAGTACACGCTGGACGACTTCTCCTTTCTCACCCCCTCCACCAACCTGGCCGTGACGGTGGAGGGCGCCGCGGGGACGATGGAGCTCTTCGACTACCCCGGCGGCTTCGAGGCGACGGACGTGGGGGAGCGCGTGGCGAAGCTGCGGCTGGAGAGCTTCGAGGCGACGGCGAAGCGCCTCGACGGGGAGAGCAACTGCCGCGCGATGACGGCCGGGTTCGCCTTCAAGCTCACGGGCCACGGGCGCGCCGAGCTGAACGCGGAGTACGTCGTCCTCACGCTGGCGATGCATGCCACTCAGAAGGAGTACGCCAACCGTTTCGAGGCATTCCCCAAGACCGTCCCCTTCCGCGCCCCGCTCGCCGCGCGCAAGCCCTCCATCCCCGGCACGCAGACGGCGCTGGTGGTGGGGAAGAGCGGCGAGGAGATCTGGACCGACAAGTACGGCCGCGTAAAGGTGCAGTTCCACTGGGACCGCAAGGGAAAGAGCGACGAGAACTCGTCGTGCTGGGTGCGCGTGGCGCAGGGGTGGGCGGGGCAGGGGTGGGGGAGCGTCTTCATCCCCCGCATCGGGCAGGAGGTGGTGGTGTCATTCCTCGACGGCGATCCGGACCGCCCGCTGATCACCGGCTCCGTCTACAACGCCGAGCAGACCGTCCCCTACACGCTGCCGGACGACGGCACCAAGAGCACCGTCAAGAGCAAGTCGTCCAAGGCGGGGACCGCGTACAACGAGCTCCGCTTCCAGGACCTCAAGGACTCGGAGGAGATCTTTGTCCACGCGGGCAAGGACATGAAGGTCGAGGTGGTGAACGACCGCACCATCGACGTGCAGCACGACGAGACGCACACCGTCAAGAACGCCCGCACCCTCACCGTCTCCGAGGGCGACCAGGCGCTCACCGTCACCAAGGGGAAGCGCACCGTCACCGTCTCCGAAGGCGACGAGGCGCTCACGGTGAGCAAGGGGAAGCGCACGGTGGACGTCACCAAGGGCGACGAGACGCACACCGTGGGCGGCAAGCGCTCCGTGACCGTGACCGGCGACGAGACGCACGACAACAGCGCCAAGTTCACCCAGTCGTGCACGGGCGACTACACGCTGAACGTCACGGGGAACCTGGTCATCAAGGCGACCGGCTCCGTCACCATCGAGTCGCAGCAGGGGCTTAAGCTCAAGGCGGCGATGTCGCTGGCCGCCGAGGGGCTGGACGCCACCATCAAGGCGAGCACGGGGCTGACGCTCAAGGGCCTCAACGTGGACCTGGCCGCCGACGCCGCCCTCACCGCCAAGTCCAACGCATCCACCTCGGTGGAGAGCAGCGGGATCACGGCGGTGAAGGGAAGCCTCCTCAAGCTGAATTGAGCGAGATCCGCGAGGTGGTGCTGCGCCATGAAGACGGCGCCGTGCGCGAGGTGGTGCACCTGCGCGGGGACGTGCTGGAAGGCGAAAGCTCCACCTACGCCCCGGACGGCACCCCGGTCCTCCGCGCCACCTACGCCGCGGGAAAGCTGCACGGCGAGATGGTGCTCTTCGACGACGAGGGCGAGGTCGCCCAGCGCATCCCCTTCTCGGCCGGCGCGATGCACGGCGAGGCGGTGGCGTACGACGACGGGTTCCCGCGCTGGACGACGGCGTACCGGGACGGGCTCAAGGAGGGAGACGCCTTCAGCCGCCGCCCGGACGGCACGCTGGAGAGCCGCCTCCCCTACGTGGCCGACGAGCTGGAGGGCGCCGCGGAGTTCTACGACGACCAGGGGCGGCTGATCCGCCGCGCGGAGTTCGTAGGCGGCGTGCAGGAAGGTGAGACGATCGACTACTACCCGAGCGGCGCCGTCCGCATGCGCGCCACCTACGTGGCCGGCGAGCTGGAGGGGGAGGTCCTCGCCTACCACGACCGCGGCGGAGTTCAGCGGCGCGAGTGGTTCGCGGCGGGGAAGCCGGCGGGCGAGCCGGTGGAGTACGACGAGGGCGGAAAGGTGATCGACCGAAAGAAGAAGCCGCCGCTGTGGAAGCGGATTCTCCTGCGCCGTTGAACCGGAGATCGCGATGGGCCAGCTCGTGTGCATGGGGGCGATGATGCAGTGCAGCTTCGGGGCGGCGCCCTCGTCGCTGGTGGTGCTGCCCACCAACCGGACGCTCGCCGGGGGACCGCCCGCGGCCACCATCATGGACCACGCGCCCATCCTGAACGTCCCGCCCTTCGCCATGTGCAGCTCCCCCGCGAACCCCATGGTGGCGGCGGCGACGGCGGCCGCGCTGGGAGTGCTGACGCCGATGCCCTGCATCCCCGCGACGGCGGCGCCGTGGATCGTGGGGGCGCCCACGGTGCTGATCGGCAGCATGCCCGCGCTCAACAGCACGTCGAAGCTGATGTGCAACTGGGGCGGGGTGATCCAGATCACGGTGCCGGGCCAGTTCACGACGCAGGTGCCCTGAGATGGCGGCGCGCGCGCGGGAGATCCGCCTGGTGCTGACCCGCGGCGAGGCGGCCGGCGTCTTCGCGGGAGCCGCGGTGGTGGGGATCCTCCTCTTCCTGGCCGGGATGGGCGCGGGAGCGAGCGCGGGGTGCGTGTCCCCCGCCGCCGGTCCGCAGGCGCTCGCCGTGGAGGCGCGTTGAGGGCCGCCCGCATCCTGTCCGCCGCCGCGCTCGCCGCGATCCTGCTCGCGGGATCGGGGTGCCGGGCCTCGCTGAAGACGCGCACCGTCTCCATCCGCGCCGACTCCACCGTCAACGCGGACACGCCGATCCCGGTGGACCTGGTGGTGATCTACGACAAGGCCCTGGCCGCGCAGGCGGGGGAGCTGACCGCGCGCCAGTGGTTCACGCGCAAGCCGCAGATCGCGCGCGACCACCCCCGCGGCTTCCGCAGCGTCTCGTGGGAGCTGGTCCCCGGTCAGCGCGTGCCGGTGCACCGCTTCCCCTTCAAGCGCAGGGGAGCGCGCGCGGCCTTCGTCTTCGCGGACTACCTGGCCCCCGGCGACCACCGCGTCCGCATCGACCCGCTTCGCACCGCCCACGTCGTGTTGGGCGCCGAAGAAGTGACCGTCGCCGCACGCTGAACAGCATCTCACACAGAGCCACAGAGACACAGAGGAAAGACGGGAAGGAACAGCGAAGAGGACACTCCGCACTTTTTTGCGGTTCTCTCTCTGTGTCTCTGTGTCTCTGTGTGAGCCCCGCGGTTTTTCCTTTCAGGAGCACCAGGCTTTGCCCGATCCGACGACTTCGTTGCACGACATCCCCGAGGCGGTGCTGTGGGAGGAGGGGATGCTCCTCTCGCCGCAGCACTTCCAGCAGGGAGCGCAGCGCCAGGAGGAGCTCCTCCACTACCACATCGGCCTCGAGCTGCCCTACCACTGGGGCATCGTGCGGCTGGTGTGGGACGAGAGCCAGCTCACCCGCGGCCTCCTGCGCGTGCGCACTCTGGAAGCGGTGATGCCGGACGGATTGGCCGTGCGCCACCACCGCGAGGAGACGCTGGAAGTGGACCTGAGCGCGCACGCCGAAAAGGCCCGCATCGCCCCCGTGCGCGTGTGGCTGACGGTGCCCGCGCGGCGCGGCGCCGGCGAGCCGTGGATGGGGAGCCTGCACCGCAACGTTCCCACTGAGGGCGACCGCGCGGTCGACGAGCACACGGGCGAGGAGATCATCGTCCGCCGCGCCCGCCCCGTGCTGCGGCTGGAGGCGGGGCCGCGGCCGGGGAACGGCTACGTCTCGCTGCCGCTGGCGGAGGTGCAGGTGAGCGAGGAGGCGTTCAAGGTGATGGGGTACGTGCCGCCCCTCCTGCGCTGCACGGACGACACGCAGCCGTACCTGTCGTGCGCCTCGCTTGCGCAGAAGACGCGCAACCGCGCCACCGAGCTCGCCCAGCGCGGCGTCGCGTCCGAGGCCGTGCACCGCTCCGTGCGGGCGATGGCGGGCGCGCTGCCCCCCTTCGAGGCGCTGCTCGGGACCAAGCGCGCGCACCCCTTCACGCTCTACCACGCCCTCTGCGGATTCGCGGGGTGGCTGGCGGGCGCCATCCCCGGAACCGTGCCGCCGGTCTTCCCCGCGTACGACCACGAGAACCTGGACGAGTCGTTCCGCATCGTGGCCCGCTTCGCCACGGGCCTCCTCAACCGCATGGCCGAGACGCGGCAGACGCAGCGCTTCGTGCTCCACGCCGGCGGCTTCCGCCTCCCGGTCCTCAACGCGGAATGGGTGCGCCCCGAGGGTCTGATCGTGGGGCTGCTGGCCGCCGAGGGAGCATCGGAGGACGCCGCCGTCGCCTGGATGAGCGGCGCCATGATCGGCTCTGAGGAGCAGATTGAGAGGCTGCGCGCGCGGCGCGAAACCGGTGCGCCGCGCGCCCGAGTCACCGACTCCGCGCGGCTCAAGATGGCGCCGGGAAAGCGCGAGGTGCTCTTCACCGTGACGCCCGACCGCGACTTCGTGGCCGCCGGGCAGCCGCTGGTGATCGTGAACCCCAGGGACCCGTCGGGCGAGCAGCGCCCCGCCGCGGCCTTCCTCTACACCGTGTGAGCGCGTGATGGCGACCGCGGAACGAGACCGCCTCTACCTTCCGGGCCCCGACGGGCGCCCCGGCACCCTCGCCGGGATGCCGGCCGAGCGCGACGACTTCTTCCAGCCGGAGGAGGAGCGCGACGATCCCTTCCTGGTGATCGCGTTCCGCCAGTTCTACGCGGACGTGCTGCGCCGCAAGCACGAAGTGGAGGCCAACCCCCGCGCCCACGCCGGCGAAGCCTCCGCGCAGGACGCCGCCCTGCGCGCCGTGCGCGTGCGTGACCTGCTGCTGGGCAAGCTGCGCCGCCAGGAGGCCGAGGCCGGGCGCCGCGGCGGCGACTGGGGCGCGGAGTCGTACCGCGACGCGCAGTACGCCATGGCCACGCTGGCCGACGAGGTCTTCCTGGGCCTCGACTGGGACGGGCGCCAGGCCTGGAACGACCACCTGCTGGAGGCGAGCCTCTTCGGCACGTACGTGGGCGGCGAGCGGCTCTTCACCATGATCGACGAGCTGCTGGCGAGCCCGGACCCGCTGCGCCGCCCGCTGGGCGCCGTGTACCTGATGGTGCTCTCCCTCCGCTTCCAGGGCCGCTTCCGCGACCGGGTGGACGCGGGGGAGCGGATCGAGAGCTACCGCAGGCGCCTCTACGCCTTCGTGTACCCGGACGCGCGCTCCGCCCTGCGCAACGACCGCCCCGTCTTCGCCAACGCGTACCGCCACACGGCGAGCGACGCCGCGCCCGACCGGCTTCCCCCCACGCGGCGCTGGGTGGCCGCGCTGGTGGCGGCGGTGGCGCTGTACCTGGCGATCTCGCACGGCTTCTGGTGGAGCGCGGCGCGAGGGGTGAGCGAGCTGAACGCGGCGGTGGCGGAGCTCAATCACGGCACCGCCCCCAGGGGGAGGTGACGATGGCGGGCTTCGCGGCGTGGCTTTACGCGGTGAGCGGCTGGCTCCTGGCAGGCGCCTTTTTGGTGGCGCTGGGGGTGGTGGGCTACCTGTACCGGGCGCTGCGCCGCGCCGGGGCCGCCGAGCACGCCGCCCAGACGGACGCGGCCGCCCCCGGCGAGGGCCCAGCCGCCGCCCCCGCGGAGCTTGCGCGCTCCTTTCGCGCGGCCCTGCAGACGCTGCGCAGCTACGTGCCGGACCGCGACTTCCGCTACCGCATCCCGTGGATCCTCTGGCTGGGCGAGCCGGACTCCGGCAAGACCACCGTGCTCGCCGCGGCCGGGCTGGAGCGCCCCTTTCCTCCCGCGACCGAGGACCCGCTCTCCACCAAGGCGGGGTGCCGCTGGACCTTCTTCGACCAGGGCGTGGCGCTGGACGTGGCGGGGAGCTACTTCGCCCCCACCAATGGGCGCCCCGCGGACGACGCGGGGTGGCGCACCCTCCTGCGCCTCCTGAACCGCCACCGCGGCGCCCGTCCGCTGGACGGCGTGGTGCTCGCCATCCCAGCCTCCATGCTGATCGGCCAGGGCGCGCGGCAGCGGGTGGCGGCGCGGGGCGAGGCGGCGTTCGCGCGGCTTCGCGAGGCGCAGCGGGTGCTGGGGCTCAAGTTCCCCGTGTACGTGCTGGTCACCCGCTGCGACGACATCCCGGGGTGGAACGCCCTGGCGGACGCCCTCCCGGCGCGGGTGCGCGACCAGATCTTCGGGTGGTCGTCGCCGCACTCGGCGGACGTGGCGTTCGCGCCGTCGTGGCTGGACGAGGCGTACGACGAGCTGGGGACGCAGCTATACCGCGTGCAGGCCGAGGTGCTGGCCGACAGCCGGGACCCGGACGATATCTTCCGCTTCCCCGAGGAGCTGCGCGCCACCCTTCCGCACCTCAAGGTCTACCTCAACGAGCTGTTCAAGGAGAGCGTCTACCATGAGACGTTCTCGCTGCGCGGCGTCTACTTCACGGGAATGGCGGACCCGCCGGCCCCCGCCCGCCCCGACGAGACGGCGGAGCCCGAGAATCGCGACGCGCCGTCCGGGCCCGCGCCCATCTTCCTCCGCCACCTGCTGGAGAAGAAGGTGTTCGCGGAGCGCGGGCTGGTGCGCCCCATCTTCGGCGCGCGCATGGCGCGGGACCGCATGGTGGTAATCTCGCAAGCGGCGATTGTGGCGATGCTGCTGATCGGGCTGCCGGGGCTGGCGTGGGGGTATCGCCACGTCAACCGCGAGGGCGCGCGGCTGACCGGCGGGCTGGAGCGCGTGCGTGACGACCTGCGTCCGCTCACCGGGCAGGGCGCCGGCCGCCGCGACGTGTCCGTCGCCGGGCTGCTGGACCACATGGCGGGGGTGCGCCCGGGCCGCTTCTGGTCCGTCTTCATGCCCACCTCGTGGGTCTCCCCCGTGCGGCGGCGGGTGAGCAACACGCTGGGCGAGACGATCGGCGAGGTGATCCTGCCGGTGATGGCGGACTCGCTCCGCGCGCGCGCCGACTACCTCCTTCCCCGCGACGACCGGTTCGCCGCGTACACGCCGGGGGAGGAGAGCGGCAACCCAGCCGTGCGCGCGGCGGTGGACAGCGGCACGGCGGGGCTCACGGGGTACATCGGCGAGCTGCGCAACCTGGGGCTCAACATGCGGCGCTACCGCAGCATCGCGCGCACGCACGACAACAACGTGGAGGACCTGCGCCAGCTGGTGTCGTACGTCTTCCGCGAGCCGGCCCGCTTCGCCAACCACGCGGAGGGGAACCGCTTCTTCAAGCGCGCGCTGGGCAGGGCGCGCGCGGAGCCGCTGGACATCGGCAACCGCACCGACACCGGGCTGAGGGTGGCCGACGAGGTGGTGCGCGGCGTGTACGACGTGCTGCTGGAGCGCGTGCGGCTGCTGGCGCGACGCGTGGAAAGCGCCGGGCCGGACGGCGACGCCGCCGACCTGGACGCGTTGCGCGAGCTCAGCGAAGAGGTGGCGCAGGTGCGCAGCTACGTGCCCGAAGAGGACGCGTACTGGCTGGACCCCACGGCCCCGCCGCCGCCGCGGATCATCAAGCTGCTGGAGTCGCTCCCCGACTCGGGCGCCGTGCGTGGCGGGGATTTCCGCGCGCTCTTCCCGCGGCGCTTCGAGAGCGCCCGCGCGGACAAGCTGAACGGCGCCGAGTCGCTGATGCAGGCGTACGGCGCCACCCTGTCGTCCGACGGCGCGCCCCTCCCGGGCGCTGCGGGAGAGACGGGGCTCTCCCGCAGCGCGATGGCGCTGCGGCAGGCGCTGGGCGCGCTGCAGGGGCGCCGCTTCGCCCAGGGCGGGGCGCGCGTGCCGATGGCGGCCGAGGCGCCCGCCAGGGGAATGGTCCCCGCGTGGGACGTGCGCGGGCTGGACGACGCGCTGGCCATGCACCAGGAGTACGCGGAGTTCGTGGGCAAGGACGTGGCGGCGCTCCCGGGCGGGTCGCAGCCGCTGGTGCGCGGCCTGGCCAAGGTGCAGCTGGAGGGCTCCGTCTCCTCGGCCGTGCGCCGCGCGCGCACCAGCGCCCCCGCGCCCGCGTCGTTCGGCGCGGCGGGACGCGAGCGCGCGGTCGCCTCGCGCATCGCCGCCCACCGCCCCGCGGCGGAGCGGCTGGACCGGCTCGCCACCGCGCTGGACGAGGCGGGGCTGCGCGCGGCGCACCGCGAGGTCAGCGAGCTGGCGCTGCACGACGCCGTCGAGCTGCTGGGCGAGCTGGACGTGCTGCTGAACTCGAGCGGCGCCTACACCGCGCGCGACCCCGACTTCTCCACCTGGCGCGGCGCCAAGCCGGTGGCCCCCGCGGCCTTCGGCGTGGAGGACATGGACGCGCTGGAGGAGTACCTCGCCGGCGAGCGCGCCCGCATCCGCACCCTGGCCGAGACGTACGCCGTCCCCATCCTCTCGGACCTGGAGACGCCGGGGATGAAGAACTACCTGGCCGGGCGCCCCCTTCCCGGGACGGTGGCGCGCTGGCGGGGGATCGTGGAGACGCTGGACGGCTACACCGCCAAGAAGCCGGGGAACACGCTGGCGGCGCTGGAGAGCTTCATCCGCTCCGGGATGGACGCGGTGGAGCTGGGGAACTGCGTTGCCAGCATGGGGGCGCAGCGCCGCGCCACCGACTTCTTCTCGCAGCGGCGCGAGGAGCTGCGCGCGGCCCTCTTCGCACGCTGCCGCCAGATCACGGCGGGCGCCACCACCGGCGGCTACGAAGAGCTGCGGCGCGCCTTCAACACCACCCTCGCGGGCCGCTTCCCCTTCGCCTCGGCCACCGGCGATCCCGCCAGCGACGCGGACCCCGAGCAGGTGCGCGCCTTCTTCCGCCTCTACGAGCGGATGCCCACCGTGCGGCAGGGGATCCTGCGCGGCGCGGGCGGGGTGGCGGGGCCCGGCACCGCGCAGGCGGAGTTCTTTGCCCAGCTGGACGAGGTTCGCGAGTTCCTGGAGCCGATGCTGGGCTCGGACACCACGGGGAGCGCCGCATTCCGCGTGGTGGCGGAGCTGCGCGCCAACCGCGCCCGCGAGGCCGGCGGCGACCAGGTGGCGGATTGGACGATGGAGATCGGCAACACCCGCCTCACCCTGCGCGACTCCGCGGGCGCCGCCGCCGAGTGGAGCCCGGGTGACGCGGTGCGCCTGGGCCTGCGCTGGGCCGAGGGGTCGCCGGTGCGCCCGTCGCCCGCGGGGCTCCCCGCCAACGCGCGCGTCCGCGATCGCCTCCTCTCCGTCACCTGGGCGGGGGAGTGGGGGATGCTCCGCATGCTGCGCCAGTTCGCCGCCACGCCGGGCGAGCTGGGCGTGCCGCCGTCCCGCGTGCGCCACACCGTCGCCCTCAACGTCCCCACGCTGGTGGGCGACACGACCCGCGGCCCGGCGGCGCGCGTCTTCGTGCGCGTGCGCCTGCGCAGCCCCGCCGGCGGCGCCGAGATGGTGCTCCCCGACTTCCCCGCCACGGCGCCCGCGCTGGGCCGCGGCGCCCCCGAAACGGTGCTCTACCCGTGAGCCGCGACACGCCGGCGACCTTTGTGACGGACGTCGTCCGCCTCGCCACGCCCATACCGGGCGAGGCGCCGGGGGGCGTCTCCGTCCGCAACGAGCCCCTCTTCGCCCAGCTGCGCGAGGCGCGGCGCGCGGACGACGCCAGCACCCCCCGCGGCGCCTGGCAGACGGAGCTGAAGCGCGCCGACTGGGCGCTGGCCGAGCGGCTGGCCCGCCAGATCCTGGAGACGCGCTCCAAGGACCTGCTGGTGGCGGCCTGGCTGATGGAGGCGTGGATCCACCTGCACGGGGCGGCCGGCGCGGCGGAGGGGCTGCGCGTCCTCCACGCCCTGTGCGAGGACCTGTGGGAGCACCTCCACCCCGCGCTGGAGGAGGACGACCCGGAGGTGCGCGACGGCGTCTTCCACTGGATCAACGAGCGCGTCTCGTGGACGCTGGCATCGGTGCACATCAGCGCCCCGCAGGCCTCCGACGCGCAGCCGTACTCGTGGAACGACTGGCGCGACTCGCTGCGCCGCGAGGAGGCCCCGCGCACGGACGGGAGGACGCCTCCCGACCCGCAGGAGGCGTCCAAGCCCACCCGCGCGCGCGTCTCGGCCAGCGTCACCCTCACGCCGCGGCCCTTTTACGAAGCGCTGGTGCTGGAGCTGGAGCGCGTGGCCGAGGCGTGCGTCCGCCTGCGCGCCACGCTGGAGGCACGACAGGGGCGCGACGCCCCCACGCTGGCGCGGCTGGCCGACACCGCGGCCGCCATGCGCGACTGGACGCAGCAGGTGCTCGCCGACAAGCCGGCCACCGAAGAAGACGAGGGCGCGCCCCGCCCCGAGCCGCAGACTCCGGAGCCCACGATGGAGATCGAGATCAGCGACGGCACACCGCGCGTGCGCCGCAGCATCGCCACCCGCGACGAGGCGTACCGGCAGCTCCGCGAAGCGGCCGACTACCTGATGCGCACCGAGCCCCACTCGCCCACCCCTTTCCTGGTGAACCGCGCCGTGGCGTGGGGCGGGATGTCGCTGGGCGACCTGCTGCTGGAGTTCGCGCGCGACGGCTACGACCTGAAGACGCTGCGCCTGCTGCTCGGCATGCACGAGCCGCAGGGGAAGTAGGGACAGTCCCACCGCCGGGCGCCCTCGCCCGGCCCCATCGCCCACCCCGGGAAAGGGGTGTGCCCAACGCCACACCCCAGGAGCACCACCATGGCAGGCAAAGAGAGCACCCAGCACTGGCTGGACCGCAACCGCCCCCCTCGCGTGCAGATCACGTACGACGTGGAGACCGGCGGCGCATCGGAGAAGAAGGAGCTTCCGCTCGTGGTGGGGATCCTGGCCGACCTCAGCGGCACGCCGCAGGCGACCAAGCTCAAGGACCGCAAGTTCGTGGAGATCGACAGCGGCAACCTGGACTCGGTGATGAAGCAGATCGCCCCCACCCTGGAGCTCAAGGACGCCGAGGGGAACGCGGTGGCCACCATCCCGCCCCTCACCGGGATGGACGACTTCAGCCCGGCGAGCCTGGTGAAGAAGGTGGATGGGCTCAAGGAGCTTTTCCAGCTGCGCACCGACCTGAACGACCTGCTGGCGAAGCTGGACGGCAACGATCCGCTGGACGACCGGCTCCAGAAGCTGCTGGGGGACCCAAAGCAGGTGGACGAGCTGGAGGCGGAGCTCGCCAGGCGCGCCGCGCCCCCCGTCAAGTCCTGAACGCGCTCCATCCACCCTCCAATACACGGAACATCCCATGTCCGAAAGCAATCCGACGGCAGTCGGCGGCACCGCGGCGCCTCCCGCCCCCGCCAACATCCTCGACCAGATCATCAGCGAAGGGAACCTGGTCCGGGACAAGCAGAACACCACGTCAGCCGAGGCGGCCCAGCGGCTCCTCTCGAAGTTCACGAGCGAAGTGAAGACGCAGAAAATCAA
The DNA here is from genome assembly GCA_036398975.1 of Longimicrobium sp. GTDB lineage: Bacteria > Gemmatimonadota > Gemmatimonadetes > Longimicrobiales > Longimicrobiaceae > Longimicrobium. The sequence continues at coordinate 22,623 of DASWNZ010000209.1, forward strand.
ACAGGACAAGAACAAGCACACCGCCGCCCTCATCCAGGAGCGCATCCGCCAGATCGACGAGGAGATCTCGCACAAGCTGGACGCGATCCTCCACAACGAGAAGTTCCAGCAGCTGGAGGCCACCTGGCGCGGCCTCGCCTACCTGGTGCAGAACAGCGAGACGGGGACGATGCTGAAGCTGCGCGTCCTCAACGTGAGCAAGGACGACGTGGCCAAGGACCTGGAGAAGGCGGTGGACGTCGACCAGAGCCAGCTCTTCAAGAAGCTGTACGAGGCGGAGTACGGCACCTTCGGCGGGCACCCGTACTCGGTGCTGGTGGGCGCGTACGAGTTCGGCCGCGCGGCGCCGGACGTGGCGATGCTCGGCCGCATCGCGTCGGTGGCGGCCGCGGCCCACGCCCCCTTCATCGCCGCCGCGTCGCCGGCGCTCTTCGACCTGGGCTCCTTCGCCGACCTGGGGGTCCCGCGCGACCTGCGCAAGGCGCTCGACACCACCGAGATGGCGGAGTGGCGCGAGTTCCGGAAGAGCGAGGACTCGCGCTACGTGGCGCTCGTCCTTCCGCGCTTCCTCCTGCGCCGCCCGTACCACCCGGTCAACAACCCGGTGGAGGGCTTCCAGTACACCGAGAACGTGTACACCAACGACATCCACGCGCAGGAAGCCGAGTTCCGCGCGGACAAGGCGAAGAGCAAGGACAAGCAGCGTCCCCGCGTGGAGCAGCCGAAGAGCTTCCTGTGGGGGAACGCGGCGTGGGCGCTGGCGGCGCGCATCACCGACGCCTTCGCCAAGTACCGGTGGACCGCGGCGATCCGCGGCGTCGAGGGCGGGGGCCGCGTGGCCGGGCTCCCGGTGCACACCTTCGACACGCTTTCGGGCGACTCGGCGATGATCTGCCCCACCGAGGTGTCGATCACGGACCGGCGCGAGAAGGAGCTGAGCGACCTGGGCTTCATCTCGCTGGTGCACTGCAAGGGCGAGTCGTACGCGGCCTTCTTCGGCGGCGCCACCACGCAGCAGCCGGTGGAGTACCTCACGGACAGCGCCACGGCCAACGCGCGCCTCTCGGCATCGCTTCCGTACGTGCTGGCCGCCTCCCGCTTCGCGCACTACCTCAAGGTGATGATGCGCGACAAGGTGGGGAGCTTCCAGACGCGCGGCGAGATCGAGAAGTACCTGAACGGCTGGATCGCCCAGTACGTGCTCCTGAACGACGACGCCCCGCAGTCGGCCAAGGCGCGCTTCCCCCTGCGCGAGGCCCGCGTGGACGTCACGGAGATCGGCGGCAAGCCGGGCTGCTACAACGCCACCGTCTTCCTGCGCCCGCACTTCCAGCTGGAAGAGCTCACGGCGTCGATCCGGCTGGTGGCGGAGCTTCCGCAGCCGGCGGCGTGAACGGAAGTGCGTTAGTGCGTTAGTGCGTTAGTGCGTTAGTGCTAAGTGCCAAGTGCCAAGTGCCAAGTG